>SAUS01000031.1 GCA_004000625.1 Candidatus Cibiobacter qucibialis | reverse complement strand
CTGCCGCACCTCGCTCGCCGTATCGGCACTTAGAATTATGCGGTATTGCCCTATAACTCTTTCTTAGGGAACCACCCCTCAGTCCGCTGCGCGGACAGCTCCCCTCAAAGGGGAGCCAATGCTTCTTTTAGGAGGTTGCTTACTATGAAACTTATCGGCGTTATTCCCGCCCGTTATGCCAGCACGCGGATGCCGGGCAAGCCGCTGGCGGATATTTTGGGCAAGCCCATGATCTGGTGGGTGTACCAGGAAGCCAAAAAGTGCAAAAAGCTCGATGATGTGTTTATCGCCACCGATGATGAGCGCATTGCCGAAGCCTGCCGCACCTACGGCATGGAATACTGCATGACCAGCCCCGACCATGACACCCCCACCGGGCGCATCTGGGAGGTTTCCACCAAGGTGGAAGCCGACCTGTATCTGCAGATCATGGGTGACGAGCCGCTGATCAACGTAAAGGCGTTTGATTTGATTCTGCCGGATACCCTGCCGGAGGACCCGTATTATGTCGCCGTGCTGACCAACCGGATGGAGCACCCCGCGGATGTGATCGATTTTTCCAACCAGAAGGTCGTGACCAACGCCGCACGGGAAATTTTGATGATCTCCCGCAGCCCCATTCCCTACCCCAAAGGCACGCTGGATTTTGAATACGAGAAGGTGACCGGCATTCAGCTGTACTCCCGCCGGGCGCTGGCGTTCTACCACGAAACACCGAAGTCCATTCTGGAAAAAGCCGAAGAGAACGATATGATGCGCTTTGTGGAAAACGGCCACAAGGTACATGCCATCGTCAGCCCGTACAAGACTGTGAGCGTTGACACCCCCAAGGACCTTGCCCTTGTGAGCGAAATCCTGAAAGGAAAAGAATAAATGCCCGATATTAAACTGTTGGACTGCACCCTGCGTGACGGCGGCTATGTGAACAGCTGGAACTGGGGCTTTGCTGCAGCCAAAGATATTATCGCCTCGCTGACCCGCGCCGGGACTGACATTGTGGAAGTGGGCTTTCTGCGCAATGTGGATGGCTACAACCCCGATGTGACCGTCTGCAACACCATTGAAGAGCTGAACAGACTGCTGCCTGCCCACACCGGCAGCACCATGTACAGCGGCATGGCCATGCGCTCCAATTATGATATTGCCAAGCTGTCCCCTTATGAGGGGCACGGCATTGAGATGCTGCGCATTACCGCCCACGATTACGATATCCGCGAAGGCATGGATTTTGCCCGCGAAGCCAAGGCCCGCGGGTACAAGCTGTCCATCAACCCCATCAACATTATGGGCTATGCCGACAAAGACTTGCTGTGGATTTTAGACCAGGTAAACGAGATTCACCCGTACCAGTTCTCCATTGTGGATACCTTCGGCAGCATGCGGCGGCGTGACTTAGAGCGCATCGTCAGCCTGGTGGACCACAACCTGGCCCCGGATATCCGCGTGGGGCTGCACCTGCATGAGAACATGGCGCTCTCTTTCTGCCTGGCGCAGGAATTTCTGGACAAGCACCTGGGCCGCGATACCACTGTGGACGGCAGCCTGATGGGCATGGGGCGCATTCCCGGCAACCTGCCCATTGAGCTGATTGCCGACTATATGAACGAGACCCTTGGCTGCCATTATGACATTGACGAGATGATGGATGCCATCCAGGACCATATCGCCCCGCTGAAAGGCGAGACAGCCTGGGGTTACACCCCGGCTTACTTCCTGAGCGCACGGTACAACCTGCACCGCGATTACGCCGAGCATTATCTGGACAAAGGCGATTTGACCAACCGGGACATCAACCATATTCTGGCCGGTTTTGACCGCAGCAAGGCCACCGCATACGATAAAGACTATGCCGACCGCCTGTACCGCGAATACCAGAACCGCGCCGTTGACGACACCGCCGCGCTGGATACCCTGCGCACCGCGTTTGGCGGCAAGACCGTGCTGGTGCTGGCCCCCGGTGCCAGCCTGGCGGAGGAAGCTGGGCGCAGCGCTGTGGCCGCCGCCAAGGCAGACTGCATTGTTTCGGCCAATTTCTGCCCGGAATTCTGCCAGCCGGATTACGCATTTTTTACCAACAGCAAGCGGTTTGAAAAGCTGGACCTTGCTGCCCTGCCCTGCCCTGTTGTGCTCACCTCCAACCTGCGGCCGCTGCCGCAGGGGGCGCTGGCGGTCAATTATGACCGGCTGGCTGCCCCGGATGTGCAGAATGCATCCCTTGGCAGCAACAGTGTACTGATGCTGCTGCGGCTGCTGCGGCTGTGCGGTGCCAAGGCCGTGCTGCTGGCCGGGGCCGATGGCTACAAGCCCGGTACCCCCGCCTATGCCGACAGCCTGTTGCACGCTCACACCGGGCGCGGAGCTGCGTTCAACACCGCCATGGCAGGTGCCATCAAAGCCTGCGGGCTGGATGTGACCTTTATCACCCCAAGCGAATACGCAAAATAACGAGGTTTGCCCATGATTCGACTTTTGGTTCTGGATGTAGACGGCACCATGACAGACGGCGGCGTGTACTATGATTCCACCGGCAACGAGCTGAAAAAGTTTGCCATCAAGGATGGGGCCGGGATCGTGCTGGCCCGCGCGGCAGGGATGCAGGTTATGATCTGCACCGGGCGCGAATGTGAAGCCGTGCGCCACCGTGCCCAGGACCTGCACATTGACTATCTGTTCCAGAACGTACACGACAAAGCCGCCTTTTTGAGCAGGTTTATGGCTGAGCACAGCCTGACCAAGCAGGATGTTGCCTATTGCGGCGATGACCTGAACGATTTGACCGCCATGGCCCTGTGCGGCTTTGTGGCCTGCCCGGCCGACGCTGCCGGCCCTGTGTTGGGGCGGGCGGATTTCATCTGCCGCCAAAAAGGCGGCGAGGGCGCTGTGCGCGGCACGGTGGAAGAGATCCTGCTGCGGGACGGCCGCCTGCCTGCCGCCGTTAAAAAAGCCTTTGGCGCAGAGATTTGATGGGTGCGGCTGAAACGTTAAATATTCCGGTGTTTGTTTTGGACACCCCCTGAACGCTGAACCACCAAAACCGGGAGGAGCCCGTATGAGCAAAATAAAGGATTTTCTGAAAAGCCCGCTGGGCACCGCCCTGTGCGCCGCTGCTGCCTGCCTGCTGGCCGTGGTGCTGGTTTGGTTGGCCGCGGTGCGCCCCAACAATGACAAGAGCCTGTCGGAGCGCATCAGCGATGATTACAGCCAGTACAGCGCCGAGCTGGACGAAGCCAACGGCGCTGCCCAGACCTTTGATACCGACAATGACCTGCTGGCCATGGCCTTTGTGTTTGGCACCAGCAACGGCCAGCCCACCGGTGAGCTGCACCTGGAACTTGCCGATGCCGACACCGGCGAGGTGCTGGCCCGCTCCACCGGCGATATGGCGAACATTGTGGCCGGGCAGTACACTGGCATGGGGCTGGATACCCCCGTGACCGGCAGCGCAGGCCGCCACTACCGCGTGACGCTGAAACCGGAGTATACCGGTTCCGGCCGGTTGACCGTGGGCTGCAGCAACGGCGCTGTGCTGTGGAACGATACCTTTACCGTAAACGGCGAAGCCGTGGACGGCACGCTGGCGCTGCTGGTGACTTACAAACAGATTGGCGGATTTTTGACCCGGTTCTTTTTGCTGGTCGGGCTGCTGGCCAGCGTTGTGGTGTTCCTTGGCATTTATTTTGCCATGCGGGGCCGCATGCCGCTGCACCGGCTGGTGTTTGTGCTGGTGCTCTGCTTTGGCATGCTGTACAGCTTTGTGCTGCCGCCCTATGCCGCACCGGACGAAAAATACCACATCAACCAGTCTTTTACTTTAGCCTGCAAATGGGCCAACATGCTCTCGCCGGATGAATGGCGGATGGGCAATGTGCCGCTGGATATGACCTACCGCCGCGAGCACGACTTTGACCCCCTGCTGCAAAACGAAAAGACCACCGTGTTCAGCTGGCAGGAACTGGGCGAAAACCTGTTCACCACCACCCCTGACAGTTTTGACAGCCACACGGCGCTGGAAGAACTGCAGACCGACCGCAATCCCACGCTGTACCTGTTCAGCGCGGCAGCGGTGTTCCTGGCATATGTTTTTCACCTTGGCTTTGTTCCGGCGCTGATGCTGGGGCGCACAGCAAATTTAATTGTGTTCGCTTTGTTAGCGGCGCTGGCCGTTAAAGCTGCGCCGTTTGGCAGGCGGGTATTCGCTGCGGCGGCCCTGCTGCCCATGACGCTGCATCTGGCGGCTTCTTTCAGCCGGGATTCCCTGCTGCTGGGGCTGGCGTTTGCCTTTACTGCGCTGTGTATGCAGGCGATTTTTGGCTGCAAGGACGGCACGGTGCTGCCGGTACGGCTGTGGCTGCCGCTGGCGGTGTTCGGCATCCTGCTGGCACCGGCCAAACTGGTTTACCTGCCGCTGGCAGCGTTGTTCCTGCTGATTCCCAACAGCCGCTTTGGCCAGAGCGCCGCAACAAAAAAAGCCGCTTATCTGGCCGGATGCGTGCTGCTGGCGCTCAGCATCAACCGCGCTGTGCTGGTCACTTCGGTGGCCGGTTCTGCCGGGTTTGAAAATCAGACTACCCAGGCGGAAACCACCTCCGCACAGGGTTCTACCCCGGCTGCCGCGGTTTCTTATACAGCAACAGAGGCAGCTGACAATCGTACCCTGCATGCCGCCCCTGCCGCGGGTGACGGCAAAACCTCCAACCGGTTTGCCAACATGCCTGCCGAGTACCGCGAAAACACGGCTTCCAACTTTGTGCGCCGCCTGTATTACTGCGTGGAGGGCGTGACCGAGATCCCGCAGAAGGAGCTTGAGTTCTGGGTGCAGGCCTTGCAGGAGGGCGATGTGACCGCCGCCGTTCTGGGCCAGAGCTTTTTCTTCAGCCCGGAGGAAGTGGAGCATTCCAGCCTGACCGATGATGAATTCATGAGTGCGGCTTCCCTGGTTTACCTGGACCGCGACCTGATGACCACCGACGCCGAAATGTGCCGGGAACGACTGGCCAATGCTGACCGCCGTGATTTTTTCAAGTCCATGTTCAGCAGTGATGAATGTGCAGAGTTGCTTTCCGCCTGCCAGATCTACCCCGGCGTGGAGGATGACCGCTACCCGCTGGACCGCAATGTGCTGATCAAAGAGATCGAAGCTGTCCGTACCGTGCGGGACAGCCAGAGCACCCCCAGCGAGGAAGACCAGACCACCTTTACCCCCGGTTACATTCTGCACAATCTGCCCGCCGTGGCTATGCTGCTGGTACGCAGCGTGGTGCAGGATGCTGACAACTGGGTGCGCGGCCTTGTGGGCGGCAGCTTAAGCTACAGCTCGCTGGACCTGGCCTGGTTCTGGGTCTTGGCGCTCTACCTGCTGCTGTGGTATGCCGCCGTTCCGGCGCAGGATGTTCCCGTGCCGGGGCTGCCCCAGGGGCGCTACCGGGTGTGGTGTGCGCTGGCCGCGCTGCTGTGCGCCGCATTGGCCTTTGTCGGCTGCCTTGTGTGGACCCCGACCTATTACCAGACCGTTTACGGCTTCCAGGGGCGGTATCTTCTGCCCGTGCTGCCGTTGTTCCTGCTTACCTGCCTGCCCCGCCGGGTTCAGGTTGCCAGCGGCAAACCGTCCGCCTGCACCCTGGTCTGCTGCCTGTGCGTAGTCAACGCCGGGGTATTGCTGAACGCCATGCTTGCGGTGATTGCCCGATGACGATTTGTTATTTTTCTGCGCAGTACCTGCCCACGGTGGGTGGTGTGGAGCGCTACACCTGGAACCTTGCCCGCTGCACTGTTGCCGCCGGGCACCGCGCCATTGTGGTTACCAGTGCTCTGCCCAACCTGCCGGAGCACGAAATTGATGGGGATGGCATTGAAATTTACCGCCTGCCCGTCTGGCCTGTCATGAACGGGCGCTTTCCTGTTATCAAGCCGGGGGCGCGCTTCCACGCGCTGACCGCGCAAATCTGGGCGCAAAAGCTCGATTTCTGCGTGGTGCAAACCCGCATGTACACCCAAAGCGTCTGGGCTGCCCGCGCGGCCAAGCGCCGCGGTATCCCCATGCTGGTTATTGACCATTCCACCGGATACATGCCGATGGGCAGCGGCCTGCTGGGGGCCTGCGGGCGGCTGTATGAGCAGGTTGCCTGCCGTCTGGTGCGCGGCACCGGCGCGCCGTTCTATGGCGTTTCCGCCGCTGCCTGCCGCTGGCTGCACACCTTTGGCATTACGGCTGCAGGAACCATGCCCAACGCCATTGACCCCGCTGCTTTGGAACAGGAAGCCGCCCACGCGCCAGACTGGCGCGCCAAGCTGAACCTTGGCGACCGTAAGATCGTGCTGTTTGTGGGCCGCCTGATTCCCGAAAAGGGCGCCGGATTATTAGCCCAGGCCGTGGCCCAGCTGCCGGGCGTTGTTCTGGTGGCGGCTGGCAGCGGTCCGCAGCAGCAGGAACTGGCGGACCTTGGGGCCGTTACCCCCGGTGCCCTGCCGCATGATGCGGTGGTTCAGCTGCTGCGGCAGGCAGATGTATACTGTCTACCCACCCGGTATGCCGAGGGCTTTCCCACCACCTTGCTGGAAGCCGCGGCCTGCCGCTGCCCTATCGTGTGCACCCGTACCGCTGGAACCGAGGAGCTGCTGCCGGACGATACCCACGGCATTGTGCTGCCCGGCCAGCCACAGGACGCCACGGTGGAAACCATCCGCGCCGGGCTGCAGACCCTGCTGGATGATCCCGCCCGCGCCCATGCCTGTGCCGAGGCGGCGTACCGCAATGTGTACGCGCACTTTACATGGGATGCCGTATTTGATAAAATGATGGGGATCATAAACCAAAGCTGACATCTGCCCGGTGTTTGCCGGGCAAGTGGATAAGGAACATTTGTTATGTCAAAATTGCTGATTGTTATTCCTGCATATAATGAGGAAGCCAATATTGTCAAGGTCGTCAACGGCATTGTCAAGAACTACCCGCAGTATGACTATGTTGTAGTCAACGATGGCAGCCGTGATAAAACTGCGGCCATCTGCCGGGAACATGGGTTCCGCTTGATCGATCTGCCGGTCAACCTGGGGCTGGCAGGTGCATTCCAGACCGGGCTGCGCTATGCCGCCGAAAACGGGTATGACTGCGCCATGCAGCTGGATGCTGACGGCCAGCACCGACCGGAATATATCGCCGCCATGCTGGAAGAGCTGGAAAGCGGGGCCGACATCGTGATTGGCAGCCGCTTTTTGACGGTAAAAAAGCCCAAAAGCCTGCGCATGCTGGGCAGTTACATCATCAGCTGGTCCATCCGGCTGACCACCGGCCGTGCAATCTGCGACCCCACCAGCGGCATGCGGCTGTTCAACCGCGCCATGGTGGAAGAATTTGCCCAAAATTTGAACTATGGCCCGGAGCCGGATACCATCAGTTACCTGATCAAAAACGGCGCTGTGGTACGCGAAGTACAAGTTACGATGGGCGAGCGCGAGGCCGGACAAAGCTACCTGACCTTTTGGCGCAGCATTGAATATATGGTCAAAATGTCCATCTCCATTTTGCTGATTCAGTGGTTCCGCAAGCGGGACACCGAAACGCCTTACCCGGAAAGGAGCCTGTAAGCCATGTTTGATCAGCCAATTATCCGTGTATGCCTTGTGTTGGGCAGCCTGATCACCGCAACCTATATTCTGCGCCGCGTGCGTTTGGCTAAGGTGCAGATCGAAGATACCATTTTCTGGCTTCTGTTCAGCGGCATTCTGCTGATTTTGGCCATCTTTCCCGGCATTGCCTACTGGGCGGCGTATCTGCTTGGGTTCCAGAGTCCCATCAATTTTGTTTATATCGTCATCATCTTTTTGCTGCTGGCCAAACAGTTTTTTATGTCCATCCGGCTCAGTCAGCTGGACAGCAAGGTGCGCATTTTGACCCAGCGCGTTGCCTTGAACGAAGAAAAGATCGAACGCGAAAAATTAGATTTGTAATCCCCTATCTTGTATGGTATAATATTTTTTATTGATTAATGTGTAACTGAAAACAAAGAAAATGACGCATATTTCGCAAACGCAAGACGGATTTAAGGCAAAAGCCGCCGGAATCTTTTGTGGATTCCAAAGACTTTTAACGCAAAATCCGGCTGTGTTTGTAGAAACAGGCTATATTTTCGGCTTTTCGGATACAACAACAGCGAAAGAAGGTTGTAAGAGATGGCTTTTACCCCCAGTCTGACCTATAAGGGCCGCCCGCTGGTGCGCTGCGGCAACGATATTTACTATGGTTCTATGCATGACCCCTATGTTGTGTACCTGCAGGTACTGACCACCAAAAAGGAAGGCAATGCCGATGTGGCCGATAAGGTTCACATTGTATTGCTTTCCACCGATGAAAGCAAGCCTCTGCCGGCGCGCATTGTGCGCCAGGCCAACAAGGCCGGCGGTTTGTTCAACGCCCTGACCTTTGGCGATATCATGCTGCGCAACCAGCTGAAGAACGAGAAAAAGTAAACAGGAACCCACAATGCCCGGTCCGTTTGGACCGGGCTGTTTTTGTTGTACTTCATCCCTGTGCCGCAGGGCGTTGCTACCTGACCACGCCGGAGCTTTTACATCATTGAGCATCACAAATTTTATAATGATATATTGTCTTACGGTTTCGGAACGGTCAAGCATCGTCCCCTACACATCGTCTACAGGTTTATGGCAGCGTTTGCAACCTCGCTGCAAATTACTTTCTTCCCCAATAAAAAAGTGGGTCAGAAGCGCCCACAGGCGTTTCTGACCCACAAATAGAACGATATTTTTGTTTTACAGCTGGCAGGCGGTATCGTAGCCGGTGCGGATGGCGTTGGAGATATCCGCAGCCTTGCCGGCGGCATCGCCAATGGAATACACCGGGATGCTGGCAGCTTCCAGCGCAGCAGCGTCAAATTCGTTGGAGCGTGCGCCCATAGCCAGCACGATGTAATCGCAGGGGATGGTCACCTCTGCGCCGTCCTTGTTCTCGCAGACGACGGCGTCCATGCGGAACTCCTTGACCTTGTGGCTGGGGTACTGCTCCACGCCGTAGGTCTTGTAGTTTTCCAGCAGGGTGGGCAGAATGGTGGTGCTCTCGCCTGCGGCGATCTTGTCCATCATCTCGATAACGGACACCTTGCAGCCGCGGGCAGCCAGATACTCTGCGGTCTCGCAACCCACCATGCCGCCGCCGATGACGGCAACCGTGCCGTACACCTGCTGCTCACCGGCCAGAACCTTCCATGCATCGGCCACGTTCACGCTGTCGATGCCGGGGATGCGGGGTGCGGCGCTGTGTGCGCCCACAGCGTTGATGACGGCCTCGAAACCGGCATCCTTCAGCTGCTCTGCGGTGCGGGTCTGACCCATGCACAGGTGCACACCGGCGTTGCAGACCGCGTGGATCAGGTCCTGTGCGGCGCGGCGCATCTCCTCCTTGCGGGGAGGTACGCAGGCAATGTTCAGCTGGCCGCCCAGAGTGGTGGTCTTTTCAAACAGGGTCACGTCATGGCCGCGCAGCGCTGCCACACGGGCGGCTTCCAGACCGGCAGGGCCGCCGCCGAGGACGGCGATCTTCTTTTTCTGCGCTGCGGGCTGGATGCTGCGGGTGTTCTCGTAGCCATTCTCCGCGTTCAGCACGCAGGAGAGGAACTGGCGGTTCTGGATGGCATCGGTGCAGCCCTTGTTGCAGCTGATGCAGCGGCGGATATCGCAGGCCTTCCCGGCAGCGATCTTGGTGCCCCAGTCGGGGTCTGCCAGCAGCGGGCGACCCATGGCAACCATGTCGGCCATGCCGCTCTCGATGACACGCGCAGCCATTTCGGCATCCACGATACGACCCACGGCGCTGACCGGCACATTGACGGCCTTTTTGATGTCCCCGGCGATTTTGACGAAGAAGCCGTAGGGCTGTACGCCCATGGGAGGAATGGTGTCGGCCATGTTGCCGGTGTGGTTGGCCTGGGCAACGTGGAACATATCCACGCCGTCCTCTACCAGCCACTGGGCAAACTGCACGGCGTCGGCTTCGTCAATGCCGCCCTTGCCGCGCTGCGGGGTGACGATGGACAGCTTGTAGTCGATGACCATATCCGGCACAGCCTTGCGGATGGCGCGGGTCAGCATGCGGGCAAAGCGGACGCGGTTCTCCAGACTGCCGCCGAACTTATCGGTGCGGTGGTTCATGCGGGTGGAGCACAGGCAGCCGTTCAGGCGGTCGCCGTGGATCTGGATGACGTCCACACCGGCCTTCTGTGCACGCACTGCGCAGGCGCACATCTTATCGATGATGGCCATCAGCATCTCCTCGCTGACCTCATCGGTGAAGAACATCATGTCGTGATGCAGGCGCTGACGCATCTCATCAAACTTTTTCTGCATAAACAGACTGTTGATGGCGTCTACGTCGTACTCCGGGTGGAAGAGCTGGACGCCCAGCTTGGTGCCGTAGGCGTGTACGCTGTCGGCCAGTGCCTTGAAGGCAGGGATCTGGCTGTCGTCAAACAGCTTGGGGGTGGGAGAAAAGCTGTTGATGGGTGCCACATCGCCCAGAACGATGTAACCCACACCGCCCTTTGCCAGACGGGTGTAGAAGCCCATGTCCTGCTCGCTGATCATGCCGTTTTTCTCGTAGCCGGTGGTCAGCGGGGGGAACATGATGCGGTTTTTAAAGGTCTGTCCGCCCACCTCGATGGGCTGCAGAATTACGTTTTCCATACAAAAGCCTCCTTGCAGATACGCTTTGCTTTACAGATTTGCTTTGATGAATGCTGCGGTCTTTTCCTCCACGGCGGCACGGGCTGCCAGCGTGGCAAAGTTGTGACCGCCGCCTGCAATGGTGTCCACATCGGGTGCGGTGTACACCTGTGCGTAACGGTTGCAGGTGCCCTCGTCCACCAGACGGTCATCGTCGGCGCGCAGCAGCAGCACCGGGCCGTTGTAGCCCTTGGCCTCGGTAAAGGGGTCGGGGTGCTTTGCCATCTCGTAGTTAAAGGCCATCTTGTAGCACAGACCCTCCATGTCGGCGTAGTCCTTGCCGGTCTGCATAATGCCGTCGGCGCGCTGGGCGCAGCCGAACCACATCCCGGCGCCCGGGCACAGCAAAATCAGGCCGTGGGGCTGGATGACCGGTGCGCAGGAGGCGGCAATGTAGCCGCCCATGCTCTGGCCGGAGAGAAACAGCTTTTCGCTGTCCACATAGGGCTGTTCAGCGGCCCATGCAAAGATATCCTGTGCGTCGGTGTGCAAGCCGTCAAAGCTCATATCCTCGAACTCGCCGTCGCTCTCGCCGTTGCCGTAGAAATCGAACCGGGCGCTGCCGATGCCCTGCGCTGCCAGAGCGCGGGACAGATGGGTGTACATGGACTTGTAGCCGCTGCAGCTGCCGGCAAAGCCGTGCAGGTGCACCACAAAGGGTACCTTGCCCTCGGTGTCGGGCAGGGTCACGATGCCGCGCAGGGTGTGGCCATTGCGGTTTTTAAACTGAACCTGTAAGATCTTCATGGTTTACTTGCTCTCCTTTGCGGCGCGGCGAGCCTTCAGCTCGGTCAGCATCTCAGCAGTCTTCTGCTTGGTCAGGGGATAGACGAAGAACAGGATGGCAACTGCAATGCCGTAGCCCAGGAAGTAGATGCCGGTGTAGCTCTTCCAGATGGCGTTCACAACGCCTGCGGTCTGCACAGCGCCTGCGGTAACGTTGTAGCCGATGGCACCCAGCACAAAGCTGGACAGGCTGCCGGAAATGGCGCTTGCAAGCTTGCGGAAGAAGGAGTAGGTGGAGTAAACGATGCCCTCGTTGCGCTCGCCGGTCTGCAGCTCGTGGTAGTCGATGGCGTCGTTGACCATAGCCCAGATCAGCACCTGCATGCCGGAAGCGCCCAGATAGCAGATACCGTTGATGACGATGAAGGCCACAGGGTTGTGGACGGGGAAGAAGAACAGGATGCCGAACACGATGGCGGCAAAGCCAGCGCCCATGCAGCACCACTCCTTCTTGCCGAGCTTGTTGGCCAGAGGCTGGGTGATGGCAAAGGACAGCACAGCGTACAGCACGCTCAGCATACCGGAGACAGCCTGAATTTTAACGTTGCCGAAGAAGTCCTTATACAGGTAGGTGTTCAGACCGTTGACCACGGAAGCACCGATCATGCCGGTCAGGCTGAAGAACATAACGCCCAGCAGAGCCTTATTGTGAGAGATCTCCTTGAGTACATGCAGGTAGTTCAGCTTTTCGCCCTGCGGACGCTCGGGCACTTCCACGCGCTCCTTGCACCATACGCAGGTAATCTGCAGGCACAGCAGGCCCAGCATAGCGCAGATGCAGGCCAGCATCAGGAAGCGGCCAGCCACGGGCTGGTTGTCCACATACAGGAACAGGGGACCGACCATGACCATAACGGTCATGAAGATGGTGCCGCCAAGGCTGCGGTAGCGGGACAGTGCGGTGCGCTGGCTGACATCATCGGTCATCACGCTGGACAGAGTACCGAAGGGCACGTTGACGCAGGTGTACAGCGCCTCGTACAGAACGTAGGTGACGAACATGTAGGCCAGACGCAAGCCGTAGTTGATATTGCCTACATTGACGAAGCCAAGTATGCACAGCACTGCCATGGGGAAGGAGAAGGCGCGGATCCACGGGATGAACTTGCCGCCCTTGGTGGCCTTGCGGGAGTCCACGATGGCACCGATGATGGGGTCATTCACGGCGTCCCAGATCTTGGTGATCAGCAGCAGGATACCCACGTGGAAGGGGTTGACCTGCAGGATCAGGGTGTAGAAGATCGACAGATACATGGCGCGGTACTGCTCGGTGAAGCAGCAGCCCAGATCGCCCAGCGTATAGCCGATCTTGTCCTTCATGGAGAAGGGTCGGATGGTCTTTTTCTGGTCCATTGTGTTTTATCCTCCTTAAAAACAGTGAAACCACGAGACTTTTCGCACAAGTCTCTTTTCTACGTTTGCATTATACGTTAATTTTTCATCAATACATATCCAAAAAATGATTGAAAACTATCGCAAATTGATGTATTATGCAATTATGACAGTTGTATTTTTCTGTTGTGTACAACAATTTGTTATATATGACAGTTTCATGGAGGACTTTTTGGTGAATTATACAGCCAAGTGTTATCTTTTTGAGCAGAGCGCCGTCCGGGAATTTTATTCCGGCGCGTATTATGATTTGTTTCTGGTCATGCGGGGCAGCGGTGTGTTCCGGTGCAGCGAGGTGGTGCTGCCCGCACAGCAGCAGAATCTCATCATCTTCAAGCCCGATCAGGGCGGCAGACTGGAATACGCCGGTGCTTACGGCCCGCTGGAACTTATTCGGGTACAGCTGTCCTCCCAGACGCTGGCGCAGCTTTCGGACGCAGATACCGACCTTGAAAAAAGCTTCAACGTGGTGCCCTCCCGGCAGGTGGCTGTGCGCCCGGACAGCCAGATCTATATGCTGCTGAAAAACCTTGCCCGGAAGCTGCTGATGCTCCCGCAGGAGCGCACCCAGTTCGGTGCAGCGGTGTTCGAGCACGGTATTTTGCAAATGTTTGTGGTGCTGGCGCTGCGTGCCTGCATCCATGCGGAGTTCCACACCGCATCGGTCAGCCGCCACTACCTGATGCTGGACGAGGTGTTTTTGTTTATTCAGGCGCACCTTACCGAGGAACTGACGCTGGAGCGGCTGGAAAAGGAGTTTTTCGTCTCCCGGGAACATATTGCCCGGGAATTCAAACGCCAGACCGGGCAGACGGTGCACCGCTATATCGTAAAGGCGCGGTTAGACCGCTGCTGCACCCTCATCGAGCAGGGGCTGCCCATCACCGAGGTGTACAAGACCAGCGGCTTTGGCGGTTACAACCACTTTTTCCGCGCCTTTAAAAAGGAGTACGGCATGACCCCCAAGGAGTACTTCCACACCACCCGGCAGGACGCCCGGGGATGAATCCGGCAAAAGCAGCGCCGTCTGCACCTGTGAGTCAAAACCACCGGCTGAGCCGGTGGCTTGAGTAAGCCCTAGAAGGGCATAATACTAGCAAAGCCCCTTAAGGGGCCACGAATGGGTCTGCCAACTGCATTCCTATCTCGTGGCAGGCCCCTCAAGGGGCCTTTTATTTACGCCTTGGTTCCCTTGCTACCCGTAAACGGGTCCGTGAATTCCTTAAGGCTTAACTGGTCTGCAATTTGGTCTTGTTCCAGCTGTCTCTTGATATACTCCTGGATTCTCTGCTTGTTTTTTCCAACAGTGTCCACAAAATATCCTCTGGCCCAGAAATGCCGATTTCCATACTTGTACTTTAAATTCGCGTATCTGTCGAAAATCATGAGGCTGCTCTTTCCCTTGAGATATCCCATAACGTAAGAAATGCTGTATTTCGGCGAAAAACTTATCAGCATATGGATATGGTCCGGGCAGGCTTCTGCTTCAATTATTTCAATATCCTTTTGCTCGCATAGTTTGCGAAGTATCTGACCAATATCTTTTTTGATTTGGCCATATATCACCATTCTCCGATATTTTGGTGCAAACACTACATGGTATTGACATCTCCATGTCGTATGGCTTAAACTATCTACGTCTTTGTTATTTTTCATTTCAAAGATAAACCTCTCTGTTCCTAGAATGTGGTTGGCAAACCCACACTCTATTCTACAGAGAGGTTTCTCTTTGTCTAGGGCTAAAGCCGTTTTTATTCCACCAGCTTAGCTGGTGGTTTTTCTTCACTCAAGTTCTTAATCAAAAAATCACCCCTGCGGCCAGAATAATCCGGCCACAGGGGTGATTTTTTATCTGTTATTCTATTTTGTGCACTTAAGGCAACACCGCACAATTCCCGCCTAGCGGCTTAAGCACCGCTCCGGCGGCTGCGGCACGGCATCTGCGTTGCCAAAATGCTCGATAATGTCGGGTTGCGGTACCCGCATCGTGCTTCGGGGGCAAAAGCCCCTCGCACTCTGCGACCGCTGCCCCTGCTTCGGTTCGCTGCATCCGCCACTGGCGGCGCTCACCTTTGCAGCATCCAGTATTATCTGCGCTTTTGGCTTAGCATCTGCCGCACCTCGCTCGCCGTATCGGCACTTAGAATTATGCGGTATTGCCTTAACCTCTTACTCGATGGTCACATCGGTACTTTCGGCTTCTGCATCGGCGGGCATCTCGGCATCGTCGGGCAGAACTTCCACATCGAAAGCTGCGCCGCACTCTGCGCAGACGATCTTATCGCTGTCCATCAGGGTGTCTTCATCCACAATGTTGACGGTACCGCAGTTGGGGCAGGTGACTTCATAGCTGGTTTCAAATGCGCCGTCGTCATCCTCGTCCTCTTCTTCGTCCTCATCGTCATCGCCGAAGATGCTGTCCACCAGATCATCCATATCTTCATCAATGGCGTCCAGTTCGTCAAAAGCCTGATCCAGGGCATCGTCATGCTCGCTCACAACATCGGCCATCTCTTCCAGCAGGTCCATCATTGCAACAATGATCTTGCCTTCCTGGGTGGTGGGGTCAAACTCCATCCCTTTCATCATACCGCGGATGTAAGCGGCCTTTGCATTCAGATCCATAGCCATAAGGGAAAACCTCCTTCACGCACTGTAAACAGGGTGTTTGTTTTTGCAATTTTCCAAAAAAGCCGGGACGCGGCAAAAACCACGGCCCGGCCATTTGTTTTAAGATCAGACGCGCTCCATATACTCGCCGGTGCGGGTATCGATGCGGATCTTGTCGCCCTCGTTGATGAACAGGGGCACGCGGATCTCGGCACCAGTCTCAACCTTAGCGGGCTTCAGGGTGTTGGTAGCGGTGTTGCCCTTGAAGCCAGGCTCCGTCTCGGTAACTTCCAGCTCGATGAAGTTGGGGATTTCAACGCTGAAAACCTTGCCCTTGTAGGACAGCAGTTTGCAGATTTCGTTTTCTTTGCAGAACTTGAAGTTGTCCGGCACATCGGCAGCGGCAACGGGGATCTGCTCGTAGGTTTCATTATCCATGAAGTAGTACAGGTCGCCATCCTCGTAAGAGTAGGTAACCTCACGGCGCTCAATGAAAGCCTGGGGGAACTTAGCGGTCGGGTTGTAGCTGGTTTCAACAACGGAACCGGTAATCACGTTCTTGGTCTTAGTGCGCACAAAAGCAGCGCCCTTGCCGGGCTTAACATGCTGGAACTCAACGACCTGAAGGACCTGGCCGTCCTGCTCAAAAGTTACACCGTTACGAAATTCGCCTGCAGAGATCATATAGGAACTCCTCCATAATTTTAGTATCGGGCCTGTTTGAAAAAGCGGCCCCGCCGCCCCTCAAGCAATGCCATTGCATTGTCATACCTGTAAGTATTTTACCCGAAAAGCGCCAGTATTGCAAGAGGTTAGCGGGATTTTCGGGTGATATTTTGGTTTTTTTCGGCTTTTGTTGGCTGTTTTTGGGCTTTCTCAGCCTTGTTCATACAGTTTTTTCAGCGCCGCCGCATCCTCGGCCTGGGTTCCGGCGGATTCACAGATAATGGTGGGCGCCAG
The DNA here is from genome assembly GCA_004000625.1 of Candidatus Cibiobacter qucibialis. Classification (GTDB taxonomy): domain Bacteria; phylum Bacillota; class Clostridia; order Oscillospirales; family Ruminococcaceae; genus Gemmiger; species Gemmiger qucibialis. The sequence goes on along the minus strand of SAUS01000031.1, from coordinate 13,547 downwards.
GCCACGGGTTTTCAGCAGCTGCATCAGCGGGGCAGGCGGTGGGCCAAACTCGGTATCCGCAAAAGTCAGGTGGCATTTTTCCCCACCCTTGGTGTAGGCAATACGGGAAAAATGCGCGTGGAACTTTTTGGCCCGCTCCCCCGGCAAGGCTGCGGCAATGGCATCCAGGATGGCGGCGTAATCTGCCGGGGCGGTCTCATCGTTCAGCTCGGTACCCTGGCTGCGGGCATACAGGTGGCCAAAATCCACGCAGGGAATCATGCGTTCATCCACACTGCAAAGGGCCAGCACTTCATCCAGCGTGCCCAGCTGGTTCACCTTGCCCATCGTTTCAGGGCAAAGGATACAGTCGCCATAACCAGCTTCATCCACGGCCTGAACGGCGCGGCGCATGGTGTCCAGCGCCTTTTCCAGTGCGGCTTCCCGGCTCTGCTTGCCGCAGCTGCCCGCGTGGAAGATGACCCTGCGGCCGCCCAGTGCCTTGACCAGTGCGCAGCTTTGCAGCAGGTAGTTCACGCTGTTCAGCCGCTTGTCCTCCTCCAGGCTGCTCATGCTGATGTAGTACGGCGCATGGACCGAGAAAGTGATGCCTTTTGCATCAAACGCTTCTTTTAAGGCGGCGGCTTTATCCAGCCCCAGGCGCACACCGCGCCCACACTGGTATTCAAACGCCGTCAGCCCAAAGGAAGCCGTATACTCCGCCATGGCCTGCGGGTCAAAGCTGCGGACACGGTAGCTGTCCGAAAGCCCAGCCGTGCCAAAGCGCGGTGCTTCACTCATACAGGCGGCCCCCTTTTTGGTAATACCGGTCCAGCCAGTAGGGTTCAAACCTGCGCTTGAACTGCACACCGCGCTGGTGGTCGCCCCCACGCGGCATGGTATACAGGCAGGAGATGCCGTACAGCCCCGCGGCAAGGCGGTCCGTAAAGATCTGGTCGCCCACCATGGCCATCTGATTTTTGCGAACGCCAAGGCGGCGGCGGGCAACGGCCAGGCCGACCGGCAGCGGCTTGCAGGCCAGCGGCACCCAAGCCAGGCCCACACGGTCCGCAAAGGGGCGCACGCGGGCGGCGGTATTGTTGGAAACAATCGTCAACCGCACACCCGCGGCACGCATAGTATCCAGCCATTGCTGCACGGTGGCATCCAGCTGCTGGCTGCCATCCCCCGTCAAGGTATTATCCACATCCAGCACCAGGGCGGTGATACCGTGCTGGCGCAGGAACTCCGGCGTGATGGCCTCAATAGCACGGAAAATATATTCAGGGGTAAGAAGCATAGACAAACTACCTTATTATAAGCGCGGGGGCAGCGGGCAAGCGCCACCCCGGTTTTTAGATATAAAGAAAGAACAGGCCCGCATCTCTGCGAACCTGTTCTGCCGTTCCTTTGGGTAAACACGGTTATCGAAAACGGCGGCATAGCCGCTGCGATGGCTCCGGATTACTTAAACTTGCGCTTGCGGGCGGCTTCGGACTTCTTCTTGCGACGCACAGACGGCTTCTCATAAGCCTCGCGCTTGCGCACCTCAGCAAGAACACCGCTGCGGGCAGTGCTGCGCTTGAAACGGCGCAGGGCGCTCTCAAGGGATTCGCCCTCTTTGACACGGATCTCCGACATCTTTTTCCCTCCCTTGGTCTGAGACAGGAGTTTGCCGGTCAATCAAAATTACAATCAACCAGTAACTGAAATTATACTATACTTTATAGGCTCCTGTCAACCACGATTTTACGCGTTCTGGCCCACTTTTTGAAATTTCATAAAAAGTTCAGTTTTTTGCCCTCATACACGGGGTATGGGCAATAGTTTATACAAAACCCAAGTACCGCAAGCCCAATAAAGCGCCGTAAATCACCGGCTGGTGCAGCATATAAATCAGCAGCGTGCGGCTGCCCACGGCGCACAGGGGGCGCAGGGCTTTGGGCGGCAGGCCGGGCTGCGCGGTGCAGCGGGCGCGGAACCACCGCGCAAAAAAGTACCCCACCCAATACAAAAACACCCACGGCAAAAGCGGGAAATAATCCGATGAGGAAAACACTGTCAGATCTGGCAGACCCAGCCAGAAAAGATTCGGCTTGTACCAGGCGGCGGGTAGGGCCGCCAGGTGCGTTCCCTCAAACCCCAGCCAGCCCTGCGGCAGCTGGTTCAGCAGGGCAAACAGCACCACGCTGCCCGTAACCCCTGCCAGCGGGGGCAGCTTTTCCAGCGCGGGGCGCAGCAGACAGGTCAGCAGGGCCGCACAGCCCAGCAGGTGCAGCACGCCGAACCAGATGACTTCCTCCGGCATGGCAACGGCGGTTGCCACGGTCAGCACCACCGCGCAGGCCGCCGTGAGCAGGCCGTTCTTGAGCGGGCGGCGGGATAAGGTAAAGCTGTAGCCCGAAAGCAGAATAAAGCTCCAGCAGATATACTGCTGCCACACATGGCAGTGCGTGGACCAGATATCGTACCAGCCGCTGGCATGGCCAAAAATATACACCCAGTCATACATGGCATGGTAAACCAGCATATTCAGCAGCGCCAGCCCGCGCAGGGCATCGATCTGCCAAAAGCGCTGCCCGGCTGCCGCACGCAACGACTGTTGTTCGGTTTGCATCGCGTTCCCCTTCCCTGCCCTGTGCCAATATGCAAAGGGCTGATGTCACTTTACCATACTTGGCATAGCAAATGCAAGGCGCCCTTGCAAAATGACCGAAAATGCGCTAAAATCTTTGGTGAAATATACAAAGGAGGGGTCCGTTATGCCTGATATCCGTCTTGTTGCATTGGATCTGGACGGCACCGTATTCAATGATGAAAAAGAGATCACACCCCGCACGCTGGAAGCCATCCGCGCTGCCATTGCCAAAGGGGTTGATGTCATCCCCGCAACGGGGCGTGTGGCATCGGGTGTGCCGGAAGCGTTTTTGCGCATTCCCGGCGTGCGGTATGCCCTGACTTCCAACGGGGCCAGCGTGGTGGAGCTTTCCACCGGCAAACCGCTGGTCAACCTGCCGTTTGATGCTGCCCTTGCCAGCGACATTTATGATATCGTGGCCGCAACGGGCGGTGCCATGGGCATTTTTATCGGCGGCAAAGCCTACACCGATTATTTTGGTGCCAATGACGGCCTTGCCCTGATGCCCCCTGCCCTGCGCCGCTACCTGCGCGACAGCCGCATTGTGGTGGATGACATGCACGCAGTGTTCGCCGCCCACCCGCACGAGGTGGAAAAGTTCAGCATCACCTATCGGGACAATGCCGCCCGCGATGCCGCCTGGCAGGCCGTTGCCAGCCGGTTTAATGTTGAGATTACTTCCAGCATTCCCAACAACATGGAGATCAACGCCCCCGGCGTGACCAAGGGCAGCGGATTAAAAACGCTGGCCGATACCCTGGGCCTGGCGATGAACCAGGTGATGGCCTGCGGCGATTCCGGCAACGACCTTGCCATGATCCAGGCCGCCGGGTACGGCATTGCGATGGGCAACGCCACACCGGATGTTCTGGCCGCCGCCCGCTATGTAACGGACGACAACAACCATGACGGCGTTGCCAAGGCCATTGAAACCTATGTGTTGAAAGGATAACCCCCTATGCCAAATATCGTTGACCGCTTTGGCCAGCTGGTGGATGACGCCATTCCCAAGCCGGAGCTTGCCCGCCAGCTGCTGCTGTTGGGCTACCGCGCCAAGGATGTGCAGCTGCTGCTTGCCCCGGAAAAAGAGCTCACCCCCGCGCGGCAGTATGCGGCACAGATCGCCATGGACGCCATGATTGCGCCCCTGGCCCACCCGCAGCGGGCGGCGCTGGTCAATATCTTTATGCCCTGTGAACTGCTGCACGCCTTCCACCTGCTGCCGATGTTTGCCGAAGCCACCGCCTGTTACCTGAACGGTGCCGCAGCCGAGCGCGGCTTTATCCATTATGCCGAGAGCGCAGGCATCAGCCCCACGCTGTGCAGCTACCACAAAGCTTTGCTGGGCATGGGGCTTTCCGGCACGGCGGGCAAGCCGCTGTTCACTGCCTGCACCTCCATTGCCTGCGATGCCAACAACCTGACCTTCCGGCGGCTGGCGCAGCATTACGGCATCCCCCACTTTTATCTGGATGTGCCCTATGACCACGACGAGTACGCTGTGGCCGAAGTTTCCGACCGCCTGCGAGAGTTCGCCGCCTTTTTGGAGGATGCGACCCACCAGAAGCTGGACGAAGCGGCCCTGCAGCAGGCAGTCGCCCACAGCGGCCGCACGCTGGAACTTTTGCAGCAGGCACAGGCCGCCAAGGCCGGGCGGAACCTGCACAACGATGTCACCTCCGAATTTTACGAAGTGTTTGTAACCCACACCATGCTGGGCACCCCGCAGGCTGAACAGTACGCCCGCAAGCTGTTGGCGGATATCGAGGCCAGCCCCATGGGTGGCGGCACCCGGCTGCTGTGGGCGCACGCCGTGCCGTTTTATCAGGCGCCCGTGCGGGAGCGGCTGAATTTCTCGGCAGAAAACCAGCTTATTACCTGCGATATGAACGCCGATACCTTAGGCTGCTACATGGACCCGGACAAACCGTTTGAGAGCATGGCCGCGCGGCTGGTGAACAACATCTTTAACGGCAGCGCCCAGCACCGCATCCAGCGCGCGCTGGAGCTGTGCCGCATGCAGCAGATCGACGGGGTGGTCTACTTCTGCCAATGGGGCTGCAAGCAGACGATGGGGGCCGCACAGCTGTTCAAGAGCGCACTGGAAGCCGAGGGCTACCCGGTGCTGCTGCTGGACGGCGATGGCTGCGACCGCGCCAACACGATGGACGGCCAGACCGCCACCCGGCTGGATGCTTTCCTGGAGATGCTGCACAGCAAACAGGAGGCGCTGGTATGAGTAAAACGATTTATTATGCCTGCAAATACGCCCCGCTGGAGCTGTTTGCCGGGTATGGGGCCACCTTCTCGGCGCTGGATCCGCTGGCGGAAAGTTTTTCCTGCGCGGAGCGCTGCGCCCACGCCAACCTGTGCGGTTACGCCAAGGCTGTGCTGGAACAGGTGGAGCAATCCGGCATCCGGGCTTTGGTGCTGACCAACTGCTGCGATGCCATGCTGCGCGTTTACGATGTGCTGGCTGCCAGTGGTAAGATGGAATTTTTGCAGCTGCTGCCCGTCCCCCACCAGAGCACCCCGGCCACCCGCGCCCGCTTTGCGCGGGACCTGCGCAGGCTGGCGGATGCCCTGCAGCGGTACACCGGGCAGGAATTCGACGCCCAGCACGCCCACGCCTTTTTTGTGCACACCCCCCACGCCGAGGGTCCGCATTTGACCCTGCTGGGTGCCCATGGCGGCAGCGTGCTGTATGATACCGTGCAGAAAGCCTTTGCCCTGCCCGTGGTGGATGCTACCTGCACCGGCAACCGTGAGCTTGCCGATGTTGCCCCCGCCGCACTGGAGGACTTTTTGCCCGGTTACGCCGCCGCCCTGCTGGGCCAGATACCCTGCATGCGGATGGATGCCCCGGTCAGTGAGCGCGCCGCCTTGGTGGACGGCCAGACCGTTGGCATTGTGTACCACACCGTGCAGTTCTGTGATTATTACGCCCCCGGCCTGACCGCGCCGGAGCAGTTCCATCTGCCGGTATTAAAAATTGAAACCGACTGTTCCCGCCAGACCTTTACCAGCGGCGGCGGGCAGCTGAGCACCCGCCTGGGCGCATTTGCCGAAAGCCTGAACGCCGTTCCCGATACCGAAAACAAGGAGGCCCCCGCCATGAACACCAACGCACAATATGCCGCCGGCATCGACAGCGGCTCTGCCAGCACCGATGCCGTGATCCTGGATCGCAGCGGAAAGATCTGCGGCTGGGCCATTGTGCCCACCGGCGCCGGGGCTGCAACCGGCGCCCGCCAGGCACTGGAACAGGCCCTGACGATGGCAGGCATTGCCGAAAGTGACCTGGGTTCCAAGGTATACACCGGCTACGGGCGCGAGTTCCTGGGCGATGACGGCGCAGCCGTGACCGAGATCACCTGCCATGCCCGCGGGGCTCATCATCTGGACCCCGCCGTGCGCACCGTGATCGACATTGGCGGGCAGGATTCCAAGGTGATCCGCCTGAGCGAAAGCGGCGCTGTTGAAACCTTTGCGATGAACGACAAATGCGCCGCCGGTACCGGCCGTTTTTTGGAGATGATGGCCCGCACCCTGCAGATGAAGCTGCCGGAGATGAGCGAGCTTGGCCTGGACTGGCACAACGATGTGACCATTTCCAGCATGTGTACCGTGTTTGCGGAAAGTGAGGTCGTCAGCCTGATTGCCCGCAGCACCGCACCGGCGGATATCATCCACGGCCTGAACAAATCTGTTGCGGGCAAAACCGCTGCCCTGGCCCGCCGCACCGGCGGCGTGGCCCCCTTTATGATGACAGGCGGTGTAGCCCGCAACCGCGGCGTTGTGAAAGAGCTGGAAACCGCCCTGAAAGCCCCGGTGGAGGTCAGCGAGTACAGCCAACTGTGCGGCAGCCTGGGCGCAGCGCTGTTTGCGCTGGAAAAAATGGGCGTGAAGCTGTAAAACCTCCGGTGCGCAAAGTACTTGCTTTAAGTCGTACTTTCGTGTACACTAGGGTGTATCATATTAAGGCTGCAAAAATAAGGAGGGCTTTCTTATGTCTTGGGGAACAAATGTACTGGTCGGCCAGTCCGGCGGGCCGACTGCTGTGATCAATTCCAGCCTGGCCGGTGTGTATGAAGCTGCCAAAGCTCTGGGCGCCGCCCATGTATACGGCATGGAGTATGGCATTCAAGGGCTTTTGCAGGGCAAGATTGTGGACCTGGATGACCGCCTTGACGACAAGATGGAAATTGAGCTGCTCAAGCGCACGCCGTCCAGTTACCTGGGCAGCTGCCGGTTCAAGCTGCCCAACCCCGCCACGGACGAACGCCCCTTTGTGCAGCTGTTTGAGCTGTTTGCCAAGTACTGCATTGGGGCCGTGTTCTACATTGGCGGCAATGATTCGATGGACACCATTGCCAAGCTTTCCGCTTACGGGGCTGCCAAGGGCAGCGAGATCCGCTTTATCGGCGTGCCCAAAACCATTGACAACGACCTAATGTACACCGACCACACCCCCGGTTACGGCAGTGCCGCCAAGTACATTGCCACCATCCTGAAAGAGGTCATCTGTGATTCCAGCGTGTATAACATCCGCAGCGTAACGGTGGCCGAGATCATGGGCCGCCATACCGGCTGGCTGGCCGGTGCCGCCAGCCTGGCTGCCGGGGCTGACTGCAACGGCCCGGACATCATTCTGCTGCCGGAGCGCCCCTTTGACGAGAATGTGTTCCTGGAAAAAGTAGCCCAGCTGGAAAAAGACCGCCACAATGTCATCATTGCGGCCAGCGAGGGCGTAAAAAACAAGGACGGCGTTTTCCTGTGTGATTTGGTATCTACAGCAGGCCAGCTGGATGCTTTTGGCCATAAAGCCATTTTGTCCGGCACCAGCCGCTACCTGGCGGATTTGATCCATGTGCGCCTGGGCTGCAAGACCCGCGCGATCGAGTTCTCTACCCTGCAGCGCTGTGCCTCCCATCTGGCAAGCCGCACCGACATTACCGAGGCATACCAAGTGGGCGGTGCTTCGGTGGAAGCTGCTTACCGCGGCGAAACCGGTAAGATGTGCGCCATCCGCCGCATTTCGGATATGCCGTACCGCACCGAAACCGAGATGGTAGATGTGCAGAAGGTTGCCAACCTGGAAAAGCGCGTGCCGGATGACTGGATCAGCCCGGACGGCATGCATGTGACCGAAGCATTCCATCACTATGCCCGCCCCCTCATCCAGGCCGAGCTGACCCCCATCTACATCGACGGCGTGCCCCGCCATCTGCATCTGCATTGATTTACGGGGTTTTTGTTCCTTCTTTGAAAAGAAGGAAGCAGAAGCTTTAATAATATAACACAATAATATTATTTTCCATCAAGAAAGCAATGAATAATAAAAGGCGCATCGCAACCCCTTGGATAGGGTGTGCGGTGCGCTTTTGTGTTGTACTTTTATTTAGGCACTGTAGGGTGGGATGCTCTCATCCCGTCCTTGAGGAACATAAATCATCCACCACATGCTAAAAAAGCTTCTGCAGGGAACAGTCTTGACCGTCCCGAATACCATTAACAAAATTCACCGCATCGGCTCATCCGCGGGGTCGGGTGCAAGCATCGTCCCCTACAAATGTTTGTAGGTTTGCAGCAAATATTTACGTTTCTCGGCGGGGTCGGGTGCCCCCACCTTCCCGGGCAAGTTGCCCTTCCCCCCACAAAACCAAACACCCCCGTCCTTATTCCAGCTGTCACGCAGCCAAAACAAAGGCGGGGGTATTTTTTAATGCCAGAGGGTAAACAGCAGCGCCAGCAAGGCCAGCAGGCCAAGCAGGTAGACGCCACAAATCAGCAGGGTAGCTTTCAGCGCACCCAGGATCGCCCACAGGCGCTCCTTACCGGTCAGCTGGGGGTCTTCCTCCCAGGGACGGTCAGCAGCCTGTTGGGGCTGCTGCGCGGGGGTATGGCCCTGCTTGCGGCGGCGCGGCAGCCAGATACTGTCGTGCTCAATGCCACTCATATCGGCCACGGTGCGGCCGTCATCCTCAAAGGGTTCGTTATGCTTCATTTTTCGTACAAGTGGCACACAACATAGTGGCCGGGTTCCACCTCACGCTGCTGCGGCGCTTCGGTCTTGCAGCGCTCGGTCGCATAGGGGCAGCGGGTATGGAACTTGCAGCCCTTGGGCGGGTTGGCCGGGGACGGAATGGAGCCCTGCAGCACAATGCGCTCGCGGCGAATGGTCGGGTCCGGGATAGGAATGGCGCTGAACAGTGCCTTGGTGTAGGGATGTAGCGGATGGCTGAAGATATCCGGCGTTGCACCGTACTCCACCAGGTTGCCCAGGTACATAACGCCGACCGTATCCGAAATATGCTCAACAACAGAAAGATCGTGGGAGATGAACAGGTAGGTCAGGTTATATTTATCCTGCAATTCTTTCAGTAGATTGATGATCTGGGCCTGAATGGAAACGTCCAGTGCAGAGACCGGTTCGTCGCACACAACAAACTCCGGGTTCAGGGCCAGGGCGCGGGCAATGCAGATGCGCTGGCGCTGGCCGCCGGAAAATTCGTGCGGATAGCGGGTTTTGTGGTAGGGCTGCAGGCCGCAGTTATCCATGACCTGGTCAATATAATCATTGAACTCTGCCTTGGGCACCAGGTTATGCTCGCGCACAGCCTCACCGATGATCTCACCAACCGGCAGACGCGGGGACAGGCTGGAGAACGGGTCCTGGAAGATGATCTGCATCTTGGTACGCAGGTTACGCAGCTCCCTGCCGGTCATATCGTACACTTCTTTGCCGTTGAACAGTACCTGACCGCCGGTTTTTTCGCCGGCAAGGCGCAGGATTGTACGGCCGGTGGTGGATTTACCGCAGCCGGATTCGCCGACCAGACCCATGGTATGGCCGCGCTTGAGGTTGAAGGTAACGCCATCGACAGCCTTGACATGACCCACGGTCTGGGACATCAGGCCGCCCTTGATGGGGAAGTATTTTTTAAGCTGGTTGACCATCAGAATATACTGATCATCATAGGTGACGGGGGTATAGTCCAGCTTTTTTGCGTTTTCTGCCTGTGCCATCGTCACTCACCCGCCTTTCGATTATTTTCATAGTAGCGGTAGCAGCTGACCTTGTGCGTGGGGGACAGGCTGATCTCGCAGGGGTATTCACCATCGCAGCAGGGCAGAGCCATCTCGCAGCGATCCTTAAAGTAACAGTAGTTGGGCATATTGACCGGGTTGGGCACCTTGCCGGGGATGGAGTACAGTCGGTCCACCTTTTTGCCCACGATCGGTTTGGAAGCCATCAGGCCGATGGTATAGGGGTGAGCCGGGTTTGCGAAAATCTCCTGAGCGGTGCCCTTTTCCACCACGCGGCCTGCGTACATAACAACAACGTAATCTGCCATCTCGGCAATCACACCCAGGTCATGGGTGATCAGCATGATGGAGGAGTTAATGCGGTCCTTCAGGTTGCGCAGCAGGTCCAGGATCTGGGCCTGAATCGTCACGTCCAGTGCGGTGGTGGGTTCGTCGGCGATGATAACCTTGGGGTTGCAGACCAATGCCATGGCGATCATGACACGCTGGCGCATACCGCCGGACAACTCATGCGGGTACATCTCATATACACCCTGGCTGTTGGCGATGCCAACCATCTCCAGCATTTCAACGGTGCGCTTTTTGATGTCCTCTTTGCTCTTGCCTTCGCCGTCATGCAGAGCAATGACTTCATCGATCTGAGCACCGATGCGGAACACCGGGTTCAGGCTGGTCATCGGCTCCTGGAAGATCATCGAAATATAGTTGCCGCGCAGGTGCTGCATGACCGTGCCGGGAGTTTTGGCAACATCATAGGCTTTGCCATTACCCAGGTTCAGGCGGATCTCGCCCTGAACGATCTGGCCCTGGGGGCGCTGCAGCAGCTGCATCAGCGAAAGGCTGGTAACGGATTTGCCGCAGCCGGATTCGCCCACAACGCCCACAGTTTTGCCCACAGGAACTTCAAACGAAACACCGTCCACGCTTTTTACCACGCCGGTATCGGTAAAGAAATAGGTGTGCAGGTTATCAAATTCAACAGCGTTTTCCGGGTTTTTCATCTGGGTCAGATACTCAGATTCCGGCACATTCTTGCGCTTGCGCTGTTTTTCGTACTGGTCCGTAATGCGGCGGTTTTCTTTGGAGATACGCCGCGACTCCTTGGCGGAAAGGTAACCGTCCTGTTGTTTAGCCATCGTGTGTGTCTCCTTTCATCAGCGTTTCATCTTGGGGTCAAAGGCATCGCGCAGGCCATCGCCCACAAAGTTGAAGCCCAGAACCGTGATCAGCAGGCAGATGCCGGCCGGGACCCAGATGAACAGATAGTTGGTCATAACATAAGCGTTGTTGACATCGTTGATGATGTTGCCCCAGGATGCAAACGGGTACTTAACGCCCAGACCCAGGAAAGACAGGGTGGCTTCCGTCAGGATGGTGGAGCCAAGGCTCATGGTGCAGGTAACAATCAGCTGCGGGATAACGTTGGGGATCAGGTGGCGGAAGATGCGGTGCCATGCGCTGATACCGCAGGCTTCAGCTGCCGTCATGAACTCCTGCTCGCGCAGGGACAAAATCTGGCCGCGGACCAGGCGGGCAATGCCGGGCCAGCCCAGGAAGCCGAGGATCAGCATCAGGTACATCATACGGGTCCAGGAATCAATGCGCATGGCGTCCATGGCAGCGCCCAGAATGATGATGATGGGCATGGAGGGCAGGCAATAGAACACGTCCACGATACGCATGATGAGGTTATCCACCCAGCCGCCGAAGTAGCCGGAGATACCGCCCATGACAATACCGATGGAGCCTTCGATCGCAACAACGATGAAGCCGATGATCAGGGAAACACGGCCGCCGTACATCAGGCGGGTCAGCATGTCCATACCGTTGGTATCGGTGCCCAGCCAGTGCTCCTTGTTGGGGCTTGCGTAACGGTCAAACACATAGGTTTCCGTCATCTGCTTAACACTCCAAACGCCGGTGCTGGCATCGTACACGATGTCATACTCGGCTTCGTTGCCGTCGGCATCGGTGTAGGTGAACTCGGTAATATTATCGTCAATGGCTTCTTCCAGGCGGTCGCGGAAGTCACGGCTGATGACCACGCTGGCATCGGCAGCGGAAACAACAAAGCGGCCGATATAGGCAACTTCGCTGCCGCTTTGGGTGATATTGCCGTCGTCATCCAGCGCATAGTCCTGGCCATCGGCGGTAAAGGTGGTCTCCCCTGCTGCCTGGGCAGTCAGGGCGGCCAGCTTGGCATCAAAGCTCAGCTCGGCCACGCCGTCCGCTGCGGTAACCATATCCTTAGAGGCATAAGCCAGCACAGTGCGGCCCTGGCGGAAGACGTACAGGTCCTCGTTCAGGGTTTCCACTTCGTAATCGTTATCTTTATAGGTAAAGGTCTCTTCACCCTTCTTGATGGCCTCGTTGCCCTTGCTCTGGGCAATGGAGCCGAACTCCTGGCCATCGGCAACAACAAAGCGCAGTTTATCGTTGCGGGTCACACCCACATACTCTTTGGACATCTGGGTGTAGGTGTAGAACTGCTGGTCCTGGCCGTAAGGGCTGACCACGCCGCCAATGAAGGAAAAGACGAACATGGCAAGCAGCATCGTCAGGCCCACAACGGCCAGACGGTTGCGGAAGAACCGCTTGGCAACCAGCGCGCCGGGCGAAAGCACCTTAACGCGGCGGTCGTCGTTCAGGGAGTACTGCTCCTTTTTGGGGGTGTTGTTCTGGGTATTCTCACTCATGGGTGCAGTCTCCTTTCTTTAAGAAATGCGCACGCGCGGGTCAACCACTGCGTACATGATATCAGTCAGCAGGTTGCTGACCAGGGTAAGCACCGCCATAAAGGACAGGTAGAACATGGTGAACGGGATATCGCCCGCAACCATGGACTGGTAAGAGATGTAGCCGATGCCGGGGATGGAGAACAGGGTTTCCGTGATCAAGGCACCGCTGAACAGGCCGGGCAGGGAGCCGCCGATGATGGTAACCAGCGGAATCAGGGTGTTGCGGAATGCGTGCTTATAGATGACCACATGCTCCGAAAGGCCCTTGGCGCGGGCGGTACGGATATAGTCGGCGTTCAGCACTTCCAGCATGTTGGTGCGGGTGTAACGCATGGTAGAGCCGATGGAAACAATGACCAGCGTGACGATGGGCAGCACCAGATGGTTGGCGCGGTCACAGAACTGGCCCCACGAGCTGAGCTGGGCATAATCACGCCCGACCAGGCCGTACAGGTCAAACCAGCCAAGCTTGACAGAGAACAGCAGCTTGAGCAGCGTGGCAAAGAAGAAGCTGGGCAGAGAGATGCCCACCAGAGCCACAGCGGTGATGACGTAATCGGTACGGGAATACTGTTTGGTAGCAGCCAGGATGCCCAGGGGCACAGCGATGATCATGGACACCACAAAGGAGATGCCGCCCATGACAACAGACAGACCAATAACTTCCTGGAATTTTTGAACAACAGGGACGTTCCACTTCCAGCTGTCACCGAACTGACCGTGCACTGCGCTGGACAGCCAGGTCATGAAACCGGGCAGGATGCCCTTATCCAGACCATAGGCTGCGTTGAGCTGATCCAGCCATTCCTGATACGGTTTTGCGCCCGGTGCCTGGGACAGCTGCATGGCCATGTTCTCGGCAAAAGAGCTGGGCAGGCTGCGCATCATCACATAGATGATGAAGGTAACGCAAAACAGGATCACAAAAGAAAGCAGGATACGCTTGATGACGTAGTTTCGCACTTGAAAAATCGTTCCTTCCTTCGCGGGCAGGGAGGCCGCGTTTTTAATGGCTGCGCTGCATGGCTCCAAAATACACATGAGCCGGGGCCTTGTAGCTTCGCCTATGGTGTACCTAAAAAGTCGAAAATTTAGGGCAATACCGCATAATTCTAAGTGCCGATACGGCGAGCGAGGTGCGG
>SAUS01000030.1 GCA_004000625.1 Candidatus Cibiobacter qucibialis | reverse complement strand
CCGTGCCGCAGCTGCCGGAGCGGTGCTTAAGCCGCAAGGCGGGAATTGTGCGGTGTTGCCATAAAGGAACAGGAGCAAGACAATTATGAACTATCGTGCCTGGCAGCTGAAAAACGCCGATACCGCAGGGGAAAGTGCGCTCCTGGCCGCCGGTTATGGCCCGCTGCTGGCCAGGGTGCTGGCCTGCCGCGGTATTGCCCAGCCGCAGGCTGCCGCCGCATTGCTGGAAGAGGAACCGCCGCTGAGCGACCCGTTCCTGCTGAAAGATATGGACAAAGCCGTTGCCCGCATCCAGCAGGCTATTGAAAACGGTGAAACCATTGTGATCTTTGGCGATTATGATGTGGACGGCGTTTCCGCTACGGCCATCCTGTATGAATGCCTGACCAACCTTGGCGCGCAGGTGCGCTGCAAACTGCCCACCCGCGAGGGCGGCGGCTACGGCCTGAACCGTGAAACCCTGCAAAAGCTGGCAGATAAAGGCTATAAGCTGATTGTGACAGTGGATAACGGCATTTCCGCCATTGAGGAAGCTGACCTGGCCGCAGAGTTGGGCATTGAGCTGGTGATTACCGACCACCACCTGCCCGCCCAGCAGCTGCCCAAAGCCGTTGCCGTTGTGGACCCCAAGCGGGAGAACGACACAAGCCCCTTCAAGGATCTGTGCGGTGCCGGTGTGGCGTTCAAGCTGTGCGCTGCGCTGGAAGGCTGTGAGGACCCCGCTGAACTGCTGGAACCCTTTGGCGAACTTGCCGCCCTTGGTACCATTGCGGACGTAATGCCGCTGGTGGGGGAGAACCGCACCATTGTAAAAGAGGGCCTTGCCACCTTGCAGGATACCCTGCGCCCCGGTTTGCAGGCCCTGCTGGAAAACGCAGGCTATGCAGGCCGCCCTGTCACGGCGGAAACCGTCAGCTATGGGCTGGCACCCCGCCTGAACGCCGCGGGCCGCATGGATACCGCCGCTGTTGCCCTGAAGCTGCTGCTGTGCGAAAACGAGGAGCAGGCCGCAGGCATTGCGGCGCGCCTTTCGGAGATCAACACCAGCCGTCAGCAGGCGGAACAGCAGATCGCTGCCGCTGCACTGGAAAAACTGAGCGCAGACCCTGCCCGTGTTCTGGACCGTGTAATCGTGGTATCAGGCGAAGGCTGGCACCCCGGTGTAATCGGCATTGTGGCAACCCGCCTGATGGAAAAATACGGCCGCCCCTCCATTGTTATTTCGACTGAAAACGGCGAGGGCCGCGGCAGTGGGCGCGCCCCCACCAGCTTTAACCTGCACGCCGCTTTGTGCGCTTGCGCACCGCTGCTGCTGCGCTTTGGCGGGCATTCCGCTGCGGCGGGCCTGACCATTGAAGAAGAAAAGATCGGCGCGTTCCGCAAAGCCATCAACGATTGGGCCGCTAAAGAATACCCGGTGCCCAAGCCGCTGCCGCTCAAGTTGGATGCCGTGGCCGATATTGCGGAATTGACGGTGCCTACCGTACAGGAACTCAGCCGCCTGGCTCCCTTTGGCAGCGGCAACCCGGTTCCGGTGTTCCTGCTGCAAAACGCCGCGGTGGATGGCATCTGGCCCCTGGGCAGTGAGGGGCGGCATTGCCGCATTCGCCTGCGCCAGGGCGGGGCAGCCTGCTTTGTCTCACTGTTCGGCACCGCCCCGGACGACCTGCCCTACCGCATGGGTACAGCTGTGGATGCCGCGGTGGAAGTCAGCATCTTCCAGGGGCGCGGCGGGCCGATGGTGTCCTGCCATTGCTGCGCCATGCGCCCGGCCGGTTTGGGCAATGCCCCGGCGGAGCAGGCCGCACGGTTTGATGCTTTCCTGAGCGGAACGGCCCTGCCAGATGACGAGCGGTTGGCCTGCCTGCCCACCCGTGCCGATACCGCTGCCGTGTATCGCATGGTGCGCACCGGCAATGTGTTTGCGGATGATCTGCAGCCGCTGTTTGCAACCGCAGGGCCGGAAAACACCGGCAAGACCCTGGCCAGCCTGACGGCGCTGGAACAGCTTGGTTTGATCGAGCGCCGCGGCAGCCGCTACCAGCCGGTGGAAGTGACCGGCAAAAAAGACCTCTCCTCCGCGCCGGTCCTGCGCAGACTGGCGGAAGGGGAAGGATAAGGCAAAATGAAAAATGCCCCCGCGGCAGGAGGGAACTGCCGCAGAAACGGGATCTTTTTATGATTGTGCGATACTTGAAATGGGGATGATAGAATGCCAGAAGAAGTCAAAAAGAATGCTGCAGAACAGGCAGCCCAGGCGCAAAAGCAGCCGGTGCCCATGCCCACTACTTATGAAGCACTGCGCCATGATCTGATCGCCAGCGGCCGTGCCTATGATTTTGACATGATTGACCGTGCTTATCAGCTGGCCAGCGCGGCGCATGCCACCCAGTTCCGCCGCAGCGGCGAACCGTATATCTGCCACCCAATCAGCGTGGCACAGCTGCTGGTGGAACTTGGCATGGATAGCGAAAGCGTTGCCGCAGCCCTGATGCACGATGTGGCCGAGGATACCCCCGTGACCATTGACGAGATCCGCCAGAAGTTTGGCAGCGAGGTTGCCCTGCTGGTGGATGGTGTTACCAAGCTGACCCAGATCAAGTTCTCGAATGTCGAGGACCGCAAAGCGGAAAACCTGCGCAAAATGCTGCTTGCCATGAGCCAGGATGTCCGCGTGATGATCATAAAGCTGTGTGACCGCCTGCACAATATGCGTACCGGCGATGCCTGGCCGGAGCAGAAACGCCGCGATAAAGCCCTGGAAACCATGGAGGTTTATGCCCCCATTGCCCACCGCCTTGGCATTTCCAACATCAAGGAGGAGCTGGAGGACCGCAGCCTGCAATACCTGGATCCTGTGGGCTATAACATGATCCGCTCCCTGCTGAACAAGCATGGGGATGAATTCCTCAACGATATCTGCGCCACCATCCAGGAACACCTGGAACAGAACGGCATCCACGGAGCAACCATCCGCCACCGTGTCAAGAGCATCTACGGCATTTACCGCAAGATGTATATGCAGAACAAGGACTTTGAGGAGATTTATGATATTTATGCTGTCCGCATCATTATTGATACGGTGGCGGAATGTTATACCGCGCTGGGCCTGATCCATGATATGTACCACCCGCTGCCCAACCGCTTCAAGGATTATATCTCCACCCCCAAACCCAACGGCTACCAGAGCCTGCACACCACCGTGATTGGCCGCGAAGCCATCCCCTTTGAGGTGCAGATCCGTACCCGCGAGATGGACCGCAACGCGGAATACGGCATTGCTGCCCACTGGAAGTATAAGGCCGGCATTACCGCCGCCAGCAGTGATAGGCTGGACGAACGCCTGGCTTGGGTGCGCCAGCTGTTGGAAAGCCAGCGTTCCAGCATTGATGCCACCGACCTGCTCAGCGATATCAAGTCTGACCTGCTGCCGGAAGAAGTGTTTGCCTTTACCCCACGCGGCGATGTGATCAACCTGCCGGCCGGCGCAACCGTCATCGACTTTGCTTACGCCATCCATTCCGCCGTGGGAAACCGGATGATCGGCGCCAAGGTAAACAACCGCATTGTGCCCATTGACCATCAGGTCGTTACCGGCGAAATCATTGAAATCATCACCGGCCCGGAAAACCGTGGTCCCTCCCGCGACTGGCTGAACATTGTAAAAACCAGCGAAGCAAAGAACAAGATCCGCAACTGGTTCAAGAAAGAGCGCCGGGACGAAAACATTGCCGAGGGCAAGGATGCCTTTGAAAAAGAGCTGCGCCGCAACCTGATGGTGATCCCGCCGGAGCAGTATGACGAGTTCATGTCCAACCTGGCGCGCCGCAACCACTGTAACTCGGTGGATGAAATGTATGCGGCCATCGGCTATGGCGGTTTGCAGCTGGCGCGCATCCTGCCCAAGCTGAAGGAAGAGTACACCCGCCTGAAAGCAACGGAACCCAAGCCGCTGCCCACGGTGGATATCAAGCGTGTTCATTCTTCGGACGGCGTTGTGGTGGAAGGCATTGACAACTGCCCCATCAAGTTTGCCAAGTGTTGTTCGCCGCTGCCGGGGGATGACATCATCGGTTTTGTCACCCGTGGGTTTGGCGTGTCCATCCACAAGCGGGACTGCGCCAATGTGCAGCAGAGTATGAAGGACCCGGAAAATGCCGCCCGCTGGGTGAACGCCTATTGGGCGGATGATGCCAAAGAGGACTACAAGGCAACGCTGGAGCTGGACTGCATGGACCGCGCCAACCTGCTTTCGGACGTTGCGCTGGCGCTGGGCGATATGCGTGTGCCGATCTATTCACTTTCCGCCCGCGCGGCGGACCAGGGCCGCGCACGCATGTCCCTGACGGTGGGCATTATGAACACCGTGCACCTGAACAATGTTGTGGCACGCCTGAAAAAAGTCAAAGACGTTCTGACAGTTACCCGCAACTAAAACTTTTATACGGGGGACTTTTTGATCCTTTTTTGCAAAAAAAGGAACCGAAAAAACTCTAATATATCAGACATAAAAAATAAGAAATAAAATAGAAAGTGTGCAGAAACCCCGTAGGAACGCATATTGCGCGCCCGCTGCCTGGGGTTAAATCAAAATTGACCGATCACTGCACAACCCATAAAACACATGAATCAAAACACAAAACGGCGGTGGCTGGCGGCGCTTTTGGGCGCGGCGGCGGGCATGGTGTTATTTTTCCTGCTGTATGGCACATCCACCCTGCACCCAACCTATGATGCCTGGATCTTGAACGGCTATGATGAGTGGGACATTCAGCAGCATTATGCGGGCTGGGTGTTGTTCCGCAACTCTCATTGGGCGTTCCCGCTGGGCCTGGCGGATACCATTGCCGCCCCGGATGGCACCGTCATTTCGTTTACCGACAGCATCCCCTGGGTCAGCATCTTCTTCAAGGCGCTGCGTGGGGTGCTGCCCTCCACCTTCCAATGGTTTGGGTGGTACACGCTGTTCTGCTTTGCCATGCAGGGGGCAGCCGGTGCGCTTCTGTGCGCCCGCGGGCAGGCAAAAACTGGCGCGGGAGCGCTGGTGTTTTCCACACTGGGCGGTCTGCTGTTTGTTATGCTGCCTACCTTGTGGGAGCGCGCGTTCCGCCATACCGCGCTGGCCAGCCAGTGGCTGTTTTTGCTGGCGCTGTATGCCTTTCTGGAATACCGTCAAAACCTGCACAGCGGCACGGCCAAATTCCCCTGGGCCATGCCGGTGCTGGCCTTTTTGGCGGTGGGCATCCACCCGTACTTTCTGCCGCTGGTCATGATGTGCGCCCTGCTGGCCGCCGTGGAACTGGGCCGCCAGAAAAAAACCTGGGGCCGCGCGGCGCTGCAGTTTGCGGCAAGTTTGGCAGCGGCTGTGGTGGGCGGCGTTTTGTGCGGGGCCATCGGCTCCGGCACCGGGGCATCTCGCTCCGGCTATGGCGATTATTCCATGAACCTGAATGCACTCATCAACCCAACCTCCCGCGGGGGCTACACTTGGTCCCGGCTGTACCAGGTAATGCCGCAGCAGCCCGGCCAGTATGATGGCTTCAATTACCTGGGGCTTGGTGTGTTGGCGCTGATCACGGCGGCGCTGCTGTTCAGCCTGCGCCGGGCGGTGCGCTGCCCCCAAAACACCAAAACCTGGTGGCACCGCAACGGGCCGGTGTTTGCGGCCTGCGTGTTTTTAACGCTGTTTGCCGTCAGCAACAAAATTTACTGGGGCAACACCGGCATTGAGCTGCCGCTGCCTGCAAAGCTGTTGGAGCTGTGCGGCATCTTCCGCTCCAGCGGGCGGATGTTCTATCTGGTAGCGGCCTGCATGGTGGTGTATGCCGTGTATACCCTGCGGGACCGCCTGCCCGGCCGGTATGCGGTGCTGGTGCTGGCGCTGTTTGTCGGCGTTCAGGCGTTTGATTTGAGCGCCGCCGCCCAGCAAAAGCGGCAGAAGTTCGCCGACCCCATCAACGCCACAGTGGTAAACAACGACCAGACCGCCAGCCTTGGCGCTGGCCACACCCAGCTGCTTGCCGCCGGGGGAGTGCGGGAGGACCGCTTGCGCCTGCTGGCCATTCTGGCGGGCAAGCAGGGGCTGGCAACCAATCTGGATATTGCTGTGTCCGGCAGCCACCCAGCGGCGGAAGCCAGCCGCGCCGATACCGCTGCCCGGCTTGCCGCCGGGCAGTATGACCCCACCGCCGTGTATGTGACAACCGACGGCGAAACATGGGAAAACTGGCAGGCGGTGTTTGCGGGCGATGATTCGCTGAATTTCTTTGTAGCGGATTCCTGCTATTTTATGGTGCCTGCGGTTTAACCGGGTGTGCCATACTGACTGAATAAGGAGAACTGTGTTATGCGTGCTGTGCTTCAGCGTGTTTCCTCGGCGTCCGTTGTGGTCAACGGCGGCAATCCCCGCACCATCGGGCCGGGGCTGATGATTTTGCTTGGGGTAAAGGATGGTGACGACCCCGCCATTATCCCCAAGCTGGCAGCCAAATGCGCCGGGCTGCGCATTTTTGCCGATGATGAGGGCAAGTTGAACCGCAGCGCGGTGGAACTTGGCTATTCGGTTCTTGTCGTCAGCAACTTTACCCTGTATGGCGATACCTCCCGCGGCAAACGGCCCAGCTTTATCCATGCCGCAAAAGGGGAGACCGCCAAAAGCGCTTATGATGCCTTTTTGCAGGAGCTGATGAACGCCCAGGGACTGAAAGACGTTCAGCATGGCGAGTTTGGGGCCGATATGCAGGTCAGCCTTGTCAACGATGGTCCGGTGACCATCATCATTGATACCGATGAGTGGAAGTAAAGGAGCACAACCATGAAATTGATCCATATCCATGGCGTTTGGCCGCTGTATACTAATACCTTTTTGCTGATCACCGCCGCCGGGCATGCCGTTGTGGTGGACCCCGCTGCCGAGGCCGAAACCTATCTGGCTCAGCTGAAAGAGAATAACGCAACCCTGACGGACATTTTCCTCACCCACGGCCATTATGACCATGTGGGCAGTGTGGCGGCCCTGAAAAAAGCCACCGGCGCCAAGGTGCATATGGACCTGGCCGATGCCAAAGGCGACCAGATGTACCCGCTGACTCCGGATCTGATCGATGCCCCGTGGCCTGCGGGCAACAGTGAGTATCAGGTGGATGAGCTGACGTTCCGCATCTGGCACACACCGGGCCACACCCCCGGCGGCGTGGTCATCGCCTGCGGCGACCGGCTGTTCAGCGGCGATACCCTGTTTGCGGGCAGCTGCGGCCGCGTGGATCTGCCCGGCGGCAGCCCGGCGGAGATGCAACGCAGCCTTGCTCTGGTGGCGGATCTGCCCCTGCCGGATGAAACCACCGTCTACCCCGGCCATGAAAGCTTTACCACCCTTGGCCAGGAACGCCGGTCCAACCCATATCTGATGGGGGAAGTATTTTAAGATAGGTAGGAGTTAGGAGGGAGGAGTTAGGAGTTAAGCGGCGGCCTAAAAGTTTGCGGTATACCTGCAATGCGCCGGGTACTGTTTTGGCAGTATTGGCATAAGCGGGATTACAACAGGCTCGGTTCCGCGCTAACTCCTCCCTCCAATTCGGGGGTTCTTATGCAAATTGTATTGCGCGGTGCGGCAGCTGGGTATGAGGCCGAGCATACCGCACGCATCTTTTACCCGGCGGCGGAGCTGAGCCAGACCCTGCCGGACGATACCGCAGACCTTGTGCTGGCTGTGGCTCACAGGTATCTGCTGCTGGTTCTGGTGCGGCAGAACGGCACAACCACCTGGGTGCAGCAGCGCCCGCCCCAGGGGGATGCCCGCACGCAGGAGTATGCTCTGTGCCGCATGCTGTACACCATGCTGTGCGGCGTTACCGGTATCCGCCCGCCCTGGGGCATGATGACCGGCGTGCGCCCGGTGCGCATCATCCATGACCTGCGCGCCGAGGGCAAAACCGAAGAAGAAATCGAACAGCGCTTTTTGCAGCATTTTGATTGCACGCCGCGCCGTTTTGCCATGGCCAAAAGTATTGCGGACCTGCAGCGCCCGGTGCTGGAGCGCGCCCAGCCGATGGATTGCAGTGTGTACGCGGGCATTCCGTTCTGCCCGTCCCGCTGCAGCTATTGCAGCTTTGTTTCCCGCACGGTGGGGGATAAATCCAGCCGTGCGCTGGTGGCCCCCTACGTGGACTGCCTGTGCAAGGAGCTTGCCGCTACCCGCGCCGCTGCGGACGCCGCACACCTCAGCATCAAAACGCTGTATATCGGCGGCGGCACCCCCACCAGCGTCAACGCGCAGCAGCTGCGTCAGCTGATGGGCACCATGGCCGAGCAGTTTGACCTGCCCGCCCTGGAAGAGTTTACCGTGGAAGCGGGCCGCCCTGACTGTACCGACGAAGAAAAACTGCGCATTATCAAAGAATACGGCGCAACCCGCATTTCCATCAACCCGCAGACATTCTCGGATGAAGTGCTGCGCAACATTGGCCGCCGCCACACGGCGCAGGATATCCTGGATTGTTACCGGATTGCCCGCCGCGTGGGGCATGATAACATCAACATGGACTTGATCGCGGGTCTGCCGGGAGATACGGTGGAAGGCTTCCGCCATAGCCTGCAGACGGCCATTGACTTGGACCCGGAAAATATCACCGTGCATACCCTCACGCTGAAACGGGCGTCCAACCTGGTGGTGGAGCACCGCGCTGCGGATTATGCCGATGTGGCCGCTATGGTGGAAAGCTGCGAGCTGCTGGAAAAAGCCGGTTACCGCCCCTACTACCTGTACCGCCAAAAAGGCACCCTGCAAAACCTGGAAAACGTGGGCTGGTGCAAGCCGGGGTACGAGTGCCTGTATAATATCTATATCATGGAGGAAGTCCACACCATTCTTTCTGCCGGTGCGGGCGGTTCTACAAAGCTGGTGGCCCCCGGTGCACGTCACGGCAAGATCGAGCGTATCTTTAATTATAAGTACCCGACAGAATATATCGACCGTTTTGACACGATCCTTGCACGCAAGGAAGGAGTGAAACAGTTCTATGACCAATATCCCAGCTGTGGTGAATCCGCGCGCCCCCAAGCGCATGGTGGGGTGTGAGTTGCTCAACCTTGCCGCGCACAACCCGGCTGATTTGGTGCAGCTGAGCGAACAGCAGTACCAGAGCCGCATTGATGCCGCCGCGGCCTATGTTCTGGCATCCGGCCGCCGTATTGTCATGCTGACGGGGCCTTCCGCTGCGGGCAAAACCACCAGCGCCAACAAGTTGGCCGCCGCCATGCGCAGCAAAGGCGTGCGCAGCCGGGTATTGAGCCTGGACGACTTTTTTGTGGGCGAGGGCCGTTACCCCAAACAGCCGGATGGCCGGGATGATTACGAATGCGTGGAAGCGCTGGATATCCCGCTGGTGCAGCACTGCCTGCAGCAGCTGGC
This sequence comes from Candidatus Cibiobacter qucibialis, assembly GCA_004000625.1. Taxonomy (GTDB): domain Bacteria; phylum Bacillota; class Clostridia; order Oscillospirales; family Ruminococcaceae; genus Gemmiger; species Gemmiger qucibialis. Next base: position 22,154 of record SAUS01000030.1, on the reverse strand, counting down.
CCAGACCGGCGTGTGCGATGCGCCGATCTTTGACTTTATGACCCAGCTGCCCGCCCCGCAGACCCAGCACATCGACTGCACCGACGGTGTGGTGGTTGTGGAGGGACTGCACGCCTTTAACCCCATCCTGACCGAGACTTTGCCGCAGGATGCTGTGCTGAATATTTACGCCAGCCTGCGGGAAGAATATGCCGGACCGGACGGTGCGCGGCTGATCGCCACCCGCGATGTTCGCCTTGCCCGCCGCATTACGCGGGACTGGCGGTTCCGCGGGCATGATGCCGATTTTACCATCGGCCTGTGGCCCCATGTCTGTAAGGCAGAGGACCAGTATATCAAGACGTTCAAGAATCGGGCGAACCTTGTGCTGGATACTTCGTTCAGCTGCGAGGTGGGGATTTGGGAATATTATATTGACCAGCTGACGGCCAGCGCCAATGCGGGCCGCATGGCGGATTTGCGCAGCCGGTTTGCGCATTTTGTACCCATTAATGCCGCGCTGATCCCACAGAAAAGCATGCTGCGGGAGTTCATTGGAGCAGAAAACCAATAAATTCTCCTGTTACGCCCGAATGTTTACGATTTGGACATAATTCTTTGCGCCACAAGATTGAAAACCAGGCAAAGATACGGTATAATAAGCCTTACAGGGAAAAGCCGTGAAATCGAAAATAATAAATTTTTACGGCTTTTCATTCCACCCGGCCGGGCTGCGCAGCTGTGGCGCAGTGCCCTGCCGGGGCCAGATGATAACGAGGTGTTACATTATGTTTGAACTGGATATCAATAAGATCAAAGAACAGAGCATGCAGTTTGTGGATACCGCTTACAAGGCAGCCATGGATATTGCAGATAAGGGCAAGAACCAGCTGGATCTGGCATCCCAGCAGAACCGCCTGGCCAAGGCACAGCGCCAGCTGGGCGCACTGGTTTACAGCCTGCATAAGGCAGACGAGGAAAACCAGCCCCTGGTGGATAAATATATCGAGAACATTGCCGAAATCGAAAAGGCGATTGAGGAAATCAAGGCCCGCATGACCCCCGATGAGGCCGCTGCCGCTGAAGCTGCCGAGGCTGAGCAGGAGGCTGAGGACCCCAACGATCCCACCACCTACCACGATGACCCCGCCGGCCTGACCCCCGAGGAGGAGCAGGCTCTGGCCGATGCGGCTGACCGCCCGCGCGGTGAGACCAAAGAGTGCCCCGTCTGCCATGCAGATGTGGATGCAGACGCACTGTTCTGCAACCATTGCGGCGCACAGCTGTAAACAGGTAACTCGGCTGTCAAACAGCAACTTGTATTGTTTCCTTGACAAAACGGTAGAATGAGAGGTATGATGTTGCCTGTTGTTTTTTCAAGCGGACCCTGGTACATCCTGGGCAGGCAGCATTGCAGCATGCATGGAATATCCGCACAACCGCCCGTACACGGCAGATGATCTTGTCCGCATTATCACCCTTTTGCGGGATCCGGTCAACGGATGTCCGTGGGATAAAGTTCAGACCCATACATCGATTCGGATGAACTTCCTGGAAGAAGCGTATGAGGCTGTGGACGCATTGGACCTGGATGACCCGGTGCTGATGTGTGAAGAGCTGGGCGATGTGCTGATGCAGGTTGCTTTCCATACCTGCATGGAACAGGAAACCGGCCGCTTTACCTGGGAACAGGTCTGCGATGGCGTATGCCAAAAGCTGATTGAGCGGCACCCAAATATTTTTGGCACCCAACCAGGTTACGAAGGTATAACGGACTGGGATGCGCTCAAAAATAAAGAAAAGGGCCGCCGCACCCTGGCCGATGACCTGGAAAGTGTGCCCCGTGCCATGCCCGCGCTGATGCGCGCGGCCAAGCTGCAAAAGCGCGCCGCACGCCATGGCGCAGCCCTGCAGGGAGCCGATGCTGCAGCCTTGGCAGACGCGGCGGAGAACCTGCAAACGGCGCAGCCCGCCAGCGCGCAGGCAGAACAGGCTGTGGGCGAACTGTTGTTTGCCGCCGCCAATCTGGCCCGGCAGGCAGGGGTAGACCCCGAACAGGCGCTGCAAAAAGCTAACGAGGCATTTTGCACAGCAGCCGGGCCGGTAGCCTGAAAAGGCAAAAAAACGCAATTTATTTAATTTGGAGGTATATAACAAATGACCAAAGTTGAACTGATCGCATCCGTTGCCGCTGAAGCTGGCATGAGCAAGAAAGACGCCGAAAAGGCTGTCAACGCAGCACTGGCTGCTATCACCGAAGAGCTGAAGAACGGCGGCAAAGTTTCGCTGGTTGGCTTTGGCACCTTTGAAGTCCGCGAGCGCCCGGAACGCCAGGGCCGCAACCCGCAGACCAAAGAGCCCATGACCATTGCTGCTTCCAAGCTGCCCGCATTCAAGGCTGGCAAGGCACTGAAGGACGCTGTGCAGTAATCTGTTCAGGCGTCAGATACGCTCTGAATGAAAAAGCCCGCCGCACCCAAACGCGGCGGGCTTTTATGATATAGGCAGCGCCGCATGATTCCCGCCTGGTGGCTGGAGTACCGCTGCCATAGAGATGAGGATGAACCATGAGACTGGATAAATACCTGAAAGTCAGCCGCCTGATCAAGCGCCGCACCTTGGCCAATGATGTAGTCGATGCGGGCCGCGTGATCGTGAACGGCAAACCCGCCAAAGCAAGCTATGCCGTAAAGATCGGCGATGTGATCGAGATTACCTTCGGCAACCGCCCCGTCAAGGTGCGGGTGCTTTCTATTGATGAACCCAAGGGTAAGGATGTTGCCCGCGAGCTGTTTGAGATCCTGGAAGGCTGAGAAAAACCAGGGCGGGGGAGTTCTAACCGCGCGGTGTGCGGCATATGGTATAGGGTAAGCAACAACTGCTGCCGGAGGAAACCGCCATGCCAGAACTGACCAGCCCGCACCCGATTGGGGAACATGCCCCCCAGCAATCCGACCTGCCTGCTCCGCCGCGCGCCCATGCCCTGACGCTGGAAAACCGCGCCCGGCTGACGGTGACCGGTGTGACCCGTATTGTGAGCTGTGATGAACTGGGCGCAACGCTGCAAACTCCGCTGGGGGATCTGACCATCGGTGGGCAAGGAATGCAGGTCAGCGAGCTTTCGGTTCGCACGGGGGAAGTGCATATCTCCGGCCAGATCGAATATTTGCAGTATACCGAGAACCAGCAGAGCAAAAAACAGAGCGGTGGGCTGCTGGCCCGTCTGCTGCGTTGATGGTGCCATCGCCGCCGTTGTGGGCAGTGCTGGGCGATGTGCTGCTTTGTCTTGGGGCGGGCCTGCTGCTTGGCGCTGTACGGGATGGGGCGACCCTTGCCTTTGGCAGCGGCCCGGTGCGCTGCTTTGTGTGGGATGTGCTGGCCTTTGCTGCCGCAGCCTTTGTCTGCTGCGGCTTCGCGGCGGGGGCTTCGGCTACCGGGGCGGCGCGCTGGTATATGGCCGCCGCCATGGGGCTGGGGGCACTGTGCTGGCGGTGGTGCGTTTCCCACGCGGTGCACAGGGCGCTGCGCGGCACGGTGTTTGTTCTGGTCTGGCCGCTGCGCTTTGCGGCGGACTATGCGGTACACCCGTTCAAACAGTGGCTGCTGGCCCGTATCAGAAAGATTCGGCACGCCCGGCGGCACAACGCACAAGATTCATGCAAGAAAAGCGGAAAAAAGCCGAAAAATGTGTTGCAAAACAAGCGCACAATATTATATAATTAAACTGTATTTGAGTATGCCTGCATAAGACCTTCTTGTGCGGGCAGGCGGTACAATGGTTTGCACACAACGGCATTTTGATACCTGCCCGGAAGGAGGCGCTGCCGCATGAACCAACACAAAAGCATTGCGCGGCGTTTGCTTCCCTTGGCTGTGGCGGCACTGTTTTGTTCTTTGTTTTTTACTTTGATCCAGTGCCAGATCACCATCGGCTCCAAACAGCAGGAACTCGCCGCGGTGCGCGAACAGCTCAGCGCCCAGCAGGCCCAAAACGAAGAGCTGGGACGCGCATTGGCCGATGGCAAAGACGCGATTATTGAACGCAGCGCCCGCGCCGATGGCTATGCCAAACCCAATGAGCGCATTTGGGTGGATCTGAGCGGCAAGTAACAGCATTACGCCGGATTACCATGCCAGGTATAATGGAAGATGCAAAAGGCTGGCTTCTGTTTTTTGCGGACTCAACCAGCCTTTAACAGTGCAGGCCTTGCCTGCAAGGCATACAAGCGGAATCTGAAAGCAAAGGTTCCATCAATAACGATACCCGGCAGTTTTGCCGGGCAGCAAAGGGGTATTATAGTTTTGGCATTACAGGTTGGAGACATCTTGGAAGGCAAAGTTATCGGCATTAAGCCGTTTGGCGCCTTCGTTGCCCTGCCGGAAAGCAAAACCGGCCTTGTTCACATTTCTGAGGTAAGCTATGAGTTTGTGCAGGACCTTGCTACCGTGCTGGAAGCTGGCCAGACCGTTAAGGTTAAGGTCATCTCCATCGCGCCGGATGGCAAGATTGCACTGTCCATCAAGCAGACCCAGCCCGCACCGGAGCGCGCACCCCGCGCGCCCCGCAGCCCGCGCCCCCAAGGGCAGCAGGGCAGTAACGGTGGTGCACGCCCGGCTGGCGGCCGCCCGCCCCGCCGCGAAGCAGCCCCCCGTGTCTGGCAGCCCAAACCCTCGCAGCCGCAGGGCGACCTGAGCTTTGAGGATATGATGGCACGCTATAAGACCCAGAGCGAAGAAAAAATTGCGGATCTCAAGCGCGTTACCGAGAATCATCGCGGTGGGTATTCCCGCCGCCGCGGCTGATTTCTGCAGCGTACGCCAACTGCAACGCCCATAAGATGCAGGCTCTGCTTGGCAGGGCCTTTTTTGGGTTATGTAACGGCATAATCTAATTTTTATCCCGCGGGGCTGACCCAATATGCCCGGCCCCGCATATCCGGCTGCGCCATGCACAGCCCCAGAAAGGACACACTATGCCCAACATGTATACTTTGGTGGCTCCCTGCTTTTTTGGCACCGAGCATACCCTTTCCTTTGAGGTCAAACGCCTTGGTGCGCAGAACGTAAAGGTGACGGATGGCCGCGTGGCGTTTGAGGGTGATGCCGCCATGATCGCCGCAGCAAACCTGAACCTGCGCACCGCCGAGCGCGTGCTGCTGCTGCTGAAAACCTTCCCCGCCGCAACTTTTGATGAACTGTTCGACGGCGTTTACTCTATCCCGTGGGAGGAGCTGATCCCGGTGGATGCCCAGTTCCCGGTCAAGGGCTCCAGCCTGTCCAGCCAGCTTTCCAGCGTACCTGCCTGCCAGAGCATTGTCAAAAAGGCAATCGTTAAGCGGCTGCAGTACGGCCACAAAACCACCACTCTGCCGGAAACCGGTGCTTTGTACAAAATCCGCTTTGCCCTGCGTAAAAACGTGGTGGAAGTGATGCTGGATACCTCCGGCGACGGCTTGCATAAGCGCGGTTATCGCAAAAACGCCACGCTGGCCCCCATCAAGGAAACGCTGGCCGCTACCATTGCCGATGTCGGTTTTGTCCGGCGCGACAGCACTGTGCAGGATCCTTTCTGCGGTTCCGGTACGCTGGTGATCGAAGCAGCCCAGAAAGCACTGAACATCGCCCCTGGCCTGCGCCGCCGCTTTGCCGCCGAGCACTATGACTTTGTGCCCGCTGCCGTTTGGGCGGAGGAGCGCCAGAAAGCGCTGGCGGCTTCCCGCCTGGATGCCGGGTTCGAGGGCTTTGGCTTTGATATTGACCCCAACGCTGTGGCGCTGGCCAACGCCAACGCCAAGCTGGCCGGGGTGGGGGATCGCTGCCGCTTTGAGGTGGCAGACGTAAAAGACTTTGCCCCGCGCCCCAGCTCCATCATCCTGACCAACCCGCCTTACGGCGAGCGCCTGGGCGATGCCGCCGAAGCCGCCGCCCTGGCCCGCACCCTGGGCCAGGTGTGGCAGGCAAGCCCCACCGCAGGATTGTATGCCATTACGGCGGATGCTGATTTTGAAGCCCACTTTGGCAAAAAGGCCGCCAAGCGCCGCAAAATTTATAACGGCATGATCCCCTGCCAGATTTATATGTACTTTGACCGCCCGGTCAAACCGGTAAGGAAGTGAGGCTGCTATGCAGGATCTGAAACTGGCAGTTCTGATCGATGCGGATAATATCAGCCCCAAATATGTAAAGGTGATTTTGGATGAAGCTGCGTCCTTTGGCGTGGCGGCCTGCAAACGTATTTACGGCGATTGGTCTGATGCCCGCCTGAAAAGCTGGAAGGATGTGCTGCTGAACAACTCCATCATTCCCATCCAGCAGTATAGCTACACCACCGGCAAAAATGCAACCGACAGCGCAATGATCATTGACGCCATGGATCTGCTGTATGCGGGCAATGTGGATGGCTTTTGCATCGTTTCGTCCGATTCGGACTTTACCCGCCTTGCCGCCCGCCTGCGCGAAGCCGGCAAGCTGGTCATCGGCATGGGCGAAAGCAAGGCACTTGGTCCCTTTGTGAAAGCCTGCGACCAGTTCAAGTACCTTGACCTGATTTTGGAGCATGGTGGAAGCGAGGATGCCAGCGCGGATTCCACCGCTGCCGCCGAAGCCGCCGCCCAGGTTGGCGCGGGGGACGATACCGCCATCAACCGCGATTCCATCTGCCGCCTGGTCTGCGATATGATCGACGAGATGGACGATGGCACCGGCTGGGTGCGAACCTCCCGCGTGGGAGACCAGCTCATCAAGCGCTACCCGGACTTTGATGTGCGTAACTTTGGCAGCAAGAGCCTGAATAAATTCCTGGCGTCCATCCCGGTGCTGGAAGTGGAAGAGCGTACCCTGCCCAACGGCAACCCCATCCAGTTTGTGCGGGTACACCCGCAGCCCAAAAAGGCTGCCCCCAAAAAGCAGAACCAGCCCCGCAAAGCCGCCCCCAAGCGCCGGGTGCCGCGCAATAAAAAGTCGTCTTAAAGAATTATAAAATAAAGGCAATACCGCATAATTCCCGCCTTACGGCTTAAGCACCGCTCCGGCGGCTGCGGCACGGCATCTGCGTTGCCAAAATGCTCGATAATACACAAAGTATTATCTGCGCTTTTGGCTTAGCATCTGCCGCACCTCGCTCGCCGTATCGGCACTTAGAATTATGCGGTATTGCCTAAAAACTCCGCCGCAGGACCAGCTGAAAACCGGACCCGCGGCGGAGTGATTGTTTATGTTGGGAAAATTGATACGGAACAAACTTATCCGTTGATTTTATAAATGCGGCTGCCGCCGTTCTCGTACCAAAGGGGATAGCGCGCTGCATACCAGCTCTCGTCCGCATTTTGGATGTTGCTGAACACATAGCTGTCAAACAGCACATAATCAATGCCCCACTGCGCCAGGGAAACTTCATCGGGATTCTCGTACAGCTGGTGCATGGCGTTGTATTCAGCGGTATAATTCATGCCGTGGTAGTATACAAAGCTGCCGGAGCCGCACAAAATGCGCCGCCCGGCCAGGCTGAACACAGGGCAAAGGTGGCTGTCACTGGTCAGGAATACTGCATCGGTTTCCGCATTGTCATCAATATAATCCGCCATGGCAATGTCGTCTGCGCTCCACTGCCAGTAGTCGCTTAACGCTTCGCGTCCAACAGTCAGCACACTGCCAAACATGGCGATAAAGCAGCAAAGGCACAGCCCCAGCGCCCGCCAGGGGATAGCACGAACTTTGCTGAACCAATCCATCAGCAGGCTGGCCACCAACAGGCAGCCCAGCAGATGCCAGATATACAGCAGCTTGTTGTTGTCATAATTGTTGGGCTGAAACACAACAAATTCCGCCAGAACCAGAATGGCCAACCCGCCGCCGTACAGCCAGCGCTGCTTGGGTTTGGCATGGAAAAATGCCGGGATCAGCAGCAGGTAGACAAGGCTGATGTTTTTGATGTAGAACCAGAAATAATTGTCTTTCAGGGTGCCGTCATCCTGCCCGTTGATCCAGTTCAAATGCAGCCGCAGCATGTGCTGCCCGTCCAGCGATTGGGCAAACACGGTGTTCCACATTTCTACCAGCCAGACCACGCCGCACACCAAGGCAAACCATCCCCATGGGGCAAGCACGGCTTTGGTGCGGGGGCGGCAAACCAGGGTGTACACCCCGCACGCCAGGCAGATCAGCACCAGCGCCAGTGCGCTGTGGGTGTGCATCAGTGGCAGGGGCAGAACCAGCAGGGCGAGATACCGCCAAAGCCGGGTTTCCTCCTCCATACAGAACCGCCAGACCAGATACAGCGAGGGAAACAGCACACACCAGCCAAACAGGGTGGCCCGCTGTGGAATCAGCAGATCCACGATGGGGTTGACCCAGACGATGTTTTCGGCAGTGTAGTTGGTGGGGGTGGTGTAAAACCCGGTAAAGATGCCGGCAAACGCCTCGGCGCTGCTAAGGAAATACACAAACCCGAACCCGCTGCCCATAAAGAACAGCCAAAAAGCCAGGCAAGCTTTGCCCGCGCTGCCCAACACCTGCCGCGCCAGCTGCCACATCATGCCGTACACGCTGATGAATGCGGCCAGCATGGGCAGCAGGTAAGAGGTGCGGGTGTCTGCCCCCAGCACCAGAAAAACGCTGGAAACGGTCTCGCACAAAAACGGGTAGCCGAACCGGTGCTCGCCGCCCAGCAGGGGATACACCGGCGGCAGCTTGCCGGTAACGGCAATGTTTTTGATGAATCCCAGGTGCATCGCCATATCGCCATAGCAGCTTTGCCCGGTGTGATAACTGCCGTCTACCAGATGCAGCACATGGGTGTGCAGCAGGTACAGGGTAACAACAGCCAAGGGTAGCACACAGGCCCACAGAGCGGCGGCGTCCGGATCCGGTACACGGGGGAACGGCGTGCCGTGCCGCGCCAACCAAGCGGCCAGCGCGGCCACAACAGCTGCGGCCAATAAAAGGGCAGGCAGCCGGAAACCCAGTACCACCGCAAAACAGGCCGGAACAAATGCCAGCAGTGAGACCCCGAACCCGCACCCCAGCGGAATGCTGACCGAAAGCCCCGCCTGCGGCAGCGCCCTGCGTGCAATGCAAAAGCCTGCCAGCAGGAACACCGCCAGATAGACAAAAGAGAAGATGTTCACACAAGACCTCCTTGCGCAGCCACCGCATCAGACCCCTTCCAGGTCAAACGGCGGGGTGTATTCCTCGCGGGCACTGCTTTTTTCCTGCATGTAGCCGTCCGTCAGGCCAAGGGCGATGGCGCGGTCAACCACTTTGCGGTATTCGTAGGTGGTAATGCGCCGCCCCAAACCGTGCTCTGCGGCGCGGTAAAACGGGGTGAACTGGCTCATCAGGCTGGGCACAAACGACACGCCGGTTTCCTGCCGCAGGTCGGCCAGGCGCTGCAAAACGGCAAGGCTGTCATCACTGTGGCCGGGCAGGGCAAGGTGGCGCACAATCACGCCTTTTTGCAGGTAGCCGTCGGCATCGTACACTGGGGCACCGGTCTGCAACAGCATTTGGCGGATGGCGGCGTGCGCCACCTGTGGGTAATCCTGCGCGGCGGAAAGCTCTTTCGCCAGGGCAGGGCTGGCATATTTGTAATCCGCCAGCCAGATGTCCACATACCCGGCCAGAGCCTTTACGGTTTCCACGGTTTCGTACCCGCCGGTGTTATAGGCCACCGGCAGGGTCAACCCATTGCGGCGGGCGGCATCCAGCGCCTGCGTCACCCACGGCAGCCATTGCGTTGCGGTGACAAGGTTCAGGTTTTTGGCGCCTTTTTGCTGCAATTCCATAAAAATTTCAGCCAGGCGCTCCGCCGTCAGCGGCTTGCCAAGGCCCTGCTGGCTGATTTTATAATTCTGGCAGTAGCAGCATTGCAGGGTGCAGCCGGTAAAAAATACCGTGCCGCTGCCGGTCGCGGCATTGGGCTCCCCGCTCAAGCAGGGCTCCTCCCAATGGTGCAGGGCGGCGCGGGCGGCCAGCAGGGTATCCCCCGCGCCGCAATAGCCGGTGCGGCCCGCCGCGCGGTTGGCCCCGCAGCGCCGCGGGCATAAGGTGCAGTGCTCAGGCAGCTGCATTAACAACACCCCCGAAAAACTTTGTGGTGAATTCATACTAAGTTTACCACAAAACGGAAAAATGTGGTATACTAAATATATATCTGCCCAAATGGAATGGGCCGCAAAACAAACCATGGAACACAGCGGCTGGCCAACCGGCCGCAAAAATCCAAGGCAATACCGCACAATTCCCGCCTAACGGCTCAAGCACCGCTCCGGCGGCTGCGGCACGGCATCTGCGTTGCCAAAATGCTCGATAAGACATCCAGTATTATCTGCGCTTTTGGCTTAGCATCTGCCGCACCTCGCTCGCCGTATCAGCACTTAGAATTATGCGGTATTGCCCCAACATAAAGGAGCGTATCTGATATGTCTACCCCACACAACCGCGCCAACCCCGGCGATTTTGCCAAAACCGTGCTGATGCCCGGCGACCCCCTGCGCGCCAAATTTATTGCCGAAACCTTTTTGGAAAACCCGCGCCTTGTTACCGATGTGCGCGGCATGCTGGGTTATACCGGTACCTACCAGGGCCACCCTGTCAGCGTGATGGGCAGCGGCATGGGCATGCCGTCCATCGGCATCTACTCCTATGAGCTGTACAGCCAGTATGGGGTAGAGAACATCATCCGCATTGGCTCTGCCGGTTCTTATACCGAAAAAGCCAAGGTCTTTGATGTGGTTCTGGCTACCGGCGCTTATTCTGAGAGCAACTATGCCGTGACCCAGTCCGGCGATACCGACGACATCCAGAAGCCCAGCGAGGAACTGAACAACGCGCTGCGTGCTTCCGCCAAAAAGCAGGGCATTCCCCTGATTGAAGGCACCATCCATTCCTCCGATGTGTTCTACCGCGAGGATAGCGGCGTACGCCCCACCTACTGGGAAGTTCTGCGCGACGAAAAAGGCTGCCTGGCGGTTGAGATGGAAAGCTTTGCGCTGTTCCACAATTCCAAGGTGCTGGGCAAACATGCTGCCTGTATCCTGACGATCTCGGACAGCTTCGTCAGCCCCGAAATCACCACGGCAGAAGAGCGCCAGACCAGCTTTACCGCCATGATGAAAGTTGCACTGGGGGCGGTGCTGGAATGAAGCCGACGGATGCGGAACTGATCCGCGCAGCGTTCAAGGCGCGCAGCTTTGCCTACACGCCGTATTCACACTTTAAGGTGGGCGCGGCGCTGCTGGCCAAAAACGGAATGGTATATACCGGCTGCAACATCGAAAACGCCGGCTATACCCCCACCAACTGTGCCGAGCGCACCGCGCTGTTCAAGGCAGTCAGCGAGGGTGTGACCGAGTTTACCGATATTGCCATTGTGGGCAGCTTGGACGGCAAAAAAAACACCCTTGTCACTGGTCCGTGCGGCGTCTGCCGCCAGGCTCTGTATGAATTCTGCGGCCCCAGGCTGCGGGTGCTGATGGCCAAAAGCGAGGATGATTACATCGAAACGACCCTGGGCGACCTGTTGCCCTACGGCTTTGGCCCGACCAATCTTGAAATCGAGCCGGGGGCCGATTAAGGCGGCCCATTTACCCCAATAAAAGGAGATTATTCCACCCATGTCTTTACCCCAGAACAAACGTTTTGCAGCCCGGCGGCTGCTTTGCCTGTTGTTGGCGCTGGCCTTTGGGCTGGCGCTGGCGGGCTGCGGCAGCAGCGCTTCCTCTGAACCTGCTGCACAGGATCAGGAACAGGTGTTGACGGACGATGCCCTGTATGAACTTACGGCAGAAAAAGTGGACCAGCCGCTGGACGGCGCCGGAGCCGCAATCGCGCTGGCAGTTGGTGCCGAGGGAACGGATATCGGTGCCGGTGCGGCTGTATGGCACGGCGTGCAGACGTTTTGCAGCAATTTTAATTATACCGCACAGCAGTTTACTGCGGCAGATACCAGCCTGGATGCCGCCAAAGCAGCCCTGAACAGCGCCGCCCAAAGCGGTGCGGGACTGGTGGTGTGTTATGGCAGCGAGATGGCCGCCGCCCTGTATGACATCCAGGATAACTACCCCACAGTCAGCTACCTGATGATCGGGGATGAGCCGCATTCCGAGGATTACACCAACTACCGCACATCCGCCAACGTGCACTGCGTTCTCTTCCGTGAGGAACAGGCCGCCTACCTGGCCGGGTATGCTGCCGTGCAGGAGGGCAACACCAGCATGGCGGTGCTTGGCGGCGAGCCGCTGCCCAGCACCGTGCGTTACGCCACCGGCTTTGTGCAGGGGGCGGAAGCTGCAGCCGACAGCATGGGCGTGCAGGTGTATATCCGCATCTGGTACAGCAGTATGACGGCCAGCGATGATGACCTGACGGATTATGTCTGCGGCTGGTATAACGAGGGCTTTCAGGTGGTTATGGCGGCTACGCCGGAACTGGCGGACAGCTGCATACAGGCCGCAGAGAAAAGCGGTCGCGAAGTGATCGCCACCGGCTGGGACTGCGCCGGGCAAAGCAGCTCGGTGATAGCCAGCGCTGTGAACTGCTACAGCACCGTGGTGCAGAATGAACTGTACCTGTTCGGCACGCAGAACAACTGGGACCAGAACCACAGCGGCCAGACCGAGACCCTTGGCACCGAAGTGGATGCCGTGGGCCTTGCCACGCAGGAATGGCGGCTGAAAACCTTTACCGGCAACGAATATCGTGAGCTGTACCAGCGTATGGCAGCAGGCACTGTAAAAGTGGAACGCTATTCTGATACCACGGCAATGCCGCAGACCCAGAATGTGACGGTGGATCAGCCGAACCGGTAACAGGAACCAAAGGCCATTGTCATGCTTTTGTAATGCTTTGCACATTGAAAAAAGCACTGCCAGACGGTATAATAGGATGTATGCGAGGGGATGCAAACCATGCGCCCCTGATAAAAAATAAGGAGATCACACATGAAAAAGTATCTTGCTTTGACCATGGCTGCCTGCATGGCACTCTCTTTGGCTGCTTGCGGCAGCTCTGCCAGCAGCACCACTTCTTCCAGCGCTGCTGCTTCTACCGAGGCTACCAGCGATTCCGCTGCTACTGCTGAAGCAACCGGTTCTGACAACATCACCGGCATTGCCCAGTGCTGCGATGTTGGCACCCTGGACGATGAAAGCTTCAACCAGGGCTGCTGGGAAGCTGTTAAGGGCTACGGCGATGAGAACGGCATCGAGTACAACTACTACCTGCCTTCCGGCGAGGACGCCAACGATGAAGACCGCGAGACCCTGATCCGTCAGGCTGTCGCCGAGGGCGCAAACACCATCGTATGCGTTGGCTACCTGTACGGTCCTGCTCTGGCCTGGGCTGCCACAGAGTATCCTGATGTTCACTTCATCGCAGTTGATGTGAACGGCTTTGATATCAACTCTGAGAACGGCACCATCCCCGAAAACGTGTTCTGCGTGACCTTTAAGGAAGAAGAAGCCGGCTACTTGGCTGGCTATGCAGCTGTCAAGGACGGCTTCACCAAGCTGGGCTTCCTGGGCGGCATGGCGGTGCCCGCCGTTATCCGCTTTGGTTACGGCTATGTTCAGGGCGCTGATGCTGCAGCACAGGAGCTGGGCATTAACGTTCAGATGAACTACTACTACGGCGGTCAGTTCTATGGCGATGAGAAGATCACCGCTAAGATGGACGGCTGGTACGATGGCGGCACCGAAGTTGTGTTCGCCTGCGGCGGCGGCATCTGGACTTCTGCTGCTGAAGCTGCTGACAAGCATGACGGCAAGCTGATCGGCGTTGACGTTGACCAGAACTACCTGGGCGTTGAGGGTGTTGAGTCCGGCAAGTACAAGGCAAACCCGTTTGTTACCTCCGCCATGAAGGGTCTGGGCGCTGCCGTTAAGAATGGCCTGGATACCGTTAATGCAGGCGACTGGAGCACCATCGCTGGCACCAACGGCAACTTTGGCCTGGAAGAGGGCGACTATGTTGGCCTGCCCACCGACGAAGCAAGCTGGAACTTCAGCACTTTCACCTTGGACGAGTACAACACCGTTCTGGAGAAAATCCGCAACGGCGAAATCAAGGTGGATAACAACTCTGACGATGCCACCAAGCCCACCACCAGCAGCAACATCACCGTGGATTACCAGGTCTGATTTTTGCCTGAACAGGGTTTGAATTAACAAGCACACCGCCCCCCGCCGGGAAACTGGCCGGGGGCGGTTATTTTTATGGAGTAAACCTATGGGCAACACCGCACAATTCCCGCCTTGCGGCTTAAGCACCGCTCCGGCAGCTGCGGCACGGCATCTGCGTTGCCAAAATGCTCGATAATGTCGGGTTGCGGTACCCGCATCGTGCTTCGGGGGCAAAAGCCCCTCGCACTCTGCGACCGCTGCCCCTGCTTCGGTTCGCTGTTTCCGCCACTGGCGGCGCTCACCTTTGCAGCATCCAGTATTATCTGCGCTTTTGGCTTGGCATCTGCCGCACCTCGCTCGCCGTATCGGCACTTAGAATTATGCGGTATTGCCCTATGAAAACGTCCGTACCGTGAGGTAATCACCATTCATGATACGTACCCGCTAGCGCATTTACGATCTCCCCGCGATTCATATAATAAAATAGCACCCAAAACCAAAACGAACGCATGCGGCCCCAACGGGTAACCACATGCGTTCGCTTTATATTGATTCAACGCTAAAAATTACTTCCAACCCCTGCTCAGCAAATATAAAATCCACCGCGCCCACCGCAGCAGCAAATGCTGCACAGGTTGCAAAGCATCAGGTACAGCCAGGCCTGCAAACAAAAGTTCATGCCGTGCTGGCGGCTGCCGGGCTGGGTGTATGCCTGCTGATAAGTGGAGTACGCCCGTCCGGGGTTCTGCAGCCGGTCCAAAAGGTTCTGGTACTCGTAATTGCCGGGCTCCATGTCCACAGCGGTGCGGGCTTCGTTCTGGGCGCGGATGTTGTTACCCAGGCCGGAACTTGCCAGCGCGGCATAATAATGCCAGCGGGCGGCCCGGTCAGCGGGGACAATGCCTTCCAGAACATTCATCGCTTCTGCATAGTACCCGTTGCGGATATAGTTGTTGGCGGCCTGCATCTCCGGCGATTCCCGGCGGTCATAGCTGCTGCTGGCCCCACCATAGGTGCCGCCAAAGCCAAAAGGGTCAAACCCGAACCCAAAGCCAAACGGATCCTGGTACTGCTGTTGGCTGCCGCCGCTGCTGCGCTGCCCATAATAGCTGGAAGAGCCGCTGCTGGATGCACTGGACCCGCCGCCGGAACGCATCCGCATGACCTCGCTGTAAGCGGCCTGTACATCTTTGAACTTGTCCTCGCAGGTGGGGTCGTCCGGGTGTAAATCTGGGTGGTATTGCTTGCACTTTTGGCGGTATGCTTTTTTAATGGTTTCCTCATCGGCGCCCGGCGTAATGCCAAGAACACTGTACGGATCGTTCATTCGTTTTGTTTCCCCTTCCGTGGTGTGCGTGTGGCTTTCACCAGCGCGTACTTGCTCCACACCCCCGCGTAAATCGTGTTGTGCAAAAGCTGACCTTCGGGGGTATCTTTCAAAATCGGCAACAGTTCAAAGTTCTGGGCGCAAAGGGCCATCTGCTGGGTCAGCAGCTCGCGGCAGCGCGCCTCAAACCCGGCAGTATCGCTGCCAAACGCCTGTTTGGTGGCGGCCAGTGCATTAAAACTGCCGTGCCGGGCATCTTTTTTTAAATCGTCATAGGCATCCATCAAATAGATGAACCCGCCCAACCCGCGGCCCATCTGCGTCAGGGCAGGGGACCAGAAATCCTCCCGTGGGCTGAACACCGCGCCCAGCAATGCGCCAAAGGCATTGCAAAGGGCATCCAGGTCGGTGCTGTTGGCGCTTTCCAGGCGGTTCAGCTCATCCAGCTTGGTGTGGATGGCCTCGCACTGGCGCGGCCACTGGCGGCGGATGTTTTCTAGATGCGGCTTAAGCTGCTTTGCCAGCTGCAGGCGACTGCGTTTGTGGTCGTCCTGCCAGTCATCCAGATAATTGTAATAGGCCAGCACCACCGTCATGTCCGCAGCGTAATCGGTGAATTCGTTCACGGCCCGCGGCCGGGTGCGCAGCGGATGCGGCGCGCACCGTCCCTGCGAAGTCTGTGTGGGCGGGTCATACAGGGCGGTCAGCAACAGCGCGGCAAAGGTCATGTCATAGCTCAGCGCCATGCGCGCCGCCGTGCCGTATTTGCGGCCCAAAGATTGGCAAAGCCCGCAATAGTACGCCTGGTAGCAGTCCATTGCGGCATTGTCTAAATCTTTCTGATAAATGGTAACATATCCAAACACGCAGCGTCAACCTTTCATCGAAGTGAAGGGAAAACCTTTAGCTTTTTTTAATGAACTGGGTGCCGCATTTGGGGCAGGTGATGGAAATTTTGCCGCGGCCCTTGGGCACGCGTACCTGCTGGCGGCAGTGCGGGCAGGAAAAATAGCGGTAGGTTTTGCGCAGGGCAAACCGCTGCTGCAGCTGGCCGAACTTGGCGCGCACACCAGCGGTTTTCTGCATAAAGGCAATGTTTTCTGCATAGCGCTTGTGTACGTTGCGGCTGAGCATGCGGAAGTACGCATAAAGCAGCAGCAGAAGCCCGATATAATAAAAGATGCCCACAAACAGCCCAATTACCAGGCAGACCAGCGCCGTTACGCACAAAAAGTTGCCAAAAGTATCACTGCCGTACCGCCCGGACATAAAACGCTGGAACCATGCCTTCATCTTAAACACGCCATCCTTTTGAATAGAGGTGTACCCAAAAAGCCAAAAAGCAGGCCGTTGCGTTGTTAGCGGATACACCGTTTTGTAATATGTCAATTATTATCGCATGTATTTATGGTTAAATCGTGAACGACTTCGGAACAGAATTTGAATAAAAGGGAGTAATAGGGGAGGACACTCTGTACATAGCCATGCACGCCCTGTGCAATAAGAAGCAATCAATTACTTTTACGGGTCATTTGAAGTACGCACTCCACATGCTTTGTCCTTGGGAACAAATCCACGGGCTGAACCTTTTCCAGCGTATACCCCTGTTCACACAGGAACTTAGCATCGCGGGCGGCGGTGGAGGGGTTGCAGCTGACCATGACGAGGGTGCGTGGGGCCATCTGGACAATGGCAGTCAGGGTGGCGTTATCGCAGCCTTTGCGCGGCGGGTCCACCACGATCACATCGGGGTGGGCACCCTCGCTGGCAAGGCGGGTCGCGGCTTCGCCGGCGTCCATGCAGTAAAAATCGGCTTCCTCCGGGGGCAGACCAAGATGCGCAGCAACGGTTTTGGCACCTTCCACTGCCTGCGGCACAACCTCAACGCCGACCAGGCGGCGGCAGTGCGGCTTCATCGAAAGGCCAATGGTGCCCATACCGCAGTAAAGGTCCAGCAAAAAGTCATCCGGCTGCAGCCGGGCAAACTCTTTCGCTTTGGCGTACAGCAGCTCGGCAGCGGGGGTGTTGACCTGATAAAACTCGTGCACACCCATCTGGATGGGCACTCCGGCCAAAGTATCCTCAATCACGCCGGGGCCAAGCACGGTGCGGGTATCCCGCCCTAAAATCACGTTGGTGCGGGCGGTATTGCGGTTGATCAGCACAGTGGTCAGCTGGAACTCCTGCTGCAAGGTGCGGCAGATCTCAGCTTCGTTGGGCAGGCCGTTGCCGTTTACCACAAAGCACAGCAGGCGCTGACCGCTGTGCCAGCCCTGGCGCATATACAAATGGCGCACGCGGCCCTTGCCGGTTTCCTCGTCATAGGGGGCAATGCCGTTGGCTTCCAGTAACGCACAAGCCCGGCGGGCCAGGGCGTTCATCCACTCCGGCTGCAATTTGCAATCGGGGCAGGGGACGATACGGTGGGTGCGCCCGGCGTAAAAACCGGTCACGACATGGCCATCGGCATCCAGCCCAACGGGCAGCTGGACCTTATTGCGGTAGTGTGCGGTGTGGTCCGTCAGGGCGAGAACGGGCGAAAACTCAAAGCTGCTTACATCAAAGCCGCCAAGGCGGGCAAAGGCATCCCGCACAAAGCCGGTTTTCGCCTCGCATTCCGTAGCATAGCTCAAATGGCGCAGGCCACAGCCGCCGCAGGGAGTGCACACGGCACAATCCGGCGCAACGCGGCCGGGACCGGGGGCTAAAATCGCGTCAATGCGGCCGAAAGCATAGCTTTTCAATGCCTTTACAATGCGGCAGCGGATCACATCCCCCGGTGCCGCGCCGGGTACAAAAACGGCCTGCCCTTCCACATGGGCAACGCCGCTGCCATCGCTGGAAAGGTTTTCGATCGTGGTTTCAAAAATCTGATTTTTCTTCAAAGACATGGTTTGCTCCGTTTGCTCTAATGTTATGGCAAATATATCAGTCTGCCGGTAAAAACTGAGCGGCAGCACCAAAAAGCAAGGTGCTGCCGTATGGTGGGACATTGTGTGAAAATGGCTTATACCAGCCCCAGCTGCGGGTCCTTTTCCAGCGCAGCAAGGTACTTGCTGGGGGGAACGCCTTTGACCTTTTTGAACACGCGGGAAAAATAGAACTGGTCAAAAAAGCCGACGGAGACCGCGATTTCGGCGATGGAAAGCCCGGTGTTTTTCAGCAGGGAACACGCTTCGCTGATGCGGTAGCCCGTTAAATAGTCAATCGGGCTTTGGCCTACATTGGACATGAACACGCGGTACAGATGGCTGCGGCTGACCCCAACCGCCTTGGCGATGTCATCTACCGAAATATCATGGGAATAGTTGAACTGAATATACTTGATAGCGGCCAGCACATACTGGCTGCTGGAAGACGGCGTGTTGGGCATGGCTTCGCGCGCTTCCTTCATCAGCTGGGCCATGAACAGGTACAGGTAGCCGGTCATCAGAGCTTCGCACTGCGGTTCCGGGCCGCGGGCCAGGTAGATATTATAAATGGTTTCACGGGTGCTTTGGGGGTCTTTGCAGTGGTGCACGGGCTGCACATCGCTGAACGGGGTCTGCTGCACCAGCTTGTTGGCGCAGGCACCGTTAAAGCCGACCCAGTAATATTCCCACGGGTCGGTTTCATCTGCCGCATAGGTGATGAGCTGGTTGGGTTTGGCGAGGAAGAGATCACCCTCCTGCAAATTATAGGCAGCGCCGTTGACCTGATACACACCTTTGCCCGCAACAACAAGATGGATCAGGTAATGGTCACGCACACCGGGGCCCCAGGTGTGGCCCGGCTGGCAGTATTCGTGGCCACAATTAAAAATGGAAAGCTCTACATTATCGGTATAGTTCTGCTTATAAGATTGCTTTGCGATGGTCGGCATACCAAATCCCTCACTCTTGCAAAATCTGGTTGTGGTTCGCCATTCTGCTCCCAAAACAGGGCCCACCGCAGCAGGCCGGAACAGGATGGAGCATATTTTTTACCATTATATCAGAAGATTCATCAAAAGTCCATAATCGCGTTGAAAAAAGATGTTTACATCCTGCTAAAATTTGTTATACTGAGTACAAGAAGCCGTGATACTGGCCTAAAATGCGCTGCATAGCTAAAAAGAACGCGCGGTTTTTGTGCATATTTTACAAGGGACAGCCAAACGAAGAAAGGTGTATGAACGATGGCAACGAGTGCGGAACTGAAACAAAATATCTTGAACGGCGGTTACGACCAGGCTTTTGCCAAGCTGTATGGGGCAGACACTGCTACTGTGGCAGCCCAGCGTGCCCGTTATGTGGATATGATCGACCATTTTGAAGAAAACTTTGGCACGGGCCGCACAGTGTGTTTGTACTCGGCACCCGGCCGCACCGAGATCGGCGGCAACCATACCGACCATAACAACGGCGTGGTGATTGCAGCTGCCGTAAACCTGGATATCATTGCTGTGGTTGCCAAGAATGACGAGAACGTTGTACGCGTGATTTCCCACGGCTTTGGTAAGATCGACGATGTGAATCTGCGCGACCTGACCCCGCAGCCCGTTGAAGCAGAGCACAGCGCCAGCCTGATCCGCGGCGTGGCTGCCGGCATTGTGAAAGACGGCGGCAAGGTGGGCGGCTTTGACTGCTACACCACCTCTGACGTTCTGGGCGGTTCCGGTTTGTCCAGCTCGGCTGCCTTTGAGGTGTGCATGGGTGCTATCTTCCGCGGCGAGTACAACGATAATGACATGAAGCGTTTCGACCAGGTCAAAAACGCCATGATCAGCCAGTATGCTGAGAATGTTTTCTTTGGCAAGCCCTGCGGCCTGATGGACCAGACTGCCTGCGCCGTGGGAAAGGTCATCACCATCGACTTTAAGGAAGTGGGCCATCCGGTCGTGCGCGAAGTTCCGTTTGATCTGGCAGCCAAGGGCTTTGCACTCTGCATCAGCGATACCAAGGGCAGCCACGCTGACCTGACCGATGATTATGCCGCTGTGCGCCGCGAGATGGAGAGCGTTGCCGAATTCTTTGGCAAAAAGGTTCTGCGCGATGTGGACGAGGAAACCTTCCTGAAAGCCATCCCCGAAGTGCGCAAAGTGACCGGCGACCGCGCCGTGGTGCGTGCCATCCATTTTTATAATGACAGCCGCCGCGCCGGGGAAATCTATGAAGCCATCAAGGCAGATGACTTTGACCGCTTCCTGCAGCTGATCATTGAGGGCGGCCATTCCAGCTTTGAGTTCAACCAGAACGCCTACAGCATCAAGAACCCGCAGGAGCAGGGCGTGCCTTTGGCATTGGCCATCAGCCAGAAGGTGCTGAACGGCCGCGGCGCATGGCGTTTGCAGGGCGGCGGCTTTGCCGGTACCATCCAGGCATTTGTTCCGCTGGCACTGCTGGAAACCTACAAGAACGCCATTGACGCTGTGTTTGGCGCGGGCAGCTGCCATGTGCTGAGCGTGCGCAATTACGGCGCTGTGATGGTTACGCCGGATATGTAAAGGCAACACCGCACAATTCCCGCCTTGCGGCTTAAGCACCGCTCCGGCAGCTGCGGCACGGCATCTGCGTTGCCAAAATGCTCGATAAGACATCCAGTATTATCTGCGCTTTTGGCTTGGCATCTGCCGCACCTCGCTCGCCGTATTGGCACTTAGAATTATGCGGTATTGCCTAAAACATTCGGAAAATACATAAAACAAAGGGATCGGCAGAAAATGCCGGTCCCTTTTCTGATAGCAGGCAGAATACAAAACGTGCAAACTTGCTTATTCGGCGTTTTTGCTGTACAGAATCGCCAGCCCCTTGAACAACAGGTCAGAATCATAAATCACCTTGCGGGTGCAGCAGGGCATGATGCAGGGGGCCAGGCCGCCGGTGGCAACCACGGTCAGCGGCTCGCCAAGTTCGGCTTCCACGCGGGCAGCCAGGCCGTCCAGCATGGCTGCGGTGCCAAACATCACGCCGTTGTTCAGGCATTCCACCGTGTTGCGGCCAATCAGGTGATCCGGCGTTTCGGGCGAGATAGGCGGCAGTTGCGCTGTGCCGCTGCTGATGGCCCGCAGGCTGGTCTGCACGCCGGGCAGGATAAAACCACCCAGGAACGCCCGCTTGGAAGAAATGACATTATAGGTGGTGGCCGTGCCAAGGTCCACCGTCATGCAGGGCAGGGGATAGTGGGCGGCTGCGGCGGTGGCATCGGCAATGCGGTCCCGCCCCACGCGGTCCGGAGCGTCCACCGCAAAGGTCAGCCCGGTGTTCAGTGCAGGGCTGACCAGCATGGCTTTGCGCCCGGTCAGCCGGGTGCAGGCATCGGCCAGAACTTTGGTCAGGTCGGGCACCACGCTGCACACGATAACGCCCTCACAGGCTTCAGGGGTAACGCCAAGGCGGCCCAGCAGAAATTTCAGCTCGGCGGTGTATTCATCCCCGGTGCAGCGCGGGCGGGTGACCATGCGCGCGGTGAACAGCACCTTCATGCCGTCCAGCCCGCCAATGCAGATGTTGCTGTTACCGATATCAACTGCCAGAATCATAGGGTAAAACCTCGTATCCTTGGCAACCCGGCAATGTTTCCCGTTCGATGGGCTTAGGGCAACACCGCACAATTCTCGCCTGACGGCTTAAGCACCGCTCCGGCGGCTGCGGCACGGCATCTGCGTTGCCAAAATGCTCGATAATACACAAAGTATTATCGAGCATTTTGGCTTAGCAGCTGCCGTGCCTCGCTCGCCGTATCGGCACTTAGAATTGTGCGGTATTGCCTTA
>SAUS01000124.1 GCA_004000625.1 Candidatus Cibiobacter qucibialis | reverse complement strand
GGAAGTAGAAATCTACTACCGCTTCATCGGCAAAATCGACTGACCTTTCTTTTTTACCAAACAATATCTTTAATTAAGGGAAACGGGGAAAGCTCTGCCCGGCACAGCCAACCTGTTTATGCTGCGGCAGCTGCTGGGAATTCCGTTGGAAGCAGCGGATATGGAAGCGACTGATTTAGAAGGGACAACGGGAACGGAAAAATCGGGAACATTAGCAAACACAGAAAAAGCAGAAAGCCTGACAGCAAAGCAGAAGTGGATGCTGCTTGCGGCAGCGGCAATTCTGCTGTGGTTTGCTCTGCAATTTGTTGGGCTTGGCGCGGCAGTGGGGCTTCTGCTGCTCTTGCTGATTCTAATTATTGTGTTCTTTTTGATAGCAATAGGGAAAAGCGGTATTGTGGCGGCTGCAAAATCAACAGGCAAAAGAATGTTGTATCTGATAGCGGCAATGCTGCTGGCACTCGTTCTATGGAGCGTTGCTTTTGTGGCATCAGCAAACTACCAAAGCAAGGCCATCTGGAGTATGCCGCAGGAGGAATGGCAGAGCTACCCCGAGGTTGCCGCATGGATGCAGCACTGCGAAACAATGGGAAATGGTGTTTATATGCAGCGGGTGGATCTGCCTTCCGACCAGGGGAATACAACCGCATATCTTGTCTGCCGCAATGGCGTGACCAATGAACAGGCGGGAAAAATCACCCCCAATCCACTGCGGCTGCGCTTCTGGTTTACTTATCAGGCAGGGGAGAGCGAGCCCATGCTGGATGTGCTGACGTTCTGCGGAAATAAGGACGATCAGGTGTTTTTCAGAATCGGGAAAGACCAGTCTGATTGTATCTTTACGACAAATGAAAGTGAAGCGTTGGCAGGAGAAGTAAGAAGCCTGCTGGAAAGCCGGGCAAATGACAAATAAAGAAAGTTAGAGAAATGAGCCTGTGCAGGAACCGTGCATAAACACTGTTTCTGCACAGGCTTTTTGTTAAGGCAATACCGCATAATTCTAAGTGCCGATACGGCGAGCGAGGTACGGCAGATGCTAAGCCAAAAGCGCAGATAATACTGGATGTCTTATCGAGCATTTTGGCAACGCAGATGCCGTGCCGCAGCCGCCGGAGCGGTGCTTAAGCCGTCAGGCGGGAATTGTGCGGTATTGCCTTAAATAAAAACGGATTTGTTTTTTCTAACATTTGGTGTATAATACTTTTATACTGGGTTTGTTTGTGCAGGATGAATGGTGCCTGCATGGAGGGCAGGGGAGAACGCTTCCCTGACTGGCTCAGAAAGACACCATATAGAAATAGAAAAGGAGAATCCGCCATGTCGGAAGCATTGAAAGAACGCAAAGAGATGGACCCGCAGTACCAGTGGGACCTGACCAAAATGTACGCCAGCGATGCGGAATGGGAAAAGGTTTTTGCCGCCATTGACCCTAAAATTGAAGCTTTGGCTGCCTGGGAGGGCAAGCTGAACAACGCTGCCAGCATTCGTGAATTTTATGATGCAGAAATCGGCGTGTTCCGTGAACTGGAAAACCTGGCTGTCTACACCAGCCTGCGTCTGAGCGAGGATACCCGTGCTGATGACGCCCAGAGCATGGATGCCCGCGCTACTGCCAAATACGTAAAGGCTGTCGGTACCATCGCCTATGCTCAGCCGGAAATCCTGGCACTGCCGCAGGAAACCCTGGATGCCATCATGGCTGACGAGCAGGTTGCCCCCTATCGTTTTGCTCTGGAAGACCTGCTGCGTGCAAAGCCTCACACCCTGACCGCCCCGGAAGAAAAGCTGCTGGCTGCTTTCGGTGAGGCATTCGGCACCCCGAAAAATGTTGCCGATAACCTGGAAGACGCCGACATGGTGTTCGATTCCGTCAAGGATGGCGAGGGCAACGATGTGGAGCTGACCGCTTCCAACTACATCCTGCTGCAAACCTCCAATGACCGCGTGCTGCGCAAGAATGCCTTTGAAAGCTACTACAAGAGCTTCCGCCAGCACATCAACACGCTGGCTGCCTCTTACTCCGGCGCTGTCAAGACCGCTGCCGCCGAAGCCTCCGTTCGTCATTATGAATCTTCCCGCGCCATGTCCATGGCAGGGGAAAACGTGCCCGGCCAGGTCTATGATAACCTGGTGGCTACTGTGCGCAAGCACCTGCCGGATATGTACCGCTATGTTGCTCTGCGCAAGCGCATCCTGGGTGTGGACGAGCTGCACTACTATGATGTGTACGCCCCGCTGACCAAGGGCGTCAGCGCCCATTACACCTATGACCAGGCCAAGCAGATGGTTCTGGATGCCGTTGCACCGCTGGGCGAAGAGTACGGCACCATCGTTCGCAAGGGCTTTGCCGAGCGCTGGATCGATGTGTTCCCCAACAAGGGCAAGAGCGGCGGCGCTTACTCCGGCGGCAGCTATGATTCCAACCCCTATATCATGTGCAACTTTACCGGTACGCTGGACAGCGTTTCCACCATTGCGCATGAGATGGGCCACAGCATGCACAGCTGGTTCAGCCGCCATACCCAGCCTGCCCAGTATGCCGACTATACCCTGTTTGTCGCAGAGGTCGCTTCCACCGTCAACGAGAACCTGCTCATTGAGCACCTGCTGGCAGAAAAGAACCAGGATCCCGCAACCCGCCTGGCCCTGCTGAATCAGTACCTCGAAAATTTCAAGGGAACCGTCTACCGCCAGACGATGTTTGCCGAGTTTGAGCGCGATGCCCACGCCATGGCCGAGCGCGGCGAAGCCCTGAATCCCGCCGCCCTGAACAATCTGTACAAGAAGCTCATTGTGGACTACTTTGGACCGGAGCTGGTTGTGGATGACGAAGTACAGTACGAGTGGGCACGCATCCCGCACTTCTACCGCCCGTTCTATGTTTATAAGTATGCAACCGGCTATTCCACTGCCGTGGCATTGTCCGAGGGCATCCTGAAGAACGGCGAACCGGCGGTTAAGAAGTACCTGGAGTTCCTGCACATGGGCGGCAGCGCTTACCCGCTGGATGAGCTGCGCCATGCCGGTGTGGATCTGACCACCCCCGCCCCGGTGGATGCTGCCCTGGATAAGTTCGGCCGCATTCTGGACGAAGCCGAAGCCTGCGTGGCACAGCTGGAAGCTGCAAAATAAGCAGGGGAAAGTCCGAGAGGGTATCTGAAAAATTCGAAAATTTAGTCTGTTTCTGCAAACACAGCGGGATTTTGCGTTAAAAAGCCTTGGAATCCGCAAAGGATTCCTAGGGCTCTTTGCCTTAAATTCTGCTTGCGTTTGCGAAATATCCGTCGTTCTCTTTGTTTTCAGAGACACCTTAAGCGCAAAATTAGGGCAATACCGCATAATTCTAAGTGCCGATACGGCGAGCGAGGTGCGGCAGATGCT
>SAUS01000123.1 GCA_004000625.1 Candidatus Cibiobacter qucibialis | reverse complement strand
TACGGCGAGCGAGGCACGGCAGCTGCTAAGCCAAAAGCGCAGATAATACTGGATGCTGCAAAGGTGAGCGCCGCCAGTGGCGGAAACAGCGAACCGAAGCAGGGGCAGCGGTCGCAGAGTGCGAGGGGCTTTTGCCCCCGAAGCACGATGCGGGTACCGCAACCCGACATTATCGAGCATTTTGGCAACGCAGATGCCGTGCCGCAGCCGCCGGAGCGGTGCTTAAGCCGTCAGGCGGGAATTGTGCGGTGTGGCCTTAAAAAGCCTTGGAAGCCACAAAGGACTCTAGCGGCTCTTTGCCTTACATCCTGCTTGTGTTTGCGGAATATCTGTCATTTTCTTTGCTTTCAGAAACACCTTGACAGGCTGCTTTGCTGTTTGGCGTCGTCCCTGAACCGATACCGCAGCAGCTGTATGCCATAAGGATCTGGCGGAAAAGAGGAAACCGAATGAAGATCGTGGTTGTGGGCTTGGGCAAAGTGGGCCGCGCGTTGACCCAGCAGCTCAGCGCAGATAAGCACGACATTGTTGTAATTGACCGCAACCCGACCATTGTGGATGATATCTGCAATATCTGCGATGTGCGCGGCGTGACCGGCAACGGCGGCTGCTATGAAGTGCAGGCCGAAGCGTTTGAAGGCGGCGCCGATTTGCTGATTGCCGCAACGGACAGCGATGAGATCAACATCCTGGCCTGCCTGGTTGCCAAAAAGCTGAACACCCGCCATACCATTGCGCGCATCCGCAACCCGGAATATGAAAAGCAGCTGCGCTTTATGCGCCAGGAACTGGGCCTTTCGATGGTCATTAACCCCGAAAAGGCCACGGCGCGCGAGATCGCCCGCGTGCTGCGCTTCCCCAATGCGCTCAAGCTGGAACAGTTCAGCAAGCAGCGCTTTGAACTGGTGGAATACCGCCTGACCGAGGGCAACCCCCTGACCGGCCTGCAGCTGAGCGACCTGTACAGCAACATGCGGGTCAAAATGCTGATCTGCGCCGTGGCACGCGGCAAACAGATCACCATCCCCACCGGTAGTTTTACCCTGGAAGAAGGGGATACAATCTACCTGATGGCCACCCCGCAGGAACTGGAACAGTTCTTCCGCCGCCTGGGTATTTTCAAGGAGCGCGCCAACAATGTCATGGTGGTGGGCGCTTCCCGCATGGCGTATTATCTCGTCAAAGAACTGAGCGAGATGAACATGCACGTTACCGTAATTGACAATAATCCCGCCCGCTGCCAGGATATGAGCGAAAAAATCCCCCGTGCGCTCATCATTCAGGGCGATGGCACCGACAGCGAGCTGCTGGCGGAGGAAGGCATTGCCGATATGGATGCCTTTGTGGCGCTGACCGGTCTGGACGAAACCAACATTATTCTGGCAATGTATGCTTCTCAGTTGAACCACTGCAAGGTAGTGGCTAAAATCAACCGCAAATCCTTTGCCGATGTGGTGACAGAGCGCGGCCTGGTGGACAGCCTGGTTTCCACCGGCGCTGTCACCACCGAGCTGATCGTACAGTATGTGCGCGCCATGCAGAACAGCCAGGCTACCAATGTGCGCACCCTGCACCGTCTGGTAGGCGGCAAGGTGGAAGCGCTGGAATTCGGCGTTACCGCCGATGTGCCGTTTGCCGGTGTGCCGCTGCGGGACCTGAACCTGCGCAAAAATATCCTTGTGGCGGGCATTATCCGCGAAAACGGCAAGACGATTATCCCGTCCGGCAACGATTCTTTCTGCGCAGGGGACGATGTGATCATTGTTACCACCAACACCGATCTGACCGATCTGCGCGATATTATGGCAAGGGGGTAACGGAATGAACTACCGCATGCTTGGGTATGTGCTGGGCCGTATTTTTATGGTTGAAGCCGCCCTGCTGCTGCCTCCGTCTATTGTGGCTGTTGTTTATGGCGAGTGGAGCTGCCTGTTTGCCTTTGTGGCAACGGCGGTGGGGCTGGCCGTGCTGGGCCTTGTTCTGGGGCTGCGCAGCCCCGCCAACACGGTGATCTATGCGCGCGAGGGTCTTGTGATCGTGGCACTGGCCTGGGTGCTGATGTCCGTGTTCGGTGCGCTGCCGTTTATCATCAGCGGCGATATCCCGTTTTTTGTGGATGCCTTTTTTGAAACGGTATCCGGCTTTACCACCACCGGCTCCAGCATCCTGCGCGATGTTGAAGCCATGAGTTACAGTATGCTGTTCTGGCGCAGCTTTACCCACTGGGTGGGCGGCATGGGCGTACTGGTGTTTACCATGGCGGTTCTGCCGGTCAGCGATGGCCGCGCCATGCACCTGATGCGCGCCGAATCGCCGGGGCCTTCGGTGGGCAAAATCTCCAGCAAGATCCGCGATACCGCCAAGATCCTGTATGCCATGTACCTGGTGCTTACCGTGGTGCAGACAATTTTGCTGCGCCTGGCCGGTCTGCCCTGGTACGATGCCCTGATCACCGCCTTTGGCGCGGCGGGCACCGGCGGTTTCAGCAACCGTGCGGCCAGCATTGGCGCTTACGGCAGCCCGGCGGTGGAAATGATCACCGCGGTCTTTATGGTGCTGTTCGGCATCAACTTTAATGTGTATTTCTTCCTGCTCATCCGCCATTTTAAGGAAGCGTTTGCCTGCGAGGAAATGCGGGTCTACCTTGGCGTGATTGCAGCTTCCACCCTGGCCGTTGCGGGCAATATCTTCCACTTGTATGGCAATGTGTGGCAGTCCCTGCGCTATTCTTTCTTCCAGGTGGCTTCCATCATTACCACCACGGGTTATGCCACAACAGATTTTAACATGTGGCCCACCTTCTCCAAGGCGGTGCTGGTGCTGCTCATGTTCTTTGGTGCCTGTGCGGGTTCCACCGGCGGCGGCATCAAAATCAGCCGTATCATTATTATGTGCAAAACTGCCAAGCAGGATTTAATGCGGGTGCTGCACCCCCATGCTGTCACTACCGTCCGGTTTGAGGGCAAGCCCCTGGACGATAAAACGGTGTTTGGCGTGCGCACCTACATGAACCTCTACCTGATCATTTTTGTGCTGTCCACCATGGTGGTGGCCATCAACCAGTTCGACCTGGTTACTACTTTTACCGCGGTGGCATCCTGCCTGAACAACATCGGCCCCGGTCTGGAATTGGTCGGCCCTATGGTCAGCTTTGCGGATTTTTCGCCGCTGATCAAGCTGGTGCTCAGCTTTGATATGCTGGTGGGCCGTTTGGAAATCTTCCCCATGCTGGTATTGTTTGCCCCCAGCACCTGGCTGCGCAGCAAAGGCCATCTGGACCGCCGCCTGCGCGCCCGCAACCTGTTCTGAGCCTTACAAAATTATGGCAACACCGCACAATTCCCGCCTTGCGGCTTAAGCACCGCTCCGGCAGCTGCGGCACGGCAT
>SAUS01000122.1 GCA_004000625.1 Candidatus Cibiobacter qucibialis | reverse complement strand
TCTGCCGCACCTCGCTCGCCGTATCGGCACTTAGAATTATGCGGTATTGCCTTAGATAACCGCCCGTCTGTTTGGAATATGACATTCCGTCAGGCGGGCGGTTATTTGGGTTTTGTATTTGTATAGTATGAAAAAAGGGCAGAAACCCTGCCCAATTTGTAGGGAACGGTCAAGACCGTTCCCTACAGAGCAATAAAAATATCATCTAAAACAACCAAGGCCCGCTGCATCCCAAAATCCTGTGCAACGGGCCTTGATCTTATTTTATATGTAATACGAGATTAAAGTTTCTTCGGTTCCTTCTTTTCAAAGAAGGAACACAAACCCTCGTAAAAAATCACACTCTCACCATGTTGCGGGTGATCTCGGCCAGGGAATGTGCACCGCACATACTCATGGTGTCGGCCAGCTCACCGGCCAGCTTGTCCACATACACCTGAACACCCTCGGCACCGGCACCGTAAATGGCGTTCACAAAGGGGCGGGCAATCAATACGGCGTCTGCGCCAAGGGCCAACGCCTTAAATACATCCACACCCGTGCGGATGCCGCCATCCACCAGAATCTTGCAGCGGCCATTGACGGCCTCCGCAATTTCCGGCAGAACTTCTGCTGTGGCGGGCACCTGGTCCAGAACGCGCCCGCCGTGGTTGGAAATCACGATCGCCGAAGCACCGGCTTCCACCGCTTTCTGCGCGCCGCGTGCCGTCATGACGCCCTTGATGATGAACGGAACCTTGGCATCCGCAATAATGCCGCGCAGCTCCTCCACCGTTTTGCTGCCGGCGGGCGGATTCAGGTTCTTCAAAAACGGCAGACCGGCGGCGTCAATGTCCATGGCAACGGCAAACGCGCCGGTGGCACGCACCAGGGCCATCTTTTCTGCAATCGTCCCGGCATCCCAAGGCTTTACGGTTGGAATGCCAAACCCGGCGTTGGCTTTTACCGCCTTGCAGGCACCCACCATAACCGCGGGATTGGTGCCGTCACCGGTGAAAGCCAGGATCCCGGCATCGTGGCAGGCGGGAACCAGAATATCATTGTACTCCAGGTCGGTGTACTTGGTGCCGTAATGCAGCTGCATGGCACCCACCGGCCCGGCAAAAACCGGGATGCGGTAACTGTGGCCGAACATTTCCAGTGTGGTGTCCGGCTCACCCGATTCGCAAATGGTGTCCATGTTCACCCGCACGTTCTGCCATGCGCTGTAATTGCGGATGGCAACATCACCCACGCCCTTGGCACCGGGACCCGGCACCGTGTTGCGGCAGGCACGCCCATCACACACAGGGCACGCTTTGCAGGGCCCCATCTGGCCACGCGCTGCAGTAAGTACTTCGTTATACGTCATGGTCGTTTGCTCCTTTGTGGCGGCAAAAGCCGCAGTGTTTGCTCACTGCCATTGTAGCCTATTTGCCGCAAACCCGCAAGTGCATTTTGCCCGCCGCACAGGGGGCTACCCAAATACCTGTTGGTGTGCTATGATATTATTGATAATATAACAAGGCATAACAAGGTTTAGCGCCAAATGCCCGTGCCTGCACGGAAAAATACTTATCCGTTGGGAAAGCCGAAAAAAGCAAAAAAATGGCCTGTTTTTGTAACGTGGCGGACTTTTTGAATTTCCGGTATCCCCAAAATGGATGTACAATAGAAAGGAATTGCTATGAAATTTTCAGAAATGAAGTACGAACGCCCGGACCTGGATAAGGTTCTGGCCCAGTGCGAAGAGTATGCCAAAAAGATGGCCGCTGCCCAGAGCGGCGAAGAACTGGTACAGCTTTACCGCGAAGAAAACGCCATGATGGCCCATTACCACACGGCATCCTGCCTGGCATCCATCCATTATACCCAGGATACCCGCGATGAATATTGGAGCGGGGAACAGGAATGGTTTGATGCAACCGGCCCGGCGGTCAGCAATGCAGCACGCAATGTTGCGGAGGCGATTCTTTCCAACCCGCACGCCAAAGCGCTGGAAGAAGCGTTCGGTACCCGCATTCTGCCCAGCCTGCGCAACCTGGTGCTGAGCATGGACGACCGGGTGATCGAACTGCAGAAAGAGGAAAATGCCCTGACCAGTGCTTACCAGAAATTGTACGGCGGTGCAATGG
This sequence comes from Candidatus Cibiobacter qucibialis, assembly GCA_004000625.1. Classification (GTDB taxonomy): domain Bacteria; phylum Bacillota; class Clostridia; order Oscillospirales; family Ruminococcaceae; genus Gemmiger; species Gemmiger qucibialis. Next base: position 1,321 of record SAUS01000122.1, on the reverse strand, counting down.
CGGAGCTGGACGGCAAACAGCTGACAATCCCGCAGCTGACGCTGTATAAGCAGAGCACTGACCCCGCCATGCGCCGTAAGGCTTACGAGGCGGAAGCCGTTTACTTTGACGCCCACCGCGCCGAGTTTGACGAGATCTATGATAAGATGGTCAAGAATCGCAACGAGCAGGCACGCATCCTGGGCTACAACGATTACAGCGAGCTGAGCTATATCCGCATGAACCGCATCGGTTACGGCCCGGCGGAGGTTGCCGCGTTCCGCCAGGAAGTGGTGGAGCAGGTGGTGCCCATGATCCAGAAGGCTCTGGCTCTGCGCAACAAGCGCACCGGCATTGAGAACCCCATGTTCTGGGACAGCACCATCAGCTTTGCGGACGGCAACCCCGTGCCGCACGGCAGCTATGATGAGCTGATGGCCGGTGCCCGCAAGATGTACCATGAGCTCAGCCCCGAAACGGCAGAGTTCATCGACTTCATGCAGGATAACGAGATGTTCGACGTTCTCAGCCGCCCCGGCAAAATGAGCGGCGGTTATGAGGAAATGCTGCCCGATTACAAGACCCCCTTCATCTTTGCCAACTGGAACGGCACGGCGGGGGATGTGGATGTGCTGACCCATGAAGCAGGGCATGCGCTGGAAGGCTACCTGGCTGCCCGCAGCCCCAAGAACATCCCCGAAGATATCCAGTGCCCCGGTATGGAGAGCGCCGAGATCCACTCCATGAGCATGGAGTTCCTGACCGCCCCGTGGCATCACCTCTTCTTTAAGGAGGATACGGATAAATACGAGCTGCTGCACGCCGAGGACAGCTTTATCTTCCTGCCATACGGCTGCATGGTGGATGAATTCCAGCACATTATGTATCAGCAGCCAGATCTTACGCCGGATGAACGCAATGCCGTCTGGCTGGAGCTGGAAAAGAAATACCGCCCCTGGAACAAGTTCGGTGACCTGCCGTTCTATGGCCGCGGCGCAGGCTGGCAGCGCCAGCTGCATATCTTTGAATGCCCGTTCTACTATATTGATTACTGCCTGGCAACCGCCATTGCCCTGCAGTTCTTTGTGGCCAGCCTGAAGGACCACAAGGACGCCTGGCAGCGCTATATGAAACTGACCAACCTGGCCGGTATGGCAACCTATACCGAGCTGGCCGAAAGCGCCGGAATGAAAGCCCCCTTTACCAAGGGCAGCCTGACCGAGCTTTCCCGCGCGGTGGCGGATTGGATCGAGCAGCATCAGGTAAGCTAAAACAGAATAAGGGCAGTACCGCATAATTCTAAGTGCCGATACGGCGAGCGAGGTGCGGCAGATGCTAAGCC
>SAUS01000121.1 GCA_004000625.1 Candidatus Cibiobacter qucibialis | reverse complement strand
GTCAACACCTTTTTTCGATTTTCTTCATAATTTTTTCGATTTATTTTTGGGCAGGGTGCATATGGACGCTTTAACGTGGTTTCTCTATTCCTTTTCTTTTTGTCCCCGTTTTTTATCCTTTTCCCCCACATCTTCCTATAATACAAATAGCCTTCTCCATTCCCTGCTTCCCTATCTTTCCCAAATCATTTATCTTCCATACTTGCGCTTTGGGTCCAAAGCAAGTATACTAAAATCTGTGATTTAACAAAGAAATGATGGTGATCTTTCCATGCTGGCGATATACGAAACCGTCAACCGGCGCTTAACCCGCGCAGACGAAATTGAGGAAGGCACATGGATCTGCCTGACTGCCCCCAGCCAGGAGGAGATCCGCGAGGTTGCCGCCACCTTAGATATTGAGCCCGCTGATGTGCAGGCCGCCCTTGACCCGGAAGAATCCGCGCGTATCAGCCTGGAAGATGGTTATACCGTCATCATTGTGGATATCCCCTTAAAGGTAGACGGCGCCGCCGAGGGCGTATACACCACCATTCCCCTTGGCATTCTGTTGACCCAGACCACCATCACCACGGTTTGCTCCGTAGATACCCCCGTATTGTCTGATTTCGCTTCCTGCCGGGTGCGCGGCTTTTCTACTAAAAAGAAGATGCGCTTTGTGTACCAGATTCTGTACCGCGCCGCCACGATGTATCAGCAGGAACTGCGCCTGATCGACCGCCGCCGCCAGGAAATTGAGAAAAACCTGACCGGTACCCTGCGCGATAGTGACTTGATGGAGCTGCATGGGTTGGAATCCACCCTGGTATATTTCGCAACCTCACTGCGTGCCAACAGCACGGTTTTGGACCGGTTGACCCGCTACAAGCGGCTGGAACAGTACCCTGATGACATGGAACTACTGGACGATGTAATCGTTGAGATTCGGCAGGCCATTGAGATGACCAGCATCTACCGCGATGATATCAAGGGCACCCGCGAGCTGTTCAGCTCAATTTTGGATAACCGCCTGAACAATGCGATGAAGTACCTGACTTCCGTTACCCTGTTGATGGCTGTCCCGACCGTTATTTCCGGTTTGTATGGCATGAACGTGGACATTGACGGCATGCCGTTTTCCGGTTCTGATTATGGATTTGTCATTGTCTGCTTGCTTACGCTTGCTATTTGTGGGATCGCTGCCTGGGTACTGCACAAAAAACATATGCTCTGATTTGTATTGTTTGCCGCATCCCGCCCGCCGGGGTGCGTTTTTTACTTTTCTGCCTGTAACATTTGGGGGTGATTCCCCTATTATATAAATAGTAAGAGGAAAGCGAGGTGTGCCGCAATGACTGATGCCGACATTGTTACGCTGTACTGGGCACGGGACGAGCAGGCCATTGCACAGACCGCACAAAAGTTTGGCGCCTATTGCCGCAAGATTGCCATGAACCTGCTGGGCAGCCAGGAAGACGCCGAAGAATGCGAAAATGACACCTGGATGGCCGCCTGGAACAGCATGCCGCAAAACCGGCCGGACAAGCTTGCACCCTACCTGGGGCGCATTACCCGCAACCTGGCACTGGACCTGCGGGAGCGGCAAAATGCCAAAAAGCGCGGCGGCGGCCAGACCGAAACCGTGTTGGAAGAGCTGGAATTTTGCCTGCCCGCCGGAGACCACACCGCGCAGGAGGTAGAAAGCGCTGAAACAGCCCGCTCCATCAGCGCGTTTCTGCGCAGCCAGCCGGAGCAGGCACGCAACATCTTTATTCGGCGGTACTGGTACTGCGACGCCACCGCCGACATTGCCAAGCGCTACGGTATTGGCGAAAGCAAGGTGCGCGTTACCCTGCACCGGATGCGCACCAAACTGAAAGCCTACTTAGAGAAAGAAGGTGTCTGCCTGTGAGCTCCCGCGATTTATTCCGCGCGATCGGGCAAATTGATGATGATTTGATTGAATCTGCCAACAAAACCCCCGTAAAGCACACCATTCCGTTGCAATTCCGGCATTTTGTTCCGGCAGCAGCTTGTTTTTGTCTTGTTCTGTTAGGGGCGGCGATGGTCAGTCAGGACCGTTCCGCCGTGGTCAGCCAGGCCGCCGAGACCGCTGATCTGAACGAAAGCGCCCCCGCCTATGAGGAATCCAACAGTCCCGATACCTTCAGCGCATTCAGCATGGAGGGCAGTGAACCAGATGCCGCCGCAGGCAACGTTGCCGATGCCCCGTTGTCCTCCTCCCTGAAATCCGCGATGCAGGACAGCAGCCCCTTGCAGGCTCTGAGCGATATTTTGCTTGGCAGCGGCGCTTCCGGCAGTTCTTCCCTGCTGGCCCACAGTGCCGATGAGCTGTATTTCGGCGAAAGTCTAATTTTAGACAGTTCCGCAGATGTTGTTCTCCCTGCCAGCCTGCCGGTCTACCGCAACAGCCTGCTGGATGCCGCCGACAATACCGATGCCATGAAAGCCCGTCTTCGCACGGTGCTGGATGCTCTTGGGCTGGATACCACACTGGCTGACACCGCCACGTTCAGCGGGGACAGCGCCGATATCATCTCCAAAACAGTATCTGATATAAAGGAATCCGCCGAGCAGAGCGGGTGGGATGCAGATTCTTCCGTGCTGAATTATCTCTCTGATGCCGCACAGCTGCAGCTGAACATCCCCGAAAGCGACTGGCCCGGTGGGCTGACAATCACCGTCTCCAACGACCTGCGCACCAGTGTGGTCTGCAACAGCTCTGCCGAGGTGAAGACCTTTGCCACCCTTGCGGAAGAGCGCGTGATTGCCGCCGACCTGCAAGAGAAATACGGTTCCCTCTTTACCTCTCTGCTTGGCGGTGAATATACCGATGTGACGGATGGAGGCGACAGCACGATCTACGGCCAGCCCTCTTCCCTCTTTGTCAAGTTCGCGGCGGATTCTTTCCATTACTTGCTGGTCAGCGTAGATACCGACGGCAATCTGTTGAGCCTGCATGAAACGGACCGCACCGTGGAGCCCCTGGGCGAATACACCCGCGTTTCCCGCGCCGAGGCTGACAAGCGGCTGGCCAACGGAGAGTTTTTGACCGACAGCTACACGGCGGAAGCGGTTGATCCCGCCGCAGAGCCGGAGCACCTTGCCAACCTGCGCCTGACCTATGTGCAGGAGAGCGCCGCCTACTACCTGCCCATGTGGGAATACACGATTGATGAAGGCCCCGCTGCCCTGGGCGACGGCGATGACGTTGACCAGACGCTGCACACCTTTTCTGCCTACTATGTGCCCGCTGTGGAGCTGGACGGAATCGACGTCCTAAAGAACAAATAAAGCCAGCAAAACCATACCGCAGGCCGAACCGCAACACCAAAATGTTCCGGGGCACAGCCTGCGGTATTTGTGTTATTGCAAAATTGCGGGTTCTGCGTTATAGTAAAGGCAATACCGCATAATTCTAAGTGCCGATACGGCGAGCGAGGTGCGGCA
>SAUS01000029.1 GCA_004000625.1 Candidatus Cibiobacter qucibialis | reverse complement strand
GTACCGCAACCCGACATTATCGAGCATTTTGGCAACGCAGATGCCGTGCCGCAGCCGCCGGAGCGGTGCTTAAGCCGTCAGGCGGGAATTATGCGGTGCTGCCCTAAACCAATCTTACCCCCATACAAAAACGGTGCAGCAAAGCCGCAGCCTGCTGCACCGTTTTGGGGCACTGCTGAAAACAAACTTATTCTCAGCGCTTGATATCGTAATTCATGTTCATCAGGTTGCGGATGGTGGAAACATCATCGGTGATGTTGGCATCGCCATGGATGGTGTGCTTGATGGCGGAGCTTGCCACCGCAAAGTTGACCATATCCATCGGCTTGTAGTTGTGCAGCATGGCGTAAATCAGGCCGCTGGCAAATGCATCGCCGCCGCCTACACGGTCCAGAATATTAAAGGTAAACAGCTTGCTTTCAAAGGTATGGTCCTCATACCACATAAAGGCTTTCAGGCTGTTCTCGGAGCCGGAATGGGCATAACGCACATGGCGGGCAATGCACTTGATGTTGGGGTAACGCTCCACAAAGCGCTGGAAGATCTCATCCTGCTGTTCATAGCTGGGCTGTAGGGGCACGCCGTCTTTCCAGTCGCCCTGGGCGTGGTCGGCATCGTCTTTCCACAGGTGGTAAGGCTCAATGCCAAACAGAACATCCACATAGGGCAGGCACTTGGTGCAGTAGTCACGGGCTTCTTCCCAAGCCCACAGGGTGGAGCGGAAGTTGCCGTCAAAGCTGACGGTCAGGCCCTTTTCCTTGGCTTTTTTCAGGCAGGCCATCACAAAATCGGCGCAGTTCTGGCCCAAAGCCGGGGTAATGCCGGAAAGATGCAGCCAGTCAAAGCCGTCCAGCAGGGCGTCCAGATCCACTTTGGAAAGGTCATACTCAGTAAAAGCGGAGTGCTTGCGGTCGTAAGTAACCTTGCTGGGGCGGATGCCGTAACCGGTTTCCAGGTAATAGGTGCCCAGACGGTGGGTTGGGGTTTCATCCGGGGTGGAAAGGATCATCGGGGTGCAGTGCACATCATTGGAGCGCAGCCAGCGCACCGCACTTTTGCCCAAAGAGTTGTTGGGCACCACGCTGAAAAACGTGCTGTCCACACCCAGGTTGGCAAGAGCCAGGGCAATGTTGGCCTCGCTGCCTCCATAGCTGGCTTCAAAGTTGGAAGCCATACGGATCTTTTCATAGTTCGGCGGGGTCAGGCGCAGCATGACCTCACCAATCGTAATAAATTTAGCCGGGCTGTCGTTATGCAGGAGCAGGGGGTTAAAATGTTCCATAACATCTACCTCTCTTTTCTGGTCCCACGGGCAAAACCAGGTCATGGCCCGCCGCAGGGTTTGTTATGTCGTATTTATTGTACCGTATTTTCGTCCCGGTTTCAACGATTTTTACACAAACTGCGCTCATATTTTGCGTTCCTTTTCACTGTTGCACAAAAAGGGCGGTACCGGGCGGCAAAAAACATCGCACACCCATGATTTTTTGCCGCCCGGTTCGAATTGCATTTTAATGTCTTTTATTGTATAATAGTAGAAACTGTGCCCTGGCGGCGGCTGCCGCGCGGGGTGTTGATACAAGTGCCGCACAAAACAGCGTTCTGACGTTTTATGCGGGCCATAAATCTGAAGGGAGCCAAACATGGCCGAAACAATGCAGGTCTCCGCGCAGCGCGCCTGGACCCACCTGAAAAAATACCAACCGCTGATCCATGAACTTGTCAGCCGCGATCTGAAAGTCAAATACCGCCGCAGCTTTCTGGGTTACATCTGGAGCATTTTGAACCCGCTGCTGATGATGCTGCTGCAAAGCATCATCTTTTCGTACATGTTCCGCAACGATATCCCAAACTTCCCGCTTTACCTGATCTGCGGCAACACCTTGTTTACCTTTTTCAATGAGACCACCAGCATGGGCCTGACTTCTGTTATCCAGAACGCCCCGCTGATCAAAAAGGTGTACATTCCCAAGTTCATCTTCCCCGTCAGCCAGGCGGTTTCCCGCTTTGTCACCATGCTGTTCAGCTTTGGTGCGGTTCTGCTGGTCATGATCTTTACCCGTGCCACCTTCTATTGGACCATCTTTTTGAGCTGGCTGCCGCTGGTGCTGCTCTTCTTTTTCAGCTGCGGGCTGGGGCTGCTGCTTTCCGCGCTGGCGGTGTATTTCCGTGATATGATGCACCTGTACAGTATCCTTACCATGGGTTGGATGTACGCCACCCCGCTGTTCTACCCCATCACCGCCCTGCCGGAAACCCTGCAGAAACTGCTGAAGCTGAACCCGCTGTACCACTACATCAACCTGTTCCGCAACCTGATGATGTACGGCAACATTCCCGGCCCCAACACCTGGATTGCCTGCATTTTTTGCGCCGTTGCCTCTATGGCTATTGGCCTGTTGGTGTTCCGCAAGCTGCAAAAGAACTTTATCCTGTATATCTGACGTGAGGTAACGTATGGACGAGATTATTAAAGTCAATGACGTTTCCATGCGCTTTAACCTTGCGCAGGAAAAAACTGAAACCCTGAAAGAATACACCGTAAAGCTGCTGACCCACAAGCTGTTTTTTAACGAATTTTACGCACTGAAACATGTTTCTTTCAGCATGAAGCGCGGCGAATCCCTGGCGCTGATCGGGCGCAACGGCAGCGGCAAAAGCACCATGCTGAAAGTGATTTCCGGCGTGATGTACCCCTCCGGCGGCAGCGTTGCCGTCAACGGCGAAATTGCCCCCATGATCGAGCTGGGCGCCGGTTTTGACATGGATCTGACCGCGCGGGAAAACATTTTCCTGAACGGCGCGGTGCTTGGCCACGACCGGGACTATATGATGGAGCATTTTGACCGCATCATTGAATTTTCGGAGCTGAAAGATTTTGTGGATGTTCCGGTCAAAAACTTTTCCAGCGGCATGATCGCTCGTTTGGGCTTTTCCATTGCCACTGAAGTACAGGCCGACATTCTGGTTTGTGACGAAGTGCTGGCCGTTGGCGACTTTATGTTCCAGCAGAAATGCCACCGCCGCATGGAAGAGATGCTTTCCAACGGCACCACGCTGCTGTTCGTCAGCCATGATATCAACCAGGTGCAGCAGCTGTGCCAGCGCTCCATCTGGCTGGATCACGGTGTTCTGCGCGGGGATGGGCCATCGCGTGAAGTCTGCGCGGACTATGTGCGCGCTATGGAGGCCGGTGAAACCTGATGGAAAAGCTGCTGACGGTTTCGGTTGCCGCCTATAACGGCGCTGCCACGCTGCAAAAAGCGCTTGAATCCTGCCTGGTGGCGGATGAAAGCCTGCAGGCGCTGCTGGATGTGATCATTATTGATGATGGCTCCACCGATGGCACCGCCGCGCTGGCGCAGGCCTTTGTGCAGGCACACCCCGGCAGTTTCCGGCTGGTGAGCAAGGTGAACGGCGGGTACGGCTCCACGCTGAATACCGCGGTAGAGCTGGCCTCCGGGCGGTACTTTCGCACGCTGGACTGCGATGACTGGTTTGACACCAATGCTTTGCAGACCCTTTTGCGCCGCCTGCAAAACTGCACGGCGGATGCGGTATACACCAACTACCGCACCGTGCAGGAAAACGGCAGCGGAAAGGCCTTTGATGTCTGCTGCAAATTTGATACAAACCGTGTGTATGCTGTGGGTGAAGTGCAGCAGGCCACACCTGATTTGTGCATGGAGATGCACGCGCTGACCCTCTGCACCAAAACTCTGCGCGCCGCATGGCGCCCCATGCCGGAGCATTGCAGCTACACGGATATGGGCTATACGTTTGTTGGCATGGCTGCGGCGCAGACCATCTGCTTTGTGCCGGTGGTTTTGTACCAGTACCGCCTGGGGCGGGATGGCCAGAGCGTGAGCATGGCCAGCTACCGCGCCCACACGCAGGATTACATCCGCGTAGCGCGCATTCTGTTGGATGTTGCCGAACCGCTGGCCGCACAGCCTGCCCCCGCCGGGCGGGACCTGCTGCTGGCGCAGCGGGCGCGGGATGTGGCGCAGTACCTGATTGAGCTGTACCTGCGCTTTCCCCCCGACCGTGAAACCGGCCTGGCCCTGCGCCGGTATGACGAGATGCTGTGCCAGACTTACCCACACATCGCTGCCATGATGACCAACAAAAACACCCGTCTGCTGCGGGCCGGGCGTTACCTGCCCTACCGCACATTGAGCGCATGGGCGCGCGGAAAACAATCCAACGGCGGCATTTTATAATGCTGTGCCGGATACTTGAATACTTTGCCGGATATGATAAGGCAAAAAGTGAAAGGAGAATACCGTATGCTGCTGCAAAAGCTGCTTTGGCCCCGCGTGGGCATATGCACCGAGGACCGACTATATTACCGTATGAAAGCCCCCAGCTTCCGCGATGAGGGGGATATCCTGCGCATTGAGCAGGGCGAACGCGTCTGCTTTGATACCTACTTTAACAGTGTCAGCGCAGACAAATGGCGCCGCTACACCGCCGCGCAGAATTTTTCGCTGCGGCTGAAACTGAGCGGCAAGCTGCGCGTTGTGCTGTGCAGCCGCCATTTCATCAACAGCCAGAGCGTGCGCGCCGTGCTGGCCGAAAAAGTAGTGCAGGCAGATTCCGTGCAGGAATTCTGTTTCGATTTTCCCAAGGGCGCTGACGGCATGCTGTTTTTTGAGCTGCAGGCCCTGAGCGGCAATGCCGCCTATTGCGGCGGCGCTTATGAGTGCGATGCCGCTGAAAAGGATGTGCAGCCCGTCAAAATCGGCGTGGATATCTGCACCTTCCGCCGGGAGCCGTTCGTTATGGGCAACATTGCCCGCATGCGCAGCGATATTTTGGAAAACGCCGCCAGCCCGTTGCACAACCATCTGGAAGTGTTTGTTTCCGATAACGGCCAGACGCTGGATTACGATAAGCTGAACAGCGATACCGTGCATGTTGTGCCCAACGCCAATGTGGGCGGTGCCGGCGGCTTTACCCGCGGCATGATCGAGATCCTGAAAGCCAACGAAAATGGCGCAGGCGTTACCCATGTACTGGTCATGGATGATGACATTGTGCTGGATACCGATGTGCTGCTGCGCACCTACACCCTGCTGAGCCTGCGCAAGCCGGAATATGCGGATGTATTTGTCGGCGGTGCCATGCTGCGGCTGGACCGCCCTAACATTCAGGTAGAAAACGGCGCCGCCTGGAACCAGGGTCAGTTGATCAGCCACAAAGCCAACTTTGATCTGACCAAGGTTGACCTGTGCGTTGCCAATGAGCTGGAAGAACGCCATGAGTATAACGCCTGGTGGTACTGCTGCATCCCCATTGCCGTTGTGCGGCCGGACAACCTGCCCATGCCCATCTTTATCCGCGGCGATGACATTGAATACGGCCTACGCAACTGCAAACGCCTGGTCACCCTGAACGGCATCTGCGTATGGCATGAGCCGTTTGAGAGCAAGTATTCTTCCTCGATGTACTACTACATCCTGCGCAACCAGTGCATTGACAACAGCATGTACTGTCCCGGCTATGATGCCAACGCCCTGAAAGCCGACCTGCGCAGCCAGGTGATGGGCGAAGTGAACCGCTACCGCTATAAGAATGCTGACCTGCTGATCCGCGGCGTGCGCGACTTTTTGAAAGGCATTGACTGGCTGGAACAGACCGATGCCGAAGCCCTGCACAAAGAGATTATGGCATATGGCTACAAGGCCCAGCCGGTGGATCAGCTGGATGTTCCGTTTGATTATTCCCGCTACCTGTATGCCACCAAAGAGGAAGAAAAAAGCAAGGGCAAGCTGAAAAAACTCAAGGTCAAGCTGACCCGCAACGGCTGGCTGGTGCCCCCCACCCGCGAAAACACCGTTGTGAGCATGATGCACATGACCGCCTACAATGCTTACCGCGTGCAGAAGGTGCTGAACTATGATTCCAACTCCCAGAAAGGCTTTGTGACCGAGCGCAGCAAGGAAGAATACAGCCGCTGCGTGCGCGAGATGAAAGCCTGCATGAAGGAGATCGACGCCCAGTTTGACGCTGCCGCCCAGAGCTACCGCGAGCGCTGCGGCGAAGTGCGCAGCTTGGACTTCTGGAAAAAGTATCTGAACCTGGACAAGTAATTTTACCGGGCCTATCCCCGGTTTTCCCTGGAAAGGAATCTTACACTTATGGCCAAAAAAAAGGCAAATTCGTTTGTTCTTACCATTGCGGGCATTGCTGCTGCTACCGTGATCGGTGTGGTCGGGGTCAAGCTGACCCCTGCCCCGCATGTGATTTTCAGCCTGGCCCCCAGCGCAGAACCACAGGCTACCGCTGAACCGGAGCCTATCGGCTGCGTGCTGGCCGGTACCGGGCAGGTTGTGGATTTTGCGGATCCCGGCGCAGAGGAATATGTTCCCCTGCTGGATACCGACAGCCAGAGCCTGACCGAGCGCTATGCCCTGCCCGCTTTGGAGCGGATGACCCAGTCCGACACCGAAAGCCTGATTGCCCCTTTGCAGGTCATCCAGCGCATCCAGACCCTCGGTATTGACCCTGCCACCTTTGATACCCCGGAGGCCAACTGGAAAAACCTGTACAACGCTGTCATGACCCGGCTGGCCCCCCTGGCCACCGCCGAAACCGCCCAGGCTGTGAATTTTACCGGTTCCAGCCTGGCAGAACTGAATGACTTTCTGGCAGCCAACCCCGGCAGCACGGTGGAGGTCATCTCCCCTGCTCTGGTGATGGATGCCACCCTGGTGGTACCCACTGGTACGATCCTGCACGGCAACGGCGCAGTGCTGACCCCCGGCAATGAAACGCTGGACAAAGCCATTGTTCTGGACCAGGCGGAAAATACCGCCGTGACCGGCTTTGTCATCAACGGCGGGTGCAATTACGGTGTGTATGTCAAGAATTCCAGCAGTTTCTATCTGGCTGACCTTGACATCAGCAATGTTTCCCTCAAGGGCCTTTGCGTTATGGGGGAAAACACCGGCTTTGCACTGGTCAATAACAGCATCCATGAAAACCAGAATGGTGCCATCTTCCTGAACGGCGAGATCAGCAATGGCGTGATCGAGGGCAACCGCATTGAAAATAACTCTGGTGCCCGCAACCTGACCGCCGGGCTGGTGCTCTGCTCCATGCCCATTGAGGACATTGAGACCGCCTACAATCCGTTCCCGGATGAAATGCTGTACGATATTTTACAGTCTCCCCATCAGCTGGTGGTGCGCGGCAACACGGTTGCGCAGAACCATTCCTCCGGCATTTATTCGGAAAGCGGCTACCTGAACTATTATGTAGAGAACACGATCTACAAGAACGAAAAAGAGGGCATGTGCCTGGATTACGGCTCCTTCGGCAACTACATTACCGGATGTGAGATCCGCCAGAACGGCGGCCGCAACCGCATGAGTGATGAGGATCTGGAAGCTGACTTTATTCTGGATCAGGGCCGCATGGCGGATGGTTCCTCCCCCGCCAAGCTGCCCGGCATCTCGCTGGATAACACCGCCTACAACACCATTTACGGCAACATTGTGCGGGACAATTACGGTTCCGGCATCAAGGCTGTGCGCTCGGCGTTCAGCAACACCATTCTGTGCAACCAGATCATTGACAACAACCGGGGTGCCAGCGATACCTTCCACTTCTTTGGTATTGAGCTCAGCACTGACCTGAACGCGGACGAAGCCGTGCAGGGCCTGGATTTTACCCCCTGCTATGAGAACATCATTGCCCGCAACACCATTTCCGGCGGGCATTACGCCGGGGTGTTTATGGGCGAAAATGCGTTCATGAATGATATTTTTGACAATACCTTTATGGACTGCACTGACTGGGCTATGGAATCCCTGGGTGAAAAATACAACTCTACCCTGAACAATATGGCAAACATGCCCACCCGCGGGATCGAACTTTCTAACGGTCAGGGCTGATGCCGCGAGGCTGCTACATGAAACAAACACTGCAAAACCGTTTCCCGCGCCGGTGGCTGCTGCTGGCTTTTGTGCTGAACTTTGCCATTGCCGCGGCTGCACTGCTGCCCTACATGATACGGGACGGCGGCCTGCTGTTGGTTGCGGCGGATTTTGACGCAGAACAGCTCTCCTACAACATGCTGTGCAACAACGCCATCAAAAGCGGCGAGGTGCTGTGGAACTGGCGCATTGATATCGGTTCGGACTTTGTATCCTCGTTCAGTTTTTACACCCTTGGCAGCCCGTTTTTCTGGCTGAGTTTTCTCTTCCCCGCCAGCGCGTTTCCCTATCTGGTCGGCTGGATCTATATGCTCAAATATGCTGTTGCCGGGCTGACCTCGTTTGCCTACTTCCGCCGCAGTGCCAGCGAGAAAAGCGCCCTGCTTGGCAGTGTGTTGTATGCATTTTCCGGTTTTTCCTGCATCAACGTGGTGTTCTATCACTTCCATGATGTGATTGCCCTGTTCCCGCTTTTGATGCTGGGGCTGGACAAACGCATGCAGGAGGGCAAAAAAGCTCCGTTCCTGTTTGCCGTTACCATCAACGCGCTGGTCAACTATTACTTCTTTATCGGGGAAGTTTTCTTCCTGGTGTTTTACTATATTACGCGGTATCTTTTTGGCGGCGAGGACGCACGCCCCGGGGCGGATCTGCGCAAAAATGCCCGCAAAATTCCGGCCTGCATCCTGGAAGGCTGTCTGGGCGTCGGCATGGCGGGGGTACTGTTCATCCCCTCCATTGCGGCGGTGCTCAATAATCCCCGCGTATCGGATCACATCAGCTTGAGCCAACTGACCTTTGACTGGCCCAATTACCTGCAAATGCTGCGGGCGCTCTTCTTCCCGGCGGAGAATATGTTCAATTTTTCCGCTGTGGTGCATGATAACTGGTATTCCATCGCGGCGTACCTGCCCTTGCTAGGCGTCTGCCTGGTTCTGGCTTATCTGTTGCGCTGGAAGTGGGACTGGCTGCATGTGCTGCTGGTGGGGCTGTTCCTTGTAGCAGCCAGCCCGGTCAGCAACAGTCTGTTCGTCATGTTCACCAGCGAGCCGTACCGCCGCTGGTATTACATGCTGGTGTTCCTGCTGGTGCTGGCCACCATCAAGGTGCTGGACCATCTGCAGGACTACCCTTGGCGTGCGGGCTGCGGTATTTCGGCTGCGGTCATCGCCGCTATCACGCTGTATCTGTACGTCAAGCGCGATACCATGGTGTACCGCAAATACTGGCTGGTTGTGTTGACATTGATTGCCATCGGCGGCGTGGTTCTGCTGTTTGCTGCCCTGGGCGGGGTGCGGCGGCTGCGCCTGCGCCGCCCCATGGCTGCCCTGACGGCCTGCACTGCTCTGGTTGCTGCACTGACCACCGGTTTTACCGTGGGCACCTATCAGCGTGCCTACACCCAGACGATCGGCCTGACCACCACAGAAATTTATGGTGACGTTATCCACAGCGGCGACGGCCTGCCTGATGCCCTGCCCTACCGCTATTATTTCTGGGAGCCGTATTCCAACCGCGGCATGGCGGCTTACCTGCCGGACCGTACCTCCTTTTTGAGCACGCTTTCCCCCTCCATCTTTACACTGTATGATGCCCTGGGGGACGAGCGCCACGCCATTACCCCCGCCGGGCCGGAGGGCACCAACGAGCTGCTTTCCGTTGGGTATTATATCCGCAACAACTCCGACTGGCCGGATGAAATCTACACCAGTTTTTCCAACGGTCACGAGCAGATCAACGTCTATCAGGATTCCCACGCCCTGCCCATCGGCTTCTGCTATGATACCTACATGACCCGCAGTGAGTTTGACGAGATTGACCCCGCCGAGCGCGCCCATGGCATGTTAAAGACCCTTGTGGTGGCAGACGAGGACGAAGCCACGGTTTCCACCATACTGCGCCACTATGATGCCGCGCTGGATGGTGAGATCAGCCAGGAAAACAAGTATGCCGACATGGACAAGCGCCGCGAAGCCTGCACCGATGTGTTTGATTATGGCACAGACTATTTTTATTCCGAAATCACATCCGGCAGCGAGCAGTACGCGTTTTTCAGTGTTCCCTATGACAAAGCGTGGAGCGCCACGGTCAACGGCGAATCTGCAGAGATTCTGAACATCAACGGCCTGATGGCCGTCAAGGTAGATGCCGGTAAAAACTGTATTCGTTTCCACTACTCCCCCACCCCGCTCTGGTGCGGGATCGGGGTCAGCGCCATCAGCATTCTGCTGACGGCAATTTACCTGCTGGCCGGGCGGCGCAGCAGAAAAAGCAAAAAAGAGGTGCTGTAAACCATGAAGGCTACCCGCGAAAATCCGATCCTGTACATCGTGATTCCCTGCTATAACGAGCAGGAGGTTCTGCCCATTACCAGCAAGCTGTTTTTGAAAAAGATCACCGACCTGGTTGCCGCCGGTAAAATCAGCGATGACAGCCGCGTGTTGTTTGTCAACGATGGCTCCAAGGACAAAACCTGGTCCATCATCTGCGACCTGGCCAAGAGCGACAAACACTACATCGGCATCAGCCAGAGCCGCAACCGCGGTCACCAGAACGCAGTGCTGGCCGGTTTGATGGAAGCCAAGGACAAGTGCGATATCACCATCTCCATTGACTGCGACGGTCAGGACGATATCAACGCCATGGACGCCATGGTAGATGCCTATGTGAACGATGGCTGCGAAGTTGTGTACGGCGTGCGCTCCAAGCGCGATACGGATACCTTCTTCAAGCGCTTTACGGCAGAAAGCTTCTACAAGCTGCTGAACGCCATGGGGGCCGAGGTTGTTTACAACCACGCGGACTACCGCCTGATGAGCGCCCGCGTGCTGCATGAGTTTGCCAATTTCAAGGAGGTCAACCTGTTCCTGCGCGGCATGGTGCCGCTGGTGGGCTTTAAATCCACCAGCGTTGCTTACGAGCGCCACGAGCGCATTGCGGGTGAAAGCCACTATCCCCTGTCCAAAATGCTGTCCCTTGCGTTTGACGGCATCACCAGCCTTTCCGTCAAGCCCATCCGGTTCATTACCGGGTTTGGCGTTATTGTGGCGCTCATCAGCTTTATCGGTGTGATCTGGGCCATTGTGGAAGCGCTGCTGGGTGCCACCGTATCCGGCTGGGCCAGCATGACCAGCATCATCTGCTTTGTTTCCGGCGTACAGCTGATCTGCCTGGGCGTGATCGGCGAATACATCGGCAAGATCTACATGGAAACCAAGCGCCGCCCCCGCTACATCATCAGTGACCGCACGTGGGATGAGGATGAGAAGTAACCGGCCGGGCAGAGTTACGCCTGTTTGCTTTACCTAATATGGCACCAACAAAATAAATTTGTGCCGCGCGTTTTGCCCCTTGTATGGGGGTGGGACGCGCGGCTTTTTTGTTGTTTCGGAGGTTTCCATGCTCACGGTTGACTCATTTTGCAGGAGAGTATTTGCGCCGCGGCCCACCGACATGATTCTTTATTATTTATTATTTATTCATTATTCTTTCTCATCCCCCACCCCCGGCCCCTCTCCTTCCATAAAAAATTCCCCGATATTTTTTGCCTTCCCCTATTGACAAACGCCCCTGTTGGCAGTATTATAATGTCAACATATGAGCAATCATTCATATGATAAAATGTTTGATACCGAGGTGATACTCCCAATGCCTGATACCAAAAAGTTCCCGCAGCCCGCCACAGCACCGGATGGCTTAGCCAACGCCCTGCCTGATGTTCCGGTATGTGACCCAGACTGCCACGGTGAGCCGGATATCGTTGCCAGGCTGCGCAGCGATCTGCCGGACGACGAGGTTCTGTATGACCTTTCGGAGCTGTTCCGTGTGTTTGGGGATACCACCCGCATCAAGATCCTGTACGCGCTGTTTGAGAGCGAGCTGTGCGTAGGCGATTTGGCCCAGCTGCTGGATGTTTCCCAAAGCGCCGTCAGCCACCAGCTGCGGCTGCTGAAAGCCAGCAAGCTGGTCAAGTTCCGGCGGGACGGAAAAACGGTGTTCTATTCCCTGGATGATGATCATGTGCGCAGCATGATTGCGCTTGGCATGGAGCATGTGGAGGAATAAAACGCCCCCAACTCTTGTTACCCCTTATTTTTCAAAAAATATTGATCATAAAACCAAAGGAGATATTATCATGCAGAAGAAATTCAAAATCGAAGTTGATTGTGCAAACTGCGCCGCCAAAATTGAAGATGCCGTTAAAAAGCTGCCCGGCGTGAAGAGCGCTTCCGTCAGCTTTATGGCCCAAAAGATGGTTCTGGATGTCGATGATGATAAGTTCGATGCCGTGCTGAAGGATGTTGTTAAGACCGCCAAGCGTGTTGAGCCGGACTTTGAGATCGAGCTGTAAGCTCCTTGCATCAGCATTTTCGGACGGTTTCCAACCGCCTGAAAGTTTCGGAATCCATTCGAAGCGGCGGACATGTGCCGACGCTTGGAATACCTTGCAAGCAAAAAAGCAGGTCCGAGTGCCGTCCAGGCATGAGAACATGCTTCTTTGCGGCAGGGTGGTTCCAAAGGAGGGGTGCAGGAGCGTGGCGCAGCCACACTGCGGCGAACCCCACCTTTGTAGCGTGGAGCTTTTGTGACACGCTCAGGGCGGTTTCCAACCGCCCTTATTTTTGCCCCTTTTTTCCTGACGAACACCCAAAAGAGAGGTCTTATCTTATGACAAAGAAGCAGAAAAAGACGCTGAAACGTATCATTATTTCAGCGGTGCTGTATCTGGCCATTATTCTGGCTTCCAAACTGGTGGCTATACCCTGGTATCTGGAGCTGGTGCTCTTCCTGGTGCCGTACTTCATCATTGGCCACGATGTGCTGCGCAAAGCTGTGCTGGGCATTGTTCACGGCGAAGTTTTTGACGAAAACTTTTTGATGGCCGTTGCCACTGTGGGAGCGCTCTGCCTGGGTGAGTTCAGTGAGAGCGTTGCCGTTATGCTGTTCTACCAGATTGGAGAACTGTTCCAGAGTTACGCCGTCGGCAAAAGCCGCAAGAGCATCAGCGATTTGATGGATATCCGCCCCGACAGCGCCAACCTGGAAACTGCCAACGGCACGGTAAGTACCGTTGATCCCGACGATGTGCCCATCGGCTCTGTGCTGGTCGTGCGCCCCGGCGAGAAAGTTCCCATTGACGGCGAGGTCATTTCTGGCGAAAGCACGCTGAACACCGCCGCCCTTACCGGCGAAAGCAAGCCTCGCTTTGTGCATCCCGGCAGCGAGATCATCAGCGGCTGCGTGAACGGCGACGGCCTGCTGAAGCTGCGCACCACCAAGCTGTACGGTGAATCCACCGTTGCCAAGATCCTGGATATGGTGGAAAATTCCAGCCTGAAAAAGGCCCGCGCTGAAAACTTTATTACCAAGTTTGCCCATTATTACACCCCCGCCGTCTGCATCGGCGCTTTGGTACTTGCCATTTTACCACCGCTGGTGCTGGGCGGCGGCTGGCTGACCTGGATCAGCCGTGCGCTCACCTTCCTGGTTATCAGCTGTCCCTGCGCGCTGGTCATCAGCATTCCTCTGAGCTTCTTCGGCGGCATCGGCGGTGCTTCCCGCTGCGGCATCCTCATCAAGGGCGGTAACTATCTGGAAGCACTTGCCAACACCTCCATTGCTGTGTTTGATAAAACCGGCACCCTGACCAAGGGCGTTTTTGCCGTCAGCCAGGTCAGCCCGGCCAACGGCTGCACTGAAAAAGAGTTGCTGGAACAGGCTGCTTTGGCCGAAAGCTTTTCCAGCCATCCCATCAGCAAGAGTCTGCGCGAAGCCTGCGGCGAACTGGATGCCCGCCGTGCGACCGATGCTCAGGAAATTGCTGGCCACGGTGTCCGCACTATGGTGGACGGCCATGTGGTGCTGGCAGGCAACGCCCGCATGATGGACGACAGCAAGATTACCTACACCAAAAATACCGGCACCGGTACTGTGGTTTATGTGGCGCGTGACGGCCAGTTCCTTGGCTCTGTTCTGATCGCGGACGAAGTGAAGGAACACTCCAAGCAGGCCATTGCCGCCCTGAAAGCCCAGGGCGTGCGTACCATCATGCTGACCGGCGACAGTGAAGCCGTTGCCAGCGAGATCAGCGGCCAGCTGGGGCTGGATGAATACCATGCCCAGCTGCTGCCCGCCGATAAAGTCAACCGCGTGGAAGAGCTGCTGGCCACCAAGGGCAAGAACGATATCCTGACCTTTGCCGGTGATGGCATCAACGACGCCCCCGTGTTGATGCGCGCCGATGTCGGCATCGCGATGGGCGCCATGGGAAGTGACGCTGCTATTGAGGCCGCTGACGTTGTTCTGATGGATGACGACCCGGCCAAGATCAGCCTGGCTATGAAGATTTCCCGCAAGTGCATGCACATTGTGTACCAGAACATTGTATTCGCCCTTGCCGTCAAAGCCATCTTCCTGCTGTTGGGAGCCTTTGGCATTGCCAATATGTGGTGGGCCGTCTTTGCCGACGTTGGCGTTATGATTCTTGCCGTGCTGAACGCCATGCGTATGCTGATTGTTGAAAAGAACTAAGCGAGCGTTTTTTCCGGATCTTATCAAATAACATTAAAACATCCCGGAACGGTGTGCCGCCTGCTGTGGGCGGCTCCCATTCCGGGATATTTTGTTTCTTATTGGGAGCCTTCCTCTTTCACTTTGGGAACATGCTATCTTTTCAATCAAACCGATCCATATAAATCATGGTTGGCTTCGGATCTCTGTGGACCTTTTCCTCCGGTCTTTATTGTTTCTTCTTCACTCTCCACTTTTCTGTTCCGGAAATTTCTTTTTACATAAAAAGCGCCTGTCTGTTGCCGCCTACATACAAATTTTGCACTTATTACGGTACAAAAAGTGTTCTTTCCGCCTGCCGTTTTTTCGTTATTTTTACACGTATATGCAATTTTTGCAATGTTTTTAGGCGTTTTCTCGCAATTATTTCTTTCACAAGGCTATGCCATTCCGCTGTATGGAATGATTTTCCTCAATACGGAAAGCGCAACGCTTTGCAGGTTCCGGCAAGCGGAACAAAAATAGTGCTAAATGTTCTTTCTTATTTTTGTCAACTCCTGCAATGGTATCCCATATTAAAAAATGTTACACTAATTATGACATAATTGTGCATAGGGCGGCCCGCCTGCCGCACGGCACACAAACAGCAGTGCGCACGGCACTGCCGAAGAGAAGGAGATTATTTTATGGCAAAAAATGCGATCGTCGGTCAATCCGGCGGCCCCACCTCAGTCATCAATTCCAGCCTGGCCGGCGTTTATGAAAGCTGCAAGCGCCGCGGTGCAGGTAAGGTGTACGGCATGATGCACGGCGTGGCCGGCCTGTTGGAGCGCCGCGTCTGCGTACTGGATGACAAGTTGAAAAGTGCCATGGACATTGAGCTGCTCAAGCGCACACCGTCCAGCTATCTGGGCAGCTGCCGCTACAAGCTGCCCGACTGGCACACCGCCGAGGGCGAAGCCGTATACCAGAAGCTGTTCGAGATCCTGGGCGAACTGGATATCGGCTATTTCTTCTACATCGGCGGCAATGACAGCATGGATACCATCGGCAAGCTGGCTGATTACGGTGCCCATATTGGCAGCGATATCCGCTTTATGGGCGTTCCCAAGACGATTGACAATGACCTGATGGTGACCGACCATACTCCCGGTTACGGCAGCGCCGCCAAGTACATTGGCGTTGTGATGAAGGAAATCATCCGCGATGCCACCGTATATGGCACCAAGTACGTTACCATTGTGGAGATTATGGGCCGCAATGCCGGCTGGCTGACCGCCGCTGCCTCCCTGGCAAAGGGTGAGGACTGCGAGGGCGTGGATATGATCTGCCTGCCCGAAGTTCCCTTTAATGTAGACCGCTTTGTGGAAAAAGTGGAGCGGATGCAGAAAGAAAAGCCTTCCATCGTGATTGCTGTTTCCGAAGGCGTTAAACTGGCTGATGGCCGCTATGTCTGCGAGCTGGCCGACGATGTGCACGCAGTTGACGCGTTCGGCCACAAAGCCCTGACCGGCACGGCACGCTTTTTGGCCAACACCGTTGCCCGCCGTCTGGACACCAAGACCCGCTGCATTGAGCTTTCCACCCTGCAGCGCTGCGCTGGCCACCTGACCAGCCGTACCGATATCACCGAGGCATACCAGGTGGGCGGTGCTGCCGCCAAGGCCGCTTTTGAGGGCCACACCGGCGAAATGGTCGCACTGGACCGCATTTCCAACGCACCGTACCAGTGTACCACCAGCCTGCACCCCATCAGCGAGGTTGCCAACCTTGAAAAGAAAGTTCCGCTGGAATGGGTCAACGCCGACCACACTGCCATGCTGCCGGAGTTCCTGGCTTATGCTATGCCGCTGATCCAGGCCGAGCTGACCCCCATCTATGTTGAGGGCTTGCCCCACCATATCTACCTGCCGGAAACCTGATTTTTGCCGCGTAAGCCTCTACCTTGCGTGAAGATCAGTACTTATCGCATATAGAATATTGATTGGCCGCCGCCCTGATTGGGGCGGCGGTTTTTGTTTGGAGGATCTTCTAAAGTGTCAGTAGGGCGGCCAAGTCGGAGCGCCA
This sequence comes from Candidatus Cibiobacter qucibialis, assembly GCA_004000625.1. Taxonomy (GTDB): domain Bacteria; phylum Bacillota; class Clostridia; order Oscillospirales; family Ruminococcaceae; genus Gemmiger; species Gemmiger qucibialis. The sequence goes on along the minus strand of SAUS01000029.1, from coordinate 15,816 downwards.
GGTTAGAGATGCACTCTAAAAATATTGCTTTTTCTTCCAATTCTCCTGCACACAAAAATGTGCGGCCCCGCTGCATTCACCGCCCGGAGCCGCACATTTATTTTATATAATGTAATTAGGGCAATACCGCATAATTCTAAGTGCTGATACGGCGAGCGAGGTGCGGCAGATGCCAAGCCAAAAGCGCAGATAATACTGGATGCTGCAAAGGTGAGCGCCGCCAGTGGCGGAAACAGCGAACCGAAGCAGGGGCAGCGGTCGCAGAGTGCGAGGGGCTTTTGCCCCCGAAGCACGATGCGGGTACCGCAACCCGACATTATCGAGCATTTTGGCAACGCAGATGCCGTGCCGCAGCTGCCGGAGTGGTGCTTAAGCCGTAAGGCGGGAATTGCGCGGTGTTGCCTTAGTGAAAATAATTAAAGTTTTTCGCCAGGCCTTTTTTCAAAAAGGCCGAAAAGACTCCCCGTAACTGCCTTAATAGAACCCGTAACTCGGCAAAATCTTGGTGCTCTGCGCCCACAGGGTCGGCACGGGCAAGCCGGACAGAACGGGATAGAACCAGGCAAAGCACACCAGCGCCGCAATGCACAGCCCCGCGCCAATCTTTTTGGCGCGGTCCTGCCGCTTCATCTGCGTTAAAACCAGCACAATGGCCGTCAACGCAAAGACCGAGCTGGGGAAGTAATGGTACATGAAAGTGCAGCGCGATACCAGCATCCAGGAAAGCAGCTGGCTGGCGTACAAGATCAGAACGCCCGCTCCCTTTGCCGTGCCGCGAGCCGAAACCTGGCGCCACAGCAGCAGCAAAATGCAGAACAGCCCCGCCCAGCAAATGACCGGGTTATAAAAACCTGCAATGCTGCCCTGAAGCCCAGCTTCCAGGTAAGAATTTTTGTAATACCACACTGGGCGCAGGTCCAGCAGCCAGGTGTACCAGCGGCTTTCAAACGGGTGGGTTGCTTTCAGGGTGGAATGGTACCAGTACATGTAGGTTTGGCAATCCCACCAATCCCGCAAACCAAAGGTAGGGTCTTTCCACCAATAAGGCAGGTAGGATGCAAGATAGATCAGGAACGGCACAACGATGTAAAACGCCACACCACCCACAGCAGCCATCCGGAATTCTTTCCAGAAGCCCGGCTGTTTTTGCTTCCAGCGGGCATACAGCACACCCAGGTACAATACCGCAAGCCCTGCCCCGGCATAAATTCCGGTCCACTTGGATGCACACCCAAGCCCAAATGCCACGCCGCCCAGCGCCATGGGCAGCAGCGAGCCGTTTACGCCGTTTTGCAGCACGCTCTGGCAATACCATACCATAAAATATGCGCCTAACAGGATAAAGAACGTACCGTAAATATCGATTGTGGCAATGCGGCTTTGGGAAAATCGCATGAACCCAGCGGCAATCAGCGCACCTGCCATGGCCCCGGCCCAGCGTTTGTGGGTCAGACGGCGGGCAAAGCACCACATCAGCGGCACCAGCATCACGCCGAACAGCGTTCCGGCACAGCGCCAGCCAAAGGCTGTCATTCCAAAAATAGCAATGCCCAGCATGATAAAATCTTTGCCCAGCGGCGGGTGGGTGGTTTCGTATGCCGTCATGCGGTGCAGCATTTCGTACCCAGTACGGCCATGATAGATTTCATCGAAATACATGCTGTTCAGCTGGCTGATGGTATCTGGCACTTCGCTCTGCTCATCAAACAGGGCATCGCCGCCCGTTACCGGCACCAGCGCACCGGTGGCATCCCGCAGGGCCAGTTCAAACATCTGCGCATTTTCAATCGTTGCGGTCAGGGTCTGCCCTGCCGGAGCCGTGATGGCCGTTTTGGTCCAGCAGAACGGCGTTGCATAGCTCAGTTCCTTCTGGTACAGCTCATTGCCCGCTGCATCCGTGATGCGCAGGCTGCCGCCGGTGGAAATGCCGGGGTACACCCAGATTTCCACCGCGTCCTGCTGCGGGGTAAAGTCGATGGTTGCCGTGCTGTCCGTAGCATCCACAGGGTTCTGCGGTGCTTTCATGCTGCCAAGGTAGGCAAAGCTCACCACAGCAACGATCAACGTCAGCGTTGCCAAGGCTTTCTTCTCTTTAGCCGTCCAAGCAGGCTGCGGATCAATGCGCAGGGTGCACAGTTCCAGCTTTTTCTGCACTGTTTTTGTTTTATCTTTTTCGATGGTTTCCACTTTTGCCAGTGGAGAAATCGCTCCATGGCGGCAGATGGCCCACGCGGTGAAAGCCAGCAGCACAAAGGCTGCCGTTTCGGCAAAGCCGACTGCCATGGCAAACTCGCGGCTGGTATCGCTGCTGAGCCACTCGTCATCGCTGCCTACCAGGGTATACACAGTTTCCAGGTTCAAGAAGCCCGTTATCGACAGACCAAACCCGGCGCCATACAAACGGATGTCATTCCAGCGCGCCGCAGCAAGCAGTACCAGCAGCATGCCCAGCACCAGGTAACGCTCGTGCATGCAATGGGCAAAGGTAAAAATCCCCACCGTGTAAAACGCTGCCAGCAGCAGCGGGGAAAACCGCCCCGTCCGCCAGCTGATGACCGCCAGCACCACAAGCAGCACCGTGATAACAGCGATGTTGAAAATGCCCAGCACTTTCCAGCTCAGGTTAAACACCGGGCAAGCATCCAGCGCCTGCCAGTTGCCGCCCAGCGCTGCAAACCAGTTGAACGCATTGATGGTGGCATACTGGTAGCCAGACGCCGTGGTGATGTACTTATCGATCAAGGACGGCACCAGATTTTTTGCCCCGTAAAACGGCAGGCCCGCCAGCAGCGGCGGCAGCAAAGCCAGCGCAGCACCGCCAAAAATCTGGCCGACCGATTTCAGCGGGCTTTTGCCATCCCGCACGGCATCCGCAATAGCCACCAAAAAGCAGACGGCCAGCACCGGCCCAGCCAACAGTGCCTGCGGCTTGATGGCCAGCGCCACGCCGTACAGCACCGCAGCGAGCAGGTAGCGGCGCTCTTCCAGCAGCCAGAAGCAGAGCAGCAGCGGCAGCGCAAAAGCCCCATCGATCTGCTTCCAGATGCCGGTATCAAACAAGGTCAGCGGGCAGAACGCCGCAAACAGCACCAGGCAGCGCTGTGCCCTGCCCTGCCCCATATACCGGCGGCTGATATGGTCCAGCAGCACCACGGCGGCACAATCGCAGATTGCGGGGATCAGTGCCAGCAAAAAATAGGTCCAGCGGGATTCATAGCTCAGTTGGAGCGCCTTGCGCACCAGGCTGACCAGCCCCAGCACAAGGATGTAGCCGGGCGGGTAGTCCGCAAAATAATCGGCGCTGTAAAAGGCCGCGGGACCTTCGCTGGCCAGCTTATCCCCCCAGGCCACAAAGCAGCTCATATCATAGGTGTAGCCTTCAGTAACAAGGGCCAGCAGCAGGCGCGCGGCAAGCGCTGCAGCCAATATAATATACAGCGTTCGCTCTTCCTGTTTGGTTCTGGTATTTGTCATTCTGAACTCTCCAGATCATGCAGCGTATTTGCCACTGCAATAAAATAAGGAACCGGAAGCAGAGGCAGATGCTTCCCTGTTTCCAATTCCTTTGTTTTGCCGTGATTGTGCAGTAATAATTATAGCTTGGTCAGCTGCGGGCCCTTAGCGGTGTCCATCACATTCCAGCCCAGCTCAGTGATTTTGGCGCGCAGAGCATCGGCGCGGGCAAAGTCCTTGGCCTTTTTGGCTGCGGCGCGCTCTTCCACCAGCTGCTTCACTTCGTCGGGGGCTTCCTCGGCCTTGCGGTTGTACATCAGGCCCAGCACACCGGTCAGCTCGTCAAACGTGGCGGCGGCCTTTTCCAACGTAGCCTTATCGGCAGCATCGGACATGGTGTTGATGTCCTTGACGAACTCAAAAATGGCGGCCAGAGCATCGGGGGTGTTCAGGTCGTCATCCATGGCGGTCTTGAACTTTTTGCGTGCTTCTTCGCACTTTTCAGTCAGGGCAGTGTCAGTGCCATGGGCATTGCGGATGGCAAAATCCAGGTTATCGCGGCAGGTGTACAGGCGCTCCAAGCTGTTCTTGCAGCTCTCGATCAGGTCCACCGTATAGTTCAGCGGCATGCGGTAACCAGCGGTGAGCATAAAATAACGGATCGGCTCATAGCCGTACTTATCGGCAATTTCACGCACGGTAAAGAAGTTGTTGGCGCTCTTGGACATCTTCTGGTTGTTGATGTTCAAAAAGCCGTTGTGCATCCAGTAATGGCTGAAGGTGCAGCCGTTGGCGCACTCCGACTGTGCAATCTCGTTTTCGTGATGGGGGAAGATCAGGTCCTGGCCGCCTGCATGCAGGTCGATGGTCTTGCCCAGGTGCTTACGGGCCATGGCGCTGCACTCAATGTGCCAGCCCGGACGGCCCTGGCCCCAAGGGCTGTTCCAGGAAGGCTCGCCCGGCTTGGCGGCCTTCCAGACAGCAAAATCTGCGGGGTCTTCTTTCAGGTCGTCATCCATCTGGCTGCGCAGTTCACGGTTGCCGCTTTCCAGGTCGTCCAGGTTCAGGTGGCTCAGCTTGCCGTAACCGGGATCAGACTTAACGCGGAAGTAGACATCGCCGTTGTGGGCAACGTAAGCATGTCCGGATTCGACCAGGTCCTTGACGATCTTGATGATCTCACCGATATGCTCGGTTGCGCGGGGGCGCACGGTGGGGGCCTTAACGTTCAGGCCCTCGGAATCTTTGATGTACTCGGCCTCGAACTTGCGGGCAACCTCCTGCATGGTGGTGCCGTCCTCCTGGCCTTTTTTGATCAGTTTATCGTCAATATCGGTGATATTGGAGACATACAGCACCTTGTTGCCAAGGTACTCCAGATAGCGGCGCAGCGTGTCAAACACGATCATGGGGCGCGCATTGCCGATATGGATATAGTTATACACCGTGGGGCCGCAGACGTAAACGCGATAAACGCCCGGCTCCTGCGGGATAAAATCTTCCTTTTTGCGGGTCATGGTATTAAAAATCTGCATGGACAGGAACTTCCTTTCCCAACTTTGCTGGTACGGCGCGGCTAAACCTGCAAACCGTTCAGATTTATTATAGCCGCCCTGATAAGCGGTTGCAAGGGGGCAGCATCATTTTGCCTGCATAAAGCAGGAACGATTCTGCCACAGGTAGATGCAGCCGGAAAGTGCAGTAACGGCAGCAACGGCCCAGCACAGCACCTGGGTGGTAAAGCTGATAACCCCAACGCCGTCCGCCGGGGCGAGCGCCATGGCAAAGTAATAGAAGATGATGGTGACCATCTGCAGCACGGTTTTGACCTTGCCCCACATGTTTGCGGCAATGACGGTACCGGACTCTGCCGCAATCATGCGCACACCGGCCACAGCAAACTCGCGGAACATGATGATGGCCAGCACCACGGGGGAGCAGACACCATCCACCACCATATAAATAATGGCGGCGGTGGTGAGCATTTTATCAGCCAGCGGGTCCATAAACTTGCCAAAGTCCGTTACCAGGTGGTTCTTGCGGGCCAGGTAGCCATCCAGGAAATCCGTAAAGCTGGCCACAGCAAACAGAATGCCCGCTATCAAGGCATACGTTGCGTTGAACCGGAGCGTGCCCATATGGCTCATGGCAGCAAATACCATAAAGAACGGCACCATGATGACACGCATCATCGTTAATTTGTTAGGCAGATTCATGGTTTATTCCTCCACTTTGCTTTCCGCATAACCATAAAGATCATAAGTATCGGCATCGGTGATGGTAACGTTATAGAACGCGCCGGCTTCCAGCGGGGTATCTGCCGGGGTCATGATGCTGCCATCAATTTCCGGGCAGTCTGCTGCGGAGCGCAGCAGGTACATGCCGGTTTCATCGTCCACGCCATCGCAGATGCACTCATAGGTCTTGCCGACCTTTTCTGCTTCCTTTTCCGCGCTGATCTCGGCCTGCAGCTCCATAATGTGGTCTGCGCGGCGCTGCTTGACTTCCTCGTCAATCTGATTGTCCATCTTGGCGGCCACGGTGTTTTCCTCGGCGGAATAGGCAAAGCAGCCCAGGCGGTCAAACTTGACGGTTTTGACAAAGTCGCACAGCTCGCTGTACTGTTCCTCGGTCTCACCCGGGAAACCTGCAATCAGGGTGGTGCGCAGCGTGATGTTGGGGATGGCCGCGCGCAGGCGGCGGATGGCATCCTCAATTTCTTTGCGGCCGCCGCGGCGGTTCATGTTTTTCAGCACCTCGTCATCGCAGTGCTGGATGGGCAGATCGAGATACGGCACAACCTTATTGTTGCGCACAAGGGCTGCGATGAATTCATCGGAGATACGCTCCGGGTAGGCGTACAGCACACGGATCCAGCGGATGCCCTCAATGGTGTTCAGCTTATCCAACAGTTCGCAAACTGCGCCGGGTTTGCCCCAGTCCTCGCCGTAAGCGGTGGGGTCCTGCGCCACCAGGATCAGCTCTTTCACGCCCTCCCCGGCCAGCCAGCGAGCTTCGGCAACACAGTCGTCAATGGGGCGGCTGCGCAGCGGGCCGCGGATGAGCGGGATGGCGCAGTAATGGCAGCGGTTGTTGCAGCCTTCGGCAATTTTCAGGTAAGCATAGTGGCGCGGCGTGCTGATAACACGGGCACCGCCCAGCTCCATATCGCATTTGGGGCCATAGCTTTCCACCTGGCCCGCGCCGTTGGCGGTCAGGCGCTCCACAATGGCGGGCAGAGCGGCGTTGGAGCCAATGCCCACAACGGCGTCCACTTCCGGCATTTCGCTCACAATCTGGGTTTTATAGCGCTCAGCCAGGCAGCCGGTCACGATCACCTTCAGGTTGGGGTTCTGCTGCTTATACTGGCAGGCCATCAAAATGTTCTCAATGGCTTCCTCTTTAGCGGACTGGATAAAGCCGCAGGTGTTGACAATAATAATGTCCGCCTGTTCGGGGTCCGCAACCGTCTGGTGGCCCGCCTTGATCAGCGCGTGGCAGAATACATCAGCATCGACCTGGTTTTTGGGGCATCCAAGGGAAATAATTGCAATATTCATGTATGGTTGTTCCTGTCTCTCTTTTCAGTATGTTATGTTGGGCTCTGCCGCTTGCTTGGGCAAAATTCAGGCAAAGCTATCCGTTCGGTGCATTGATACCACAATGCCGCAGGAGCATTTTTTGCCCCTGCGGTGTGTACTTTTTTGTGTTACGCTTCGGTTTCTTCTGTCTCGGCATCTGCCAATGCCTGGCGGATCACGCTGTGGGAGAACCCGCGCCGTGCCAAAGCGGCAGCTACCTGCTGCCATTTGCCCTGTGCCAGCTTTGCGGCATAGTGGCGTTCCACCAGTGCGCGGGCATTGGCCAGCTCCGGGTTTTCCTCCTCGTCCTCCTCGCTTTGGGCAAACAGAGCTTCCACCGCTTCAGCGGCCGCACCGCGGTCAATGCCTTTGGCGTGCAGATCATCCAGAATTGCACGGCGGCTCTTGCGCTTGCGCAGCAGCTCCGCCGCACGGCGGCGGGCAAAACCGGCGTCATCCAGCAGGTTCAGCTCCTGCATTTTTGCCACGGCAGCGGCAGCGCTGTGGGGGTCAAAGCTGCGGCAGAGCTTTTGATAAAGCTCCCCGGCTGCATGGTCCCGCAGGGCCAGCAGGTCCATGGCTTTATCCACAGCCTTGCGGGTGTCGCTTTTGGTCTGCAGGTCATGGATCTGCCATTCTTCCAGCTCATCCCCGGTATGCAGCCCCGCCATGGCAAAGGTGTCCTCGTCCAGCGAAAAGGCAAACTCGCCGTCAAAGAACAGCGCATAGCGGCCTCTTTTTGTTTCTTTTACCTGTGTCAGCTCCGGCATCGCTTATTCGTCAACCATGATGTCGAGGTCCATCTCGCTGCCGGTGGTCTTGGGTGCATCCGCCATGGGAGCGGCAGGGGCATCTTCAGCAGCAACGGGGGTAACAGCCGGCTTCTCCAGCGGCTTCACGGTTCCCTTTTTGCCGGCCGCCAGCAGACGGTCCGCATTTTCGCGCACCTGCTTTTCAATCTCAGCAGCCACATCAGGGTGTTCTTTCAGGTAGAGCTTGGCGTTATCGCGGCCCTGGCCCAGGCGGATATCGCCATAGTTGAACCATGCGCCGCTCTTTTGCACAATGCCCAGCTTAGCACCCAGATCGATCATTTCGCCCAGTTTGGAGATTCCCTCGCCGAACATGATGTCAAACTCGGCCTCACGGAACGGGGGTGCCACTTTGTTCTTGACGATCTTGGCGCGGGTACGGTTGCCGATAAAGGAACCGCTGGCGTCCTTCAGGCCCTCAATGCGGCGCACATCAATACGTACAGAGGAATAATATTTCAGGGCGCGGCCGCCGGTGGTCACTTCAGGGTTGCCGTACATCACACCGACTTTTTCGCGCAGCTGGTTAATAAAGATGCAGACGGTGTTTGTTTTGCCGATGATGCCGGTCAGCTTACGCAGAGCCTGGCTCATCAGGCGTGCCTGCAGGCCAACGTGGGAATCGCCCATTTCGCCTTCAATTTCGGCTTTGGGCACCATGGCAGCAACAGAGTCCACAACAATAGCGTCAATCGCGCCGGAGCGTACCAGAGCTTCGCAGATTTCCATGGCCTGCTCGCCGGTATCCGGCTGGCTGACCAGCAGGCTGTCAATGTCAACGCCAAGGGCGCGGGCATAGGTGGGATCCAGGGCGTGCTCAACGTCGATAAAGGCAACTTCGCCGCCCAGCTTCTGGGCTTCAGCCAGAACATGCAGGGCCAGGGTGGTTTTACCGGAAGATTCCGGCCCATATACCTCAATGATGCGTCCGCGTGGCAGGCCGCCGATGCCCAGCGCCAGGTCCAGCCCCAGGCTGCCGGTGGAAATGGCATCCACCTGCATGGCAACGTTGGTCCCAAGCTTCATCACGGCGCCTTTGCCAAACTGCTTTTCGATCTGGGCCAGTGCCGTCTCCAGCGCTGCCTTTTTATCCCCTGCCGGGCCGGTGGGGAGCTGCTTGGATGAACTTTCCTTTTTTGCTGCCATAAGTTTATATCTCCTTATCTGAGCGATCGTGCGTTGTATCCCATACGCACCACAGGCAACTGCGGTGCTGTTTTTATTTTGTACGGCAGGTGCGCCGCTATCCAAATGGTCGTCCTGCGTTTATCAGGTATTATTATAACCAATCGCGGCACAAATTACAACCATTTGTTGTCATCTTTTCAAAATTTTCTTCACATTTTCCACATTTCAGCTGCAAAACGTTGAAAATCAGATTTATTTCACCCGTTGGGCGTACACCACACGGTCGTTGCCGCCGTAATCCTTCCTTGCCTGCACTTGCTGCCAGCCGTTTTGGCGGCATATCTCCATCACATCCGCCCGCTGGGCACAGCCAATCTCAAACACCAGCCACCCACCGGGGCAGACAATATCACGGTAGTGGGCGGCAATGGCGCGGTAAAAATCCAACCCATCCGTTCCGCCGTCCAGCGCCATAGCTGGCTCGTGGGCGGTCTCCGGCATCAGGGCCTGCATCTCTGCCCCGGTCAGGTACGGCGGGTTGGAGATGATCAGCTGCACGCTTTGGGGCATAAGCTCTCGCCAGTATTGCAGCACATCCGCTGCCTTTGCCTGCACACCGGTGCCATGTACGTTGGCTTGCAGGTATTGCAGCGCCTGCGGGCTTTTTTCCACGCAGGTCACGCTAGCACTTGGCACAAAATGGCAGATGCCAATGCCCAGGCAGCCAGTTCCGGCGCACAGGTCCAGCACCCGGGGCTCAGGTTTTCCCATCTGCTGCAACAGCTCAATGGCAGTTTCGCACACCACCTCGCTGTCTGCGCGGGGGCAGAGCACACCGGGGCCGACTTTGAAGGTCAACCCCAGAAAGTCCCACTCCCCTGCCAGGTATTGCAGCGGCACCCGCTGCATGCGCTGAGCCGTCAGTTCCGCCAGGCACTCAGCCTGCGGCCGGGTAAGCGGGTCAAACAGCAAGCGCGGATCTTTTCCAGCGGCAATGCGCAGCAGTTCGCGGGCGTCGTAATCAGCATCGGGGCAGCCTGCGGCCTGCAGAGCATCCTGCACCATGCGCACAGCCTGGCGCGGCAGAATGCCCGCCAGCTGCTGTGGGGCAAGCGGCGTTACCATTGGCCGTCCTCCGGCTTTTTGGGCAGTACGGGGGTAACGGCGGCGATGGCCACTTCAATCATGTCATCTTCCGGCTCAAAGGTCGTCAGGTGCTGCAGCCAAAGCCCCGGCACCGAAACAGCCCGTGCCAGCAGCGAGTTGGAACGCCCTGCCCACTTCAAAATCTCATAACAGATGCCCACCAGCAGCGGCAGCATGGCCAGCTTGTACAGCACGCGCAACATGGTACCGCTCCACGGCAGCACCGCATACAGCACAATGCTGACCAGAATGACCAGAATCAAAAAACTGGTGCCGCAGCGGGGGTGGAACCGCGTATGTCTGCGGATGTTAGCAACCGTCAATTCCTCACCTGCCTCATAGCAGGCAATCGTTTTGTGCTCAGCCCCGTGGTACTGGAACATGCGGTGGATTTCCTTCATGCGGGTGCAGAGGAACATGTAACCCAAAAAGATTGCCAGCTTGAGCACTGCTTCCAAGATGACCCGCGGCCAGCGCCCCATGGGGATCACTTTTGCCACCAGCCCAGTCAGGAACGTAGGCAGAAAGGTAAACAGAAAAATTGCCAGCACTACACCTGCGCAGGCGGAAAGGGTCATCAGCACACTTTGTACCTTGGGGCCGGCGTGTTCGTCCAGCCAGCGGTCCAGCTTGCTCTCGTTCTGCTTTTCTTCCTCTTTTTCCTCTTCCGTCATGGCAATATCGGCGGAGTGCATCAGGTATTTGTACCCGTTCATCAGGTTTTCCACCATATTGCACACTCCGCGCACCAGGGGAACTTTATTGTACCAGTGGGTGGTCACATCGGAATAGCTCAGATCAATCGTGCCGTCCGGGCGGCGTACCGCGCAGCAGATTTTTTCAGGGCCGCGCATCATAATGCCCTCCATCAGGGCCTGGCCGCCCACAGAGGTACGGAATTTTTCAGTTGGACGTTGTTCTTGCGGCATGGGTTCTCCTTTATTTTTGCGGTCAAATCGGCTCGTGCAGATGTTCCTGCCCAGCGTGGTAGATGGGCAGGGTGATGGTAACGGTGGTACCCTGCCCCAACGTTGAGGTGATATCCGCCGTACCGCCCAGTGCTTTGGTGATCTCATCCACCACCGCCAGGCCGATGCCGGAACCACGCACGGCGTTTTTGGCTTTGAAGAATTTCATCTTTACGTTTTGCAGGTCATCCGGCGCAATGCCGCGGCCCTGGTCCCGGATGCTGGCCGTTACGGTGGTGGCGGTGCGGGTCAGGGTAAAGAAAATGGTTCCTTCCGGCGGCGAATATTTGATGGCGTTATCAAATACGTTGACAAACACCTGGCGCAGGCGGGCGGGGTCAGCCCAAACGGGATACGGCTCCGGCGGTTCGTCATACACAAGGTGCAGCCCCTCCTGCCGGATGCGGGCTTCCACAAACAGGGCAGCGTCGGTGGCTTCGGCCACAAAATCCAGCACCTCGCAGTTCAGCTTGATGCCGTTTTGCAGGCGGGAAAAATCCAGCAGTTCCTCCACCATATCATACAGGCGGTCGGTCTCACTGCGGATAATAGTAATACCCTTGCGGTAGTTTTCGTCATCGGGGTCACGGATGTTGGCGATGGTTTCCACCCAGCCTTTGATGCTGGTCAGCGGAGTGCGCAGTTCGTGGCTGACAGAGGAGATGAACTCGTTTTTCATCCGTTCCGTTTTTGTCAGGTCCTCGGCCATCTGGTTGATGGCTTTGCACAGGCGGCCGATCTCATCGTCATACGGGGCATCCGGCAGGCGGGTGGTCAAATCGCCGTGGGCAATGCGATTGGCGGTGGCTTCCACCTGGCCCAGCGGCCGCACAATGGTGCGGATAAAAAACAGGCCGCTGAACACCGCAAACCCCAGCACCACCGCCGCCACGCCGAACGAAACCATCAGCGTGCTGTACCACTGGCGGTCCACCAGCGTCAGGCTGGTAACAAGGCGCATGGCCGTCACATTGCCCGCCGCATAAGGCACCAGGCTGGTAACAGCCATCACGTGTTCGCCGTCCGCTGTGCGGAAAGTGACCATGCCGCTGCCGGTGGAGCCGGTGACAGCCTGATAAAAATCCCTGCCCTCGCTCAGCAGATTCTTGTTCATGGTGCCGCTGGAGGTTGCCAGCACCACGCCGGAGGAGTCCAACAGCATGAACTCGAACTTATCTTTTTCATCAAACTGTTCCACCGTGCGGCGCAGGGACTGGCTGCGGCTTTCAGACGTTGCCTGGCTGCTGCCGGCGGTGCCGGTTGCCTGCAAACGTCCCTCCACGGTGGAAAACCGCGCCTGCATGGCACGCTGCACCCCGCCGTACAAATTCTGGTGGCTGTAATACAAAAACAGCCCCAGCGCCGCAGCCAAGATGCAAATGGTAATCAGCAGGCTGCCGCGCAGCCAACGGCGGGTAATGCTCTGCACAGGCGGCAGCCCCCTTTCCATAAAAATGCGGTAATTATGCGTTCCAGCGGTAGCCATAGCCCCAGACGGTCAAAATGTGCTGGGGGCTGCTGGGTTCATCTTCCACTTTCATGCGCAGGCGGCGGATGTTGACATCCACGATCTTGACATCGCCGAAATACCCCTTGCCCCAAACGCCTTCCAGGATCTTTTCGCGCACCAGGGCAGTGCCGGGGTTGCGGAAAAACAGCTCCATGATCTGAAATTCCACCTGGGTCAGGTCAATGGGCTTGCCGGATTTGTACAGCACGCGGCTTTTTTCATCCAGCACAAAGGGGCCGCTGACCAGCTGATCCGGCTCGGAGCCTGCCTGTTCATCGTCCGCAGTGGCGCTGCGGCGCACTCGGCGGGCCAGCGCTTCCACGCGGGCCATCAGCTCCGACACCGAGAACGGCTTGGTGATATAATCATCCGCGCCGATGGAAAGGCCGCGGATCTTATCGCTCTCCTGCCCTTTGGCGGACGCCATAATAATACCGATGTACGGGTCGCCATGGCGGATGGTTTCGCACAGCGAAAACCCATCCATGCCCGGCAGCATGATATCCAGCAGCGCTACATCGCAGGGGGGATTTTTCTGGATCAACTCCAGCGCACGTTCCGCGCTGGAGGCTTCCAATACTTCCCAGCCTGTCATTTTCAGGTTCAGTGCCACAAGTTCGCGGATGCTGGCTTCGTCTTCTACGACCAGAATACGTTTCATTGTTTTTCCTTTCCCGGTCGGGATTCTGTTTCCCGCCGCCTGATTGTTATGGCGCACCGCCCGCAGATAGACATGCGCGTTTTACCGTATATTTTTAGCTTTTTTAACGGAACACGGTTGTTCCGTGGATGATATCGTCAATACTCAGGCCATAATACGGGGTCACCACGCGGGCCTGCAGCTGCTGGCTGCCAATGTTGGCAATGCGGCAGTACTCCCCGGCTTCGGTCTGTTCCCCATCGATGTCCGGGGTTTGGGTTTCTTTGGCGGGGTCGGTCAGGCGCAGTTCGCAATAAACTGTGGTACCCTCGCGGTTGCACACCATCCAGCCGCTGCCATCCCGGTTGGTGCGCAGCAGCACCGAGCCGTGCATGGATTCCGGCAGCTCCAGAAAGAAGCTGTACTCGCTGTCATACACACCAAAGTGACTGCCGGTCTCATCCGCCGCGGCAAAATCCCGCCACAGGATAAAGCGCAGCCGCTTGTCCATTCCGGTGGAAATTTCGCCGCCGTCATCGATCATCGTGGGAATCTCGATCGTTCCGTTGCCGTCCAGATCGGTGCTGACCAGTGCGGCGTCATACCGCAGGGTCGCTTTAGTCAGGTTGGCCACGCCCGCCGGGCGGTAGGTCTGCAAAAATCGGGTTTCCGGGTCATACACTACAATAGAACTTGCCAGGCTGGTGCCGGAAGCACCGGTCCAGCCATCCACCACCAGATAGTTGCCATCGTCCGCACCAATGCCCGCGTGCAGGGCCGCACAGCCGCTGTAATCACCAATCGCAAGGGTCTGGGCGGAGCGGAAGCCATCCTCGGTGTTGGTCAGCAGCTGCAGGTTCAAGCCGCCGCCCTCCTGCTCAGCAGGCAGGGCCAATACCAAATCCTGGGTGCCCTCTCCGCCCGTCAGGTTGGCAAGGATCATTTCGGTGTATGCCTGCTTGATGATGATCTGCAGGCCATCCTCGGTGTACAGATACACCACCATATAACGGTCGCCCTGGGCGCTGGCATAGCCGACAAGGATCTGCAAGGAATTTTCATCCCGTAGATGGGCGGTGTTCACGCTTTCCACCTCGCTGGAAAGCCCTTCTGCCGTCTGCGTCACCCGCCAGCCGTTTTCCTCGGTCGGTTCCAGAATAGCCAGGTACACATTGCCCGCAGAGGCATCCAGCGTGTACAGCACGGCGGCTTCATCCTGGCCGTCACCATCCCAATCGCCAAACAAAAAAGGGGAAAGAAAATCGCCGCTGGCAGGGTATTTCAGGGTCGCGGTTACACCAAGGGCGCTGTTGAGCGCCTTTTGTACGGCGCTCGTCTCGCCGGAAGCCTGCGGCGCGCGCAGCAGGGATTCCACATCGCTGCCGGTTACGGCAGAACAGCCGGAAAGCAGCAGCGCGGCTGCCAGTGCGCATGCGGCGCAGCTGCGGCGGTATGGCATGGATATTTTCCCTCCCCTGCATGGTTTCCAGGCACTATTTGCACCCCAGACAAATACAGGTTATAGTATACCACAATCAAGCCAACGCTGCAATGCCAAGAATCATCATCAGCACCCCCACGCAAAAGCCTGTCACCCCCATTTTGCGCCACGCCGGTTCAAACGCCGCGGGCAGCAGCTGGGCAGCCGCCACCCACAGCATAATGCCCGCCACCACAGCCACAATGCCGTTCAAAAGTCCCGGCGTCAACAGTGGGGCCAGCACCAGTGCCGCCAAAACGGCCCCCGCCGGTTCCGCAAGGCCGGATACCAGCGCAGCCACGGCACCCTTGGCCCGGCTGCCGGTGGCGCAGGCAAAAGGCACCGCAACAGCCAATCCCTCCGGGATATTGTGCAGGGCAATCGCCAGTGCCGTGCGCGCCCCCAGCTGCGGGTCCGAGACGTTGGTCAGCAGGGTCAGGATGCCCTCCGGCAGGTTATGCAACAGCAGGGCTGCCCCCGTTACCAGCGCAGCCCGCATGGCAGAGCCCTGGGTGCGGGAGCCAAAACGGTCGGCCAGTGTATCCTCGTCCGGCAGAGCACAGGCCAACAGCCAGGCTGCCAGCATACCACCCAGCAGCAGTGCCGCAGCCGCAGCCCCACAGCCAAAGGGTGAAAGCAGCGCCCCGTAAAAATCCAGCAGCGCCGGAGCCAGGTCCGCCAAACTGACGGTCAGCATGACCGCCCCGGCAAAGCCGCCGCAGAACGCCATCAGCCTTGGCGTTGGCCGGAACAGCGCCGCAATCAGCCCGCCCAGACCAGTGGACAGACCGGCGATGGTTGTCATGAGGAGAGGAAGAAGCATAGTGAACACCCCAGTTTTAGTTAGGAGGGAGGAGTTCGGCGTTGGGCGCAAGCAATGAGGAATTAGGAATTGGAGATGGGGTTGGGTTTATTATGGATTTTATATGCGGGGTGGTGGAGCGGTATGCGGGTGATTTTTATATTGCAGTTTTTATGTGTTATGTCGGGCATTTATTGGCATCTCACCCATAGGGGCGCACATTGTGCGCCCGCTAACCTAAGGCAATACCGCATAATTCTAAGTGCCGATACGGCGAGCGAGGTGCGGCAGATGCT
>SAUS01000028.1 GCA_004000625.1 Candidatus Cibiobacter qucibialis | reverse complement strand
GCAACCCGACATTATCGAGCATTTTGGCAACGCAGATGCCGTGCCGCAGCCGCCGAAGCGGTGCTTAAGCCGTAAGGCGGGAATTGTGCGGTGTTGCCCTAAGGTTTTGCAGTAACCCTCTGAACGAAAGGGTGGAGCATGACAATGTTGTGCAAAGATGCAGAGGCAAAAAAACTGGCAATCGGCTTGATGAGCGGTACTTCGGCTGATGGCATTGACGCTGTGCTGGTGGAAATCAGCGGGTGCAGCACCAACACCCACGTGCGCCAGATGGCGTTTGTCACGCTGCCGTTCACCGATGCTGTGCGCAGCCGCATTTTACAGGTGGCGGCAGGGAACTTTGGCGGCAGCGAGGAACTTTGCCTAATGAACTTTTTGCTGGGCAAGCTCAGCGCAGACGCCTGCCTGGCAGTCTGCGCGCAGGCGGGCGTGGACCCGCGGAATGTTGCCTTTGTGGGTAGCCATGGGCAGACGGTGTTCCATGCCCCGGTGGAGCAGGACTACCTGGGCTACAAAGTGCGCGGCACCCTGCAAATCGGCGAAGCTTCAATGATCGTGGAAGCGCTGGGCTGCCCCGTGGTGAGCGATTTCCGCGTACGGGATATGGCTGCAGGCGGCCTTGGTGCGCCGCTGGTGCCGTATACCGAGTATCTGCTTTACCAGGACCCGCAGCGCAATGTGGCATTGCAGAACATTGGCGGTATTGGCAACATCACGCTTTTGCCCCGCGGTGCGGGCTTGAACGGTGTGCTGGCCTTTGATACCGGGCCGGGCAACATGGTGATCGATGCCCTTGCCGCCCGCATGACGAACGGAAAAGCCCGCTATGATGACGGCGGCAAAATGGCTGTTGCCGCTCAGGTCAACCCCGCCCTGTTAGCCTGGATGATGCAGGACGAATACCTGAAGCGCACCCCGCCCAAAACTACCGGCCGCGAAATGTACGGTGATGCCTATGTGGAACAGCTGCTGAAGAAAGCCAACGAGCTGGATGTGCCGCTGGGGGATGTGCTGGCCACCGCCACCCGCTTTACGGCGGAGTGCATCAGCGCGGGCGTGCGGGATTACTGCCCCGTCAAGCCGGACCGGATGATCGTGGGCGGGGGCGGCAGCATGAACCCCACGCTGCTGACCCATATTGCCGACTGTCTGCCCGGCTGCGAGGTGATGACCAACGAGCAGCTTGGTTTGGACAGCAACGCGAAGGAGGCCGTGGCCTTTGCCGTGCTGGCGAACGAAGCCATGTACGGCCAGCCCAACAACGCCCCCGGAGCAACCGGTGCTGCACACCCCGTTGTGATGGGGAAAATCAGCCAATAACCGGAAAGGGGGACCATCCATGACCAGCATCGAAATCCGTGTGCGGGACTTGTATGATGATTTGAATGATTCCGAAAAAAAGGCAGCGTCCTTCTTTTTAAGCCATGTGGACAGCGTGTTTGTGCTGCCCATTGCCAAGCTGGCCAAACAAGCCGATACCACTCAGGTGGCCTGGGTGCGGCTGTGCAAGCACATCGGCTTTGACGGCTTGAAGGATATGAAAAAAGCCCTGTTCAACGAGCTGAACGAGACCAACGCTCCCACTGCCCAGCGGGAGAGCAGCGGATTCTTTACTGATATCCGGGACTATAACACCATCACTGAGATGGCGGACGCGGTGAAAACCAGCAGCATCTGCGCTATTGAGGACACAATGAAGCTGCTGGATCCCGCCATTGTGGAGCGTGCCGCGGGGAAAATCATCCAGGCGGACAGTGTGCGGCTGTTCGGAGTGAATGCATCGTCGCTGGTAGCGCAGGACCTGTATTATAAGTTGATCCGCATTGGCAAGTCCGCCTGTTATGCGCAGGATCTGCACATTCAGCTTACTTATGCTGCAACTATGGGGCCAAAGGATGTGGGCATTTTTGTATCCAACTCCGGTACCACCCGCGAGGTGATGGAGTGCCTGCACCTGGCCGCCGCCCGGGGAGGCACCACCATTGCGTTGACCCGGTTCGACAACAGCCCCCTGGCCCAGGCTGCGGACCTGTGTTTGTACACATCATCGCCGGAAATCAGCCACCGCAGCGGTGCAATGAGCAGCCGCATTGCCCAGATGTGCATGGTGGATGTTCTGTTCACCGCTGTTGCCCGCCGCAACTACCGCAAAGTGGAAACCGCCCTGGAAAACAGTTATAAGAGCTGTATGACGCACAGGGTGGAAGCGGAAAACTAAGTTAGGGGCTTTTTCAATTAGGAATTAGCAATGAGAAATTAGGAATTGGAAATAGAGCAGGGCCCGGTGCGGAAATGGCACCGAGCCCTGCTTTTTGAGTGAATAATGTAAAAAATAAAGAATAATGTTGGTGGACCGTGGTGCGGTGTGTCACTCAGAAAATATTGGGTTTGCTGTATTATAAAAAATATGTAAGAAGCAAGGAGATGCTCTGCAGGTAATGTTGACCACTGCGCCGGGGTGCTGCGCCAGGTAGAAACCAGCTTGTCCAGCACCAGAGCGCGGGCAATCACGCCGTTGTGCATAAAGGCGGATTTACGCCTGAGTTTGCAGGCGTTTTTATCTATAGGTGGCGGAATTGTCAATAGACGGAGCGGGGGAGTGCCCTCACCCAAAGTATTGCATTGCGTCTACCTGTCAGCAGCAATGGCAGCGCTGCAGGGGATGATGCTGTGCGAATTTTTGCATGATGTTCGCTTCCGGTAGAGAGAATAAGAAGTCAGCATAATTAGATAAATATTTTTACCTAACAATATTGACATACAAGACAAATGTGATATAATAACCTTGTTGACAATTGAGTCAATATTTTTAGATAAATAATTATGAGGTATAAATCATGAGCTTTGAAGAACTGAAAGAAGTATTTGTTGATACCCTGAACTGCGATGCAGACAAAGTTACGATGGAAGCCAGCCTGACCGAGGACCTGCAGGCGGATAGCCTGGACGCGGTGGAGCTGAACATGGCGTTTGAGGACAAGTTTGGCATCACGATTGCCGATGAGGACCTGGGAACGCTCAAGACTGTGGGTGATATCTTCAACTATCTGGTTGCGCGGGCAGCCTAAAGGGTATTAGGGATGAATGCCATTGAAAAGCTGTTCCCGGTCAGCCAGCAGGAGCGCAGCTTCCAACTGAAAGTCCGCCGCGATGCTGGTACGGCTGCGCCCGGCTGGGTGCAGCCGCAATTTGTTGAATGTAAAAAATGCGGCCGCCGCGCCACCCGCCAGGTCTGGACCAAAAGCCTGTATGTATGCCCCAATTGCGGGGTACATCTGCCCATTGGAGCCTATTACCGGCTCAGCACGATTTTGGACCACGGAACCTTTAAGGAACTGAATCCAGACCTTGCCCCCAACGATGTGCTGCATTTTCCCGATTATCAGGAAAAGTTGGCCGCTGCTTCGGTCAAAACGGGCCTGAAAGAAGCTGCCGTCACCGCAACCGGCAGGATCGGGGGCGTGCAGGCGGTGGCAGCTGTGCTGGACAGCCGATTTTTTATGGGCAGCATGAGCACTGCCGTGGGGGAGAAAATCACCCGTGCAATCGAATATGCTGCTGATAAACGGCTTCCGCTGGTTATTTTTTCTGCCAGCGGTGGAGCGCGGATGCAGGAGGGCATTTTCAGCCTGATGCAAATGGCAAAAACCAGTGCCGCGCTGGAACGGTTCAGCCGCAGCGGCGGGCTGTATGTCAGTGTGCTGACCCACCCCACCACCGGCGGTGTCACAGCCAGTTTTGCCAGCCTGGGAGACATCACGCTGGCCGAACCGGGTGCGCTGATCGGGTTTGCCGGGCCGCGTGTGATTGAACAGACCATCGGAGAAAAGCTGCCCGATGGTTTCCAGCGCAGTGAGTTCCAGCTGGAACACGGCTTTGTGGATCAGGTTGTGCCACGCACTGAATTAAAAGAGGTTTTGACGCGGATTTTGCAGCTCCATACACAGGGGAGGAAATGCAGATGATCAAAGAGGTTTTGCAGCAGCTGGAACCGCTGGACGCGCAGATTGATGCATTGTGTAGCAGCACCGATGATGCCGAAATGGCGAATACGACTACCCATGCCGCTGAGCTGGCAGAGCTTTCCGCGCAGGAAAACATGCTTTTGCAGCGCTGCACATCACTGACGCCGGAGGACAGAGTTTTTCTGGCGCGCCGCCCTGACCGCCCGCATATCGGCGAAATCATCGACAACCTGTTTACCGACTTTTTTGAGCAGTGTGGTGACCGGCAATGCAAGGAGGACGCGGCCATTTTGTGCGGTATCGCGCGATTCCATGGGATGCCCGTTACGGTTTTGGGGCACCGCAAAGGAACGACGCTGGAAGAAAACCTGCGCTGCAACTTTGGCATGCCGGGACCGGAAGGCTACCGCAAGGCGCTGCGCGTGATGAAGCAGGCGGAAAAATTCAGGCGGCCCATCATCACATTTATTGATACCCCCGGTGCTTACCCCGGTAAGGATGCCGAGGAGCGCGGCCAGGGGGAGGCCATCGCCCGCAACCTGATGGAGATGAGCGGTCTGACCGTCCCGGTACTGGCCATCGTTACGGGCGAAGGCTCCAGCGGCGGCGCACTGGGGCTTGGCGTTGCCAACCATATTCTGATGCTGGAAAACGCCGTGTATTCGGTGTTGAGCCCCGAAGGATTTGCCAGCATTTTGTGGAAAGATGCCTCCCGCAGCGGCGAAGCCTGTACCATGATGAAACTGACGGCGCAGGACTTGTATACGGATGGAATTGTGGAAGAGATCATCGCCGAACCGCTGGGCGGTGCACAGCGCGGGCGGCAGCTGCTTTTCAGCCGGTTGGATACCGCCATTGCCGCGCACCTTGCCGCCTTGTGCAAGATGAGTGGAAAGGCATTAGCCGACCAGAGATACAAAAAATACCGCCGTATCGGAGAAATGAGGGGAGCATGAAAGGCTTACAGCTGCTGGCCACCGGCGGGGCACTGCCCGGCCGTGTAGTGACGAATGAGGATTTGAGCCGACAGGTGGACACCAGCGATGAATGGATCACGACCCGCACCGGCATCCGCCAGCGGTATTACTGCACCGAAAGTGAGGATGCCGCCACGCTGGCCATTGCCGCCGCCCGCCAGGCCCTAGCGCGTAGCGGGCTGGCAGCAAGCGAGATTGCCTGCTGCGTTGCGGCAACGCTTTCGGCTCCAACGGCTACCCCCAGTGTTGCCTGCCGTGTGCAGGCGGCCTTGGGGCTGCCGGAGAACCGGCCCGCTTTTGATGTAAATGCGGCTTGTTCCGGTTTTATTTATGCTATTGCTGCGGCCCACGGGCTGTTGAACACCCTGGGCGGACGCTATGCGTTGGTCATCGGCTGCGAAGCGCTGTCCCGCATGGTGGACCCGACCGACCGCACAACCTGCGTACTGTTTGGGGATGGCGCTGGTGCGGCTATTCTGGAACTGGCCGAAGATGTGCCGTTTGCCGTCACGTTGGGCGCGCGGGGGAGTGAAGCCATCCGTGTCGGCGGCCCCGCAGCCTGCGATACGGCCCCGATCACGATGGATGGCAAGGCGGTCTTTCGTTTTGCGGTGGAAACCATGCCGCGTTGCCTGCAAACCGTGTTGGAGCGTAGCCAAAAGACCTTGGCTGACCTGGATTGGGTCGTCTGCCATCAGGCCAATAGCCGCATTATTGACCATTGTATCAAACACTTGCACGCAGAACCGTCAAAATTTTATAAAAATATGGACCGCCATGGAAATACCAGTGCTGCCAGCATTCCCATTGCTCTGCATGAAATGGTGGAAAATGATTTGCTGCACCCCGGCCAGACCCTGGCCTGCATCGGTTTTGGCGGCGGGCTGACCTGGGGCGGAATGCTGCTGACGTATGAGGGTAGAAAATGAAGCTGCTCAATGAAATTTTAGGTACGAAATATCCCATTATCCAAGGTGGAATGGCCAATATCGCCACGGGCGAATTTGCCGCTGCCTGCTCTAACGCCGGGGCGCTGGGCCTGATCGGTTCCGGCGGTATGGATGCCGATGCCCTGAGGGAAAACATCCGCCACTGCCGTGCGCTGACCGACCAGCCTTTTGGTGTCAACATCATGCTGATGCACCCGCAGGCAGATGAATTTGCCAAAATCGTGGTGGAAGAAGGCGTAAAGATCGTCACCACCGGGGCAGGAAATCCGGGAAAGTACATGGCAATGTGGAAAGCAGCCGGCATCACGGTTATCCCGGTGGTAGCTGCCGCAATCTTAGCCAAACACCTGGAACCGCTTGGCATTGACGCTGTCATTGCTGAGGGGACAGAGAGCGGCGGCCATGTGGGGGAAATGACCACAATGGCGCTGGTGCCGCAGGTTGTTGATGCCGTCCATGTGCCGGTCATTGCCGCGGGCGGCATTGCTGACGGGCGCGGTTTGGCCGCAGCGCTGGCGCTGGGGGCCTGCGGCGTGCAGGTCGGCACCTGTCTGCTGGCCAGCACCGAGTGCCCCATCCACGAAAACTACAAGACAGCGCTGCTGAAAGCCCGCGACAGCGATACCATTGTGACCGGGCGGATCGGCGGCACCCCGGTGCGTGTGTTGAAAAACCGAATGAGCCGCGAGTATGTCCGGCAGGAAAAAGCCGGGGCCGACAAAATGGCGCTGGAACACTTTACGCTTGGCAGTCTGCGCAAGGCTGTGTTTGACGGCGACACCGAAAACGGAAGCCTGATGGCCGGACAGGCCGCGGGGCTGCTGCATGAAGTCCGCCCGGTAGAAGAGATTTTTGCCGCAATGGTAAGCGAGGCAAAGACCTGCATCACGGGGTTGTACAAGGAGACCATCTGATGAAACTAGCATTTTTATACGCTGGGCAGGGCAGTCAGCATGCCGGTATGGGCCAGGACCTTTATGAAACCTTTCCTGCCTTCCGCGCCGCCTTTGACGAAGCTGCCGCAGCGGTGGATTTTGATTTGAAAGAAGTCTGCTTTACCGACGCGGCGGGCGTACTGAAAGAAACGCAATACACCCAGCCTTGTATGACAGCTTTTGCCGCCGGTCTTACCGCTGTGCTGCGGGAGCAGGGCATTATGCCGGACTATGCGGCGGGCCTGTCCCTGGGGGAGTATTCCGCTTTGGCCTGTGCGGGGGTGTTCGATATGCAGACAGCGGTCGCTTTAACGGCTTTCCGTGGCAAAGCGATGGCTGCTGCCGCTGCCGGGCGCATCTGTGGGATGACAGCCGTTTTGGGATTGGATGAAACATCCTTGCAGGCATGTTGCAGCGCAGCCGCCGAAGAGGGCGTTGTACAGATCTGCAATTACAACTGTCCCGGCCAGCTGGTTATCGGCGGCGAGAAAGCTGCTGTAGACAAAGCTGCCGACCTGGCGCTTGCCGCTGGGGCGCGGCGCTGCCTGCCGCTGAACGTCAGCGGTGCGTTCCATACGCTGCTGATGCACCCCGCCGGAGATGCGCTGCGGGAAAAGTTCCAATCCATCCATTTTGCGCCGATGAAGTTCCCGGTGCTGTTCAACTGCCTTGGGCATGAAATGGCACAGAATGACACGGTCGCCACGCTGCTGGAAAAACAGGTGCAGTCCGGCGTACGTTGGGAAGCCACCGTCCGCCGTTTGGCGGAACTGGGGGTGGATACCGCCATTGAGATCGGCCCCGGCAGGGTGTTGACCGGATTTGTGAAAAAGACGGTGGGAAATGCGATCTCGTGCTATCCGGTGGAAACTGCTGCACAGCTGCAGCAGTTGCTTTGCACCATGAAAGGAGCCTGACCATGCCGCAAACCGAAAGCATGCGCCGTGCCGCTCTGGTTACGGGCGGCGCCAAGGGCATTGGTCGTGCCGTCTGCCTTGCATTGGCCGAAAACGGCATGAACATTGCAGTCAACTACGCAGGCAGCGCAGCCGCGGCCGAGGAAACAGCGGCTGCCTGCCGCGCCTTTGGTGTGCAGGCCATCACGCTGCAAGCGGATGTGCGCAGCCCCGAAGCCTGCCAAAATCTGGTGGAAGATACCGCTGCCGCTTTTGGGCGGATCGATGTGCTGGTCAACAATGCGGGCATCACCGCGGATAAACTGCTGATGCGCATGACCGAATCCGACTTTGACAATGTGCTTTTTACCAACCTGAAGGGGACGTTTTTCTGCACCAAAGCAGCTTCCCGCTTGATGATGCGCCAGCGGTATGGGCGTATCATCAATATCAGCAGTGTGGTCGGCCTGCACGGGAACGCGGGCCAGGCCAACTATGCCGCCAGCAAGGCGGGGCTGATCGGCCTAACGAAAAGCGTTGCCAAAGAGTACGCCGCACGCAATATTACCGCCAATGCGGTGGCACCTGGATTTATTGAAACCGATATGACCGCCGCTATGCCGGAATCTGCCCGCGCCGCAGCCGCAGCGGCCATCCCGGCAGGCAGAATTGGCCGTGCTGAAGATGTTGCCGCGGCGGTGGCTTTCCTGGCCGGGGAACAGGCCGGTTACATCACCGGGCAGGTTCTTTGTGTTGACGGCGGAATGGGAATGTGAGGTGCAGCTATGAAGATAGAAAAGAAACGCCGGGTCGTTATCACCGGCCTTGGCACGGTAAACCCAACCGGCAATACCGTGGCGGAAAGCTGGGCCGCTGTGAAAGCTGGCCGCTGCGCCGTTGGGCCGATCACGGCTTTTGATACAACGGATTTTAAGGTGAAACTGGCCGCAGAAGTCAAAGATTTTGACCCTGCCGAACGTATTGACCGGCGCGAAGCCCGCAAAATGGCGCGGTTTACCCAGTTTGCCGTGGCCGCCGCTGACGAAGCCATCCACGACAGCGGCATTGCACTGGAAAATATCGACCACACACGGTTCGGCGTGATCCTGTCCAGCGGGATCGGTGGTCTGCCCACGATCGAGGAAGAACACACCCGCGGCCAGCAGCGGGGCTTTGAAAAAGTCAGCCCCTACTTTGTCCCCATGTCCATCGGCAATATGGCGGCGGGGCAGGTGGCCATCCGCTTTGGCCTGCAGGGTATGTGCAGCTGCCCCACCACTGCCTGCGCAGGCGGTACCAATGCGATTGGGGATGCGTTCCACCGTATCCGCGATGGATACGAGGACCGTATGCTCTGCGGCGGCAGCGAAAGCTGCATCAGCCCGTTGGGGGTGGGCGGCTTCGCCAGCATGAAAGCCCTCTGCACCGCAGACGACCCGGCCCGGGCCTCGATCCCCTTTGATGCCCGGCGCAGCGGTTTTGTGATGGGCGAGGGCAGCGGTGTGCTGCTGTTGGAAGAACTGGAGACCGCTAAAGAGCGTGGCGCTAAGATTTACGCCGAGGTTGTGGGCTATGGCGCTAACTGCGATGCTTACCATTTTACCGCCCCGGCACCGGGCGGTGCAGGCGGCGCGTCCTGTATGCGGCTGGCATTGGCTGATGGCGGAGTGGAGCCGGAACAGATTGGCTACATCAATGCCCATGGAACTTCCACGCATCTGAACGACAGCTGTGAGACCGCGGCCATCAAGTCGGTTTTTGGCAGCCACGCGTATGAGCTGGCAGTATCCTCGACCAAGTCGATGACCGGCCACCTGCTAGGCGGCGCCGGCGGGGTAGAGGGCGTGTTTACCGTGCTGGCCCTGCACGATGCCTTTTTGCCCGCTACCGTCAACCTGCAGGAGCCGGACCCGGAACTGGATCTCGACTATATTCCCAACCAGGGCCGCGCGTTACAGGTGGATTATGCCATGAGCGACAGCCTGGGCTTCGGCGGCCACAACGCCTGTGTGGTGTTCAAGCGTTGGGAGGGATGAGGATGAACTATACACCCAATGAACCGCCCCGGACCCTGACGGCGGCGGAAATCGAAAAGATCCTGCCGCACCGTTACCCGTTTGCTCTGGTGGATAAGATTCTTGACTATACCCCCGGCCAGTGGGCGCGCGGAATCAAGTGCGTGACCCGCACAGAGTCGTTTTTCCAGGGACATTTCCCCGGCCATCCGGTTATGCCGGGGGTATTGATTCTGGAAGCCCTTGCCCAAACCGGCGCGGTGGCCGCGTTGAGCCTGCCGGAAAACCGTGGAAAGATTGCCCTGTTTGGCGGGGTAAAAAATGCCCGTTTCCGCCGCCAGGTTGTGCCCGGCGATGTGCTGACTTTGGAATGTGAGCTGGTAGAGCAGCATGGCCCGGTGGGCATCGGCAAAGCCACCGCCTGGGTGGATGGTGTGCGCGCGGCCAACGCCGAGCTGACATTTGTTATCACGGATGCCTGAGGGCTGGTTTTGCATGGTGGATTGTGCTATAATAAATTCATTAACCTACAGGGGGATTCTCGCCATGCTGGATCAGACATTTGGGCAGGTATACACAAAATTCAAGCTGCATTTTTATAAACAGATCTTCAACCGTTTTGAAGACCGTGAAGCCACGCTGACGACGGTAGAATCTTTCTGCATGGAAGTCATCATGGCACTGGGGGAACCCACGATTGCGCAGTTCAGCCACATGATGAATCTTTCCACCCCCAACGCAGCTTATAAGATCAACTCCCTGGTCAAAAAAGGCTATGTGGAGCGCATCCAATCCACCACCGATAAGCGGGAATACCGCCTGCGGCCGACCCAAAAGTACATTGATTACTATAACATCAGCTATTCTTACCTGCATCTGGTCATGGAGCGTGCCAAACAGCGGTTCAGCCCCGATGACCTGGCCAAGCTGGAAGAAATGCTGCAGATCGTATCCGATGAACTGATGCCGGAAATTCAGCTGCCGAAATAAAATATACATTACGATAACAAAATGCGAACCACTTCGTACAACGTGGTTCGCATTTTGTGTTTATATGATTATTCTGTTCGTAACTCTTGGACCTTTTGAACAGATTGATGCCAGCCGTACAGGTTCCACTTCGCAATGCACTACGGACAACAACGGTAATTCGCTTCTTTTTGAATGCTTTACCTAAAAAAGCAGGGCCCGATGCAACTGCATCAGGCACTGCCTACTATCAATTTCTAATTACTAATCGCTAATTCCTAATTTTTCCGCGCTGTGACTTCGCCCCGCCGCAAAACTCCTAACTACATCACGCGTTCCATTCTTTCGGAAGGTATGCGCGGGTATTGTGCAGCATGGTGTCAAACAGTTCTTTGCCCTGGTTCCAGTTCAGGGTCACCTGCGGGTCGTTCATAAAGGTGGTCAGGCCAAGGGTGCGGTCGCAGGTCAGGGCAGCGGTCAGGGTGTTCTCCTGATTGTAAACGTGGCGGGCTACCAGCGGCAGAATATTGGCGGGCAGCGGGCCGGCGTTCACGGACTGCACGCCCTGGCGGCTGAACAGCGCGTTCACTTCCACCACGGCATCCCACGGCAGGTTGGCAATGGCACCGTGGTTGGGAATGTTCACGTTGCTGACCAGGTCGCCCAGGCCGAGCAGGGCTTTCATCAGCAGGTGGCCTTCCTCGCCATCGGGCTTGATCTCGATCGGCTCTTCACCGGTGCGCAGGCGGCGGCTGCGGGCCAGGCGCTCCTGCAGCTCATTTTTGCGCCACGCAACGGTGGTCAGGCCAAACTTCCATTCGCGCACGGCTTCGGGGCTTTCCAGATAGGTCTTGCCCGGCATAAACTCTGCCAGATGGCGGTCGCCCGCGGCGGCAATGCAGCCATAGCGCAGGAACAAATCAAATTTAACACGGTTGGCGCAGGCAAAGGAACTGTTCATCCAATTCGTGTCGCCGTACTCATAACCGGATTCATAGTGCTCTTCGGCAAATCTGCGGTAAATGGGGAAGAGGTCCATGCCTTTGTAAGTAGCCTTATCGAACCAAGTAAAGTGGTTGATGCCCTTGACGTTGACCTTGATATCCTGGCGGGCAACATCTTTCAGGCCCAGTTCCTCATCCAGAATGTGGGTCAGCAGCGTCTGGGTGCCGAACACCTCGTGGCAGCAGCCGAACGCCTTGATCTTGGGGAACACATGGTACAGAGTACGCACGCAGAGGGTCATCGGGTTGGTGTAGTTGATGACCCAGGCATTGGGACTGTAATCGCGGATCGCTTCAGCGATGGTGACATACATGGGGATGGTGCGCATGGCGCGCATGAAACCGCCCGCACCTACGGTATCGCCCACCGACTGATAGATGCCGTAAGCTTCCGGCGCGTGGACGTCGCTTTCCATCTCGTCAAAAGTGCCGGGCAGGATGGAGATGACGACAAAATCCGCGCCGGTCAGGGCCTGCTGCAGCGTATCCGCCACAGTATACTTCCAGTGTGAAACCGCATCCGGGTGGGCAGAGATCTTGTTGCCGATGATCTCGTTGTGCTCGGCTGCTTCGTGGTCGATATCATACAGCGCCACGGTGCCTTCCATCTGGGCATCCGCGGCAAGGTCCATCATGAACCCCCACGCCCACCCACGGGAACCACCGCCGATGTAGGCAACTTTCAAGTCTTTTACGCGGTTGTCTTCATAATACATGGATTGAAACCTCCGTTTGTTTTGGTCCGTAACATTGATGCGTGCAAAACCGCAAAATTTGCTTTTTTTGCAGTATTCTTGCTATCAGTATACACCAAATAAAGGAAAATGTCACGAAAAAAGTGAAAAAAATTGAAGAAAAATGAGCAAAAAGTGAAGAGAAAATTAGTAATGAGCAATTAGAAATTAACAGAAAGGCAGAGCCCGGTACAATCGCACCGGGCCCTGTCTCTATATCAATTCCTAATTTCTCATTTCTAATTGAGATAACTCCTAACTCCTCCCTCCTAACTCCTAACTTATCCTTCCACTTTCACATTCTCGCTGTCGCTTTTCGCATTCCCATCCGCATTCAGGGTGATATGTACAAAATGCTCCGGCTTATCGTAATCTTTCGTTTCGCCGTCATCAGTGTAATACTCATAGGCGGCACCATCGGGAGCATGGGCGAACAGGCGAAGATCCGCAAAATTCACGCTTGCCACATTTTGAATACTATCGCCGCCCTTGGCGATGGGCAAGATATGCCCCTTGCGCACAAAGAACACCACTTCGTCCAGCTCCACCGGGATGTAATGATGACCAGCGGGCAGAACGGTGGTTTCCATGCGGTCGTTCTCACTGCACTTTACCCGCACCTGCAGCATCTCTTCCGGCAGGTAGACATACCGGCCGCGGGCGTTCTGCTCGTAAACGGGGGCAATCAGCAGGCTTTCACCGATCATCACTTCATCCTCCACCTGGCGGGCGAAGTCATCGTCCGGGAAAGCAAAGGCCAGCGGCATGCAGTACATGCCATCGCGCAGGGCAGCTTTCATGTACTCGCTGTAAATATAGGGCAGCAGCAGGTAGCGC
This sequence comes from Candidatus Cibiobacter qucibialis, assembly GCA_004000625.1. Taxonomy (GTDB): domain Bacteria; phylum Bacillota; class Clostridia; order Oscillospirales; family Ruminococcaceae; genus Gemmiger; species Gemmiger qucibialis. Next base: position 19,403 of record SAUS01000028.1, on the reverse strand, counting down.
AGCTGCAGAATACCGGCAAAGGCAGCCTTGTTCTTAAAGCGGTAAGGTTCCTGTTTGCGAGTGCCGGCGGCGGAGTGGTTGCGCAGCAGGGGAGAGAAGATGCCCACGCCGTACCAGCGCAGCACAAGGTCCTCGGTGGTGTTGCTGCCAAAGCCGCCAATGTCGGGGCCTTCGTACAGGAAACCGCACATGTTCAGGGAGGGCATCATGTGCAGGCTGAGCAGAATGTGGCTCCACCAGGACTGGTTATCGCCGGTCCAGATACCGCCATACCGGTGCATACCGATGCAGGCCGAGCGGGAGTACATTAAAATGCGCTTATCCGGCTCCAGCTGCTCAAAGGCTTCACCCGCAGCACGGGTCATGTTGTAGCCGAAGATATTATGCACTTTATCGTGCCGCATGCGGCCCTGTTTGGTGTTGTGATAGAACAGCTTGTAGTCGTTTTCGTTGTTGGAAAGCCCGGCCACAAGATTCTTGAACGCAAAAAAGCTGAAAATATCCAGGTTCTGGGTGCGGTACTCGTCAATTTTGGCAAAGGTCTTTTTCAGCGTTTCTTCAGAGTAGAAGATGGCAGGCTCGTTCATATCGTTCCAGAACCCCTCAATGCCCTGGTTCAGCAGGAACTTGTACTTGCTGCCAAACCAGGCGCGGGCTTCGGGGTTGAGCATATCAGGGAAATGCACCCGGCCCGGCCACACACCGGCCACAAAGGGGGTGCCATCCTGATTGGTGCAGAAGTAACCGTTCTTCACGCCCTCTTCGTATACATCGTACCCGTCCTCAATTTTAACACCCGCATCAATGATGGGCACAAGGCGGATGCCCTGGGCTTTCATCTCGGCGGCAAAATCTGCAAAATGGGGGAAGCGCTGCTCGTCCACCGTAAAGTCCTTGTAGCGCTCCATGTAGTCAATATCCAGCACCACGGCGTCCAGCGGCATGTTGTTGGTGCGGTAGTTGGCCACAACCTCGCGCACCTCGTCCTCGTTCATGTAGCTCCAGCGGCTCTGGGTGGCACCAAAGGCCCATTTGGGCGGGATGTAGCTGCGCCCTACCAGCTGGCGGAACTGGTGCACAATATCGGTCGGGCTTTCACCCTCAATGATGTAAAGGTCGTAATTTTCTTCGGCCACTGTCACCCGCAGGGTGTCCAGATCGGTGTAGCCGCAGTCAAAGGTGACCTTGCCGGGATAGTCGATAAAAAAGCCAAAAGTGGCTTTGCCGGACACGATCATGAAGTTGTAAGCGCCGTACAGTGAGGATTTATTTTCGGTATGGTTGGGGTCATCGCTGCATTTGCTCTCGTACACCCAGCCGCGCTTGTTGATGCCGCGGATGTTTTCACCCAGGCCATACAGGATATCCTGCGGGTCCATGGCATAAGAGAAGCCGTCCGGTTCCCTGGTGAGATATGGAATCGTTTCCATTGCGGGTACAAAAGAACCCACCACGCTTTCGGTATCAAATGGGTGGCCGTATTGCTTTTTGTAAATCAAGGCAGTTTCCTCCTGAACAAATTTGCTTTGGGGCTGATTTAACTATAGCAAATTGCGGGCAGAAAGGGAAGAGGAAAGTTTAGTTAGGAGTTAGGAGGGAGGAGTTAGGAGTTTTGCGGCACCACAAAGAAAAAAGAATAATGGCGGTGGATCGCGGCGCGGAGCGCCGCTCGGAGATATTAGGTTTGTTACGATTCAATACACGGGTAGTAGAAAGGGAAAACGGTGCCCACTTATAACAAGAGCTAAAACCCAGTGCCTACCTATTTTATATATTATATATCCTTATGCTCAAATTCTGCCGCGTATACTTCTACACGTCCAACTCCTCCCTCCTCCCTCCTAACTGTTTTCTCTTTTCGCTATATCAAAAAACCGATAACGTATCATGTCGCATTTTCGATATTACCGCTCGCAAAATTGGTGGAGGGGGTATCGGGATTTTTTTATAATATATACAAAGAACGGCGTAAGGGACGCCGGATAAAAGGAAGCTCTGAAAAAGGAGGAGGACGGTATGGCACAGAAAGGCGAGACCTTGGTCGAAGTAAAAGACCTTTGCAAAAACTTCGGCGTGACGATCGCACTGTCCCATGTGGATTTTGTTGTCAAAACCGGTGAAATTCGCGGCCTGATCGGTGAGAACGGTTCTGGTAAATCAACAGTATCTTCCATCATTGCAGGTATGCAGCCGGCCAGCAGCGGCGAGATGTTCTACAAGGGCAAACCGTGGAAACCCGCTACCATGCTGGAAGCGCAGAAAGCCGGTATCGGCATGATCGTGCAGGAGGCAGGCACGATTGCAAACATCTCAGTAGCTGAGAATATTTTCCTTGGCAACTATGATAAGTTCAAAAATGGCCCCATCATCAACAAGGTGACCATGATCTCTGAAGCCCGCAAGGCACTGGAAAAGATCGGCGTAACCAACATTAACCCTGCGCTGCCCGCCCGCCACTATGACATGCAGGAACGCAAGCTCATCGAGATCGCCAAGTGCATGTACAACGACCCCGAACTGCTGATCGTGGACGAAACCACCACCGCACTTTCCCAGAGCGGCCGTGACATCATCTACCGCATCATGCACGAGATGGCCGATACCGGCAAGGCGGTTATGATCATCAGCCACGACCTGAACGAAATGATGGAACAATGCAGCACCCTGACGGTTCTGCGCGACGGCGTGATCATTGACAACATTGAAAAAGAAAACTTTGATCCCGACGATATCAAACAGAAGATGGTCGGCCGTGAGATCAAAGGCCACTACTACCGCGTGGACAATGATGGCTACAGTGACGAAGTTGTGCTGAAAGCCGACTGCGTCACCACCATGGAAAGTCTGCTCTGCTTCGATTTGGAGCTGCACAAGCAGGAGATCTTGGGCATCGGTGGTCTGTCTGACTGTGGCATGCACACCTTGGGCCGGGCACTGTACGGCCTGGACGAGATCGTAGACGGCGAAGTGGTGCTGCCCAAGACCGGCGTGAAGATCAAGAACGCACAGGTTGCTTTCCGCAATAGCATGGGTTACGTTTCTAAGAACCGTGACACCGAAAGCTTGGAACTGAACGCTTCGATTTTTGCCAATATCGCCTCTACCGGTTATGACAAAAACAACATCGGCCCCTTCATCCTGCCCTGGAAAGAAAAAGTCTACGTGGACAAGCAGATCAAGGCGCTGCAGATCAAGTGCCAGAATGCTTACCAGCCGGTGCGCGCACTTTCCGGCGGCAACAAGCAGAAAGTCGTCTTCGGCAAATGGTGCGCTGACGATGCAGACGTTCTGATTCTGGACTGCCCCACCCGCGGCGTTGACATCGGCGTTAAAGCCGCTATGTACCAGCTGATTTACGATATGAAGAAGCAGGGCAAATCTATCATCATGATTTCTGAAGAGCTGCCCGAACTGATGGGCATGTGCGACCGCCTGCTGATCATGCGCGACGGTGCCGTTTCCGGCGAGTTTTACCGCAAGGACGGCTACAATGACCGCGAACTGATCGAGCGGATGATTTAACGGAAGGAGGCAGCAGCCATGGAAGCAACAAAACAGACCAAAATGACCAAAGAGGATCTGCACCTTTCCTGGAAAGACAAACTCAACATCATCCGGGATAACCGCTACTTTCTCATGCTGTTCCCCATTGTAATGCTGGCGGTCATGATCCTGATCTTCGGCGTTGCAACGGCGGGACGGTTCTTCAAACTCTCCGTCATGAAAGGCATCCTGAGCCAGGCCATCATCATTGGTACCTGCGCAACGGGCGTTGCCTTTATCTACTCCAACGGCAACCTGGATATCTCCATCGGTGCGGTGCTTGGCCTTGCCGCCACACTGGGCGTTAAGGCTTATAGCGTAACACAGTCCGTTGTTGTCATGATTTTGGCAACGGTGGCCGTGGCCCTGGGCCTGATGGCGTTCAACTGCACGATGTCCGTTGTGTGCAACATCAAAACCATCACCGTTGCCATCGTGGTTACCCAGATTTACGGCGCAATCAGCACCCTGCTGATCGGCGGCAGCGGCAAGATCGACCTTGATATGAGCGTTGCCGCTATGCTGGAAGACGGCGGCTTCCGTTACGTTGCATTCTTCGGGTACTTTATCTTCTGCGTGGTCATTTACCACTTTACCCGTGTTGGCCGTGAGTTGCGGTTCCTGGGCGGCAACGAAAACTGCGCCGCACAGACCGGCATCTCCAACTCTCGCGCAACCTACATCAGTTTCCTGATGACCGGCGTTGGCGTTGGCCTGGCCGCCGTGTTCAGTGTGATCAATGTTTCCGCAGTCAGCGTTGAGACTGGCAGTGGCCTTGGCATGGATGTTATGCTGGCAACCGTTCTGGGCGGCATGTCCATCTTCGGCGGTTCCCGCTCCAATGCTTACGCTGGCCTGCTGGGCGCTTTGACCGTTGCAGCCCTGAACAAGGGCCTGCTGATGGTCGGTGTTTCCAGCGCATTCATCCAGGGCATCCGCGGCGTGATCTTCCTGCTGCTGGTCTGGATGAACAGCGAACGCCAGAATCTGCTGCCTTCCCGCGTGCAGTTCTGATTCCCCACTGCAAAATTGTATATCGGGTGCCTGGCACCCTTGAACACACATGAAAAACAAATTCAAAGGAGAAAACACCATGAAAAAGAGCAAACTGTTCCAGTCCGCGCTTTCGCTGATGCTGGTTGGCGGCATGCTGACCGCCTGCGGCAGCTCCGCTTCCTCCACTGCAGCTTCCACCGCCGCCGCTACCGGCAGTGACAGCGCTGCTGCCTCCACCGCTTCTGACTCCGCTACACCGGCTGCTACCAAGCAGTACGTTATCGGCATTGCCGAAGCCCAGGCCAACGACGAAGTTACCACCCGCCGCGCTTACCTGGAAGATTTCATCGCCCCCACCTACAACGTCAAGTTTATCTTCTCCGAGACCCTGAAGGACGATGCAGCCACCAAGACCTTTATTGAAAACTGCATCGACTCCGGCACAGACGCCATCATCGATATGAAGTCTGTCTCCGGTCAGATGGCTCAGCTCTGCATGGATAACGGCCTGGTTTACACCATCAACGGCAACTACACCCAGCATCCGGAGCTGCTCACAACTGATTATACCAACTTTGCAGGTTGCATCGGCGCTAACAACGCACAGGTCGGTTCCCTGTTTGGAGACTGGCTGGAGGAGAATGCCAGCGAGGACGGCAGCGAAGGCTTCCTGATTTCCACCAGCCTGGCTGCCCAGGGCAACACCCAGCACGTTGAGATCACCCGCGCTATCCTGGAAGGTCTGCAGCAGAAGTACGGCATCACCTATACCAAGAGCATCGATGACCTGATCGCTTCCAGCGAAACCACCAATGTCGAGAACGATAAAAACATCCTGATCACCCTGTACCCCGGCTCCCCCAACAAGGATACCTGGCTGCCCGGCATCTCCACCCTGCTGCAGACCGGCAACTACAAGATGTTCATGAGCTCCGGCCAGACCTACAACCAGAGCGCTACCGTGGTTGACGAAGTGGAAAAGAGCTTCGGCATCAACATCAAGGTTGCCAGCGTTGGCGCCCTGGGCACCACCCTGGAAACCGCATTCAACACCAAAGACTCTTCCGGCAACTCCAGCGTTGACCTGGTTGCTATCAAGGCTGTTTCTACCCAGACCGCAGCTATGTTTGCCGCTACCTACAACGCACTGGTTTCCGGTGCGGAGTGCCGCGCCTGCCGCGGCGAAGACGGCCTGCCCGTTTACTTCACCTTCAACTTCATCCCCATCACCAGCGCTGAGCAGCTGACTGAAATGTCCGGCTGGGATGCAAAAGAAACCGGCAACTGGATTGCCAACAAGGACTTCGTTGATCAGATGCTCGTTACCGTCAACCCTGACGTTACTTCTGATGACATCAATGCCATCATGCAGAGCCTGAGCTATGAAAAGATTAAAGAGATGATGGGCTGATCCCCGCAAAAGGTCTGCGGCGGCACGCCTGAACGGATAAGGAGAGAAAAACAATGAGCAACTGGCAATCCTTTAAGAAAAAACACGTTCTGCTCATGAACGCTGCATTTACTGTGGCAATTCCGGCAGCGGTGTGGCTTATCATGGAGCTGCTGAACCTCGCCTTCTGCGGCGTGCACACCCTGAATTCCACGGTAGACTACACCACCCTGATGCGCAACCTGGTCACGTCCTTCTGCTTTGCGCTGGGCCTAAACTGCAACCTTCCCGTTGGCCGTATGGATACTTCCACCGGCTCCCAGATGTACCTGGCCTGTATCATTGGCGGTAACATCGCGCTGTCCCTGAACCTTGGCGGTGTTGGCGTTCTGGTTTTCAGCATGGTATTCGGCATGCTGGCCGGCGGTTTCGTTGGCTTCCTGTTCATCAACATGCGCATCTTGCCCATGGTTCTCGGCCTTGGCATCTCGCTGGTTTACGAGTGCATCTCTTTCAGCATGTACAACCAGCAGGGCCTGAACCTGTTTGGTAAGCCGGGTGTTTCCATCCTGTCCAACTGGGGCTTCATCATCGTTGTTACCCTGCTGGTCATGCTGGTTATGACCTACCTGTTCCAGTACAGCGGCTTTGGTTACAATCGCCGCGCCATCCAGGGCAACCAGAAGCTGGCCCACGATGCAGGCATCAACATCTACAAGAACGCTTTCCTGTGCTACGTTGCAGCCGGTGCGCTGGTTGCCATCGCCGGTGTGTTTGACACCGCCTACAAAAGCAGCCTGGTCCCTGTGCTGGGCATGAACTCCAACAGCACCGTGTTCGCCAACATGTTCCCCATGGCAGTCGGCGTTTGGCTGGCTAAAAAATCCAACCCGGTGGTTGGCATCCTGGCTGGCTCCCTGAGCGTACAGTTCCTGATCCTTGGCCTGGCAAAGTTCACTGCCATCGGCGTCAGCGATTATATGCAGACCTGCATCAAGTACAGCGTATGGCTGATTTTTATGATCTACCGTATGAACGAAGACAAGTTCGACCACATCAAAGCAAAGCATGCACGCATCGCATTGGCTCGTAAGACCCGCGCACAGCGCGCCGTTGCGGCATAACCAAACATCAGCGGCGCGGGTCAAAAAAGGCCCGCGCCTCATTTTTTAGTTAGGAGGGAGGAAGTAGGAGGGGAAGAAAATTAGGAATTAGAAATTAGCAATGAGTAATTTAAGGCGGGACAAGACAACCTCCAAAACAACCTCCAATTTCTAATTTCTCATTGAAACAAACTCCTGCCTACCCCCAGAGGTGCTCTATGAAACATTACAACTTTTTGTTTTTAATGGCCGACCAGATCCGCACGGCAACGCTGGAGGGGATGGGGGATGGCATCCAGACCCCTAACCTGCGCCGCCTGATGGACGAAAGCGTGCTGTTTACCCGTGCATCCTGCACCAGCCCGCTCTGCACGCCCAGCCGGGCATCACTGGCAACGGGGCGTTATCCCAGCCGCTGCGGCGTGCCCATCCATGATGCGGTGCTGCCGCCGGAGCAGCCTACTTTCTATCAGGCCCTGCGGGACAGCGGCTACCGTGTTGGCATTGTGGGCAAGACTGACCTGCATAAGCGCGATACATACTGCGGCGTAAAGGGCGATCTGCCCAGCATGTACCATTACGGCTTTACCGACCCGGTGGAAACCGAGGGCAAAATGAACAGCGCCTGGTACGGTACCAACCCGGACGGCAGCATCTATCCCATGGGTCCCTATCAGAAATACCTGATGGATAAAGACCCGGAGCTGATGCGCACCCTGGAAAAAGATTACCGCAGCTATATGCGCCAGAAGCCCCGCTATTACGCCCAGCCCAGCGTGCTGCCGGATGAGGTGTTCCTGGATACCTTCATTGGTGAAAAATCCCTGGAATGGCTGAACGAACACGATAACACCGGTGCCCCTTGGCACCTGACCGTCAGCTTTGCCGGGCCGCACAACCCCTGGGATCCCCCGAAGGAGGATTATGACGCTGTGGGCGATACCCTGTGGCCGGATCCCATCCCCAATGATATGGAAGGCAAGCCCGCCTGGATCCGCCGGCGCGCGGCCCAGCAGACCGGCGGCATGACCCAAGCTGATCTGCAGCAGGTCAAACGTTGCTACGCCGGCAGCGTGCGGGTCATCGACCGGTGGATCGGCAAACTGCTGGACTGGCTGGAAACCTCCGGCCACAAGGATGATACGGTCGTCATCTTCTGCGCCGACCACGGCGAGCTGCTGGGCGACCACGGCCTATTGGAAAAGAGCTGCATGTACGAAGGCTGCCTGCGCATCCCCCTGTTGGTCCACCTGCCGGGTATGACCCAGCGGCGGGACAGTGATGCCCTGGCTGAATTGATGGACCTGGCTCCCACCTGTCTGGAACTGGCCGGTGCGGATTGGAACCGCCGCGAGATGGACGCGGTTTCTCTGGTGCCGGTGCTGAACGGCAGCACCGAACCCCTGCGCCCCGTGCAGCGCAGCGAACTGCACAATTGCACCATGCTGTTTGACGGCCGCTACAAGTGGATCCGCAGCTATAATGACACTGATGAGCTGTATGACCTGGAAACCGACCCCCAGGAGTTGCACAACGTCATCAACGAACACCCGGAAGTGCTGAACCGCATGCGTCCCTACAGCTTCCGCCATTGATCTGTAATAGATAAGGAGAACCAACCATGAAAGCATTGATGGTCATGTATGACTCCCTGCGCCGGGATCTGCTGAGCGTGTACGGCGGCCCCATCCCGGCCCCCAACTTTGAGCGTCTGGCAGCCCATACCGTCTGCTTTGACAAAAGCTATGTGGGCAGTCTGCCCTGCATGCCTGCCCGCAGAGAGCTGCACACCGGCCGCTATAACTTCCTGCACCGCAGCTGGGGCCCCATGGAACCGTATGATGATTCCATGCCGGAAATCCTGAAAAAGCACGGCATCCACAGCCGCCTTGCTACCGACCATTACCATTATGTCGAGGATGGCGGCTGCACCTACCACAGCCGTTATTCCAGCTGGAGCTGCTACCGTGGCCAGGAAAGTGATAACTGGGTGGCCGATCTGGCCCCCACCCCCACCGAGTTTGCACCCAACCAGCTCAGCCCTGAAGGAGCAACCGGCACGCTGCGTGAAATGCGCCGCCATGGCGGCTGGCAGAACATGCACAACCGCGAGCGCCTGCATAGTGAAGATGACTTCCCGATGAGCAAGACGTTTGAGGACGGCATCGACTTTCTCAACCGCAATGGCCGGTACGATAACTGGTTCCTGCAGATCGAAACGTTTGACCCGCACGAACCGTTTACTTCTCCAATCTCCCACTTTGACCCCGACTGTGCTACCCAGCCCGATTGGCCGCCGTATGCAGATGTGACCGAAGGCCCCGAAGAGATTGAAGCAATACGCACCAAGTATGAAGCCTCCGTTCGCTTCTGCGACCGCCAGCTGGGCCGCGTGCTGGATCTGATGGATGAGCTGGATCTATGGAAAGATACCATGCTCATCGTCAACACTGACCACGGCTTCTTCCTCAGCGAGCACGGCTACTGGGGCAAGGGCGGCAGCCCCAACTATGAGGAACTGGTCCACACGCCGCTGTTCATCTGGGATCCGCGCTCCGGTCGCAAGGGCGTACACAGCCCCGCGCTGGTGCAGACCATTGATTTGGCCCCTACCGTGCTGGATTACTTTGGCATCGAGATCCCCGCCGACATGCTAGGCCGCCCGCTGACCCAGACCCTGGCCGATGATACCCCCGTGCGGGAATACGCGCTGTTTGGCTACCACAGCATGCCCGTTGGCATTACCGATGGCCGCTACACCCTGCTGCGCGATGTGAAGGACTTTGACGAAAAGACTTACGAATATACCCAAATGCCCACCCACATGCGCGCTATGTTCAGTGTGGAAGAGATGCGCACCGCCACCATGGCACCGGGTTTCAGCTACACCAAGGGTACCCCGGTGATGAAGATCGAGGCACGGCCCAACCCGCGTTTCCTGCACACCCTGAAAGGCAGCGATATGCTGTTTGATCTGCAGAACGACCCCCATCAGGAGCATGTGCTGGAGGATGCTGAACAGTCTGACCGTCTGCTGACCGCCATGACCGCTGCGTTTGAAGAGAACGATGCCCCCGAAGAGATGTACCGCCGTTACGGCCTGAAGCAGTACCGGAAGAAGGCGGAATAAATGACTGTACTCCAAGCAATTCTGCCCGTGCTGGGCCTGTTGGCCGGCGGGGCGTGCGTGGGCGCGTTCGTCTACTTCGGCAAGCGTAAGCACGAAAAAGACGGCCTGCCCACCGACCCCCTGACCGAACTGTTTGTGAACGATGACGATACTATTTGAGAGAGGGAGAGAATTATGATCGACCTGGCTGCGAAACCATTTTACCTCAAACCGGAAGATATTGAATGGGTGAACACTACCCTGGCCGGCATGACCACCGAAGAAAAGGCTGGCCAGCTGTTCTGTGTGCTGTTCAAGGAATGTAAGCCCGAGGAGTTTGAGTATGTGTTCAATATCCTCAAACCGGGCGGATGTATGTACCGAGTGGTGCCCACCGAGCGCGCCATCGCCGCCACCCAGAACATTTATAGCCGCAGCAAGGTGCCACCATTGATCGCCGCCAACTTGGAAAAAGGCGGCAACGGCATCGTGACCGAGGGTACGCTAGTCGGTGCACCGATGGAAATTGCCGCAACGGATGATATCGGCATGGCCACCAAGATGGCCCATGCCTGTGCCGCCGAAGCCAGCGCCGTTGGCGCAAACTGGGCTTTTGCTCCCATTATTGATATTGACACGAACTACCGCAACCCCATCACCAACACCCGTACCTTTGGCAGCGACCCGGAGCGGGTGCGCCGCATGGGCCGTGCTTATGTGGAAGAAGTACAGAAGATGGGCCTTGCCGCTTCCATCAAGCACTTCCCCGGTGACGGCCAGGACGAGCGCGACCAGCACCTGGTCACTTCTATCAACAGCATGGATTGCGATCCCTGGATGAACACCTATGGCGCAGCCTACAAAGCTGGTATTGAAGCCGGTGCCCTGACCGCCATGGTGGGCCATATCATGCAGCCCGCCTGGACTCGCCGCCTGAACCCCGGTATCAAGGATGAGGACATCATGCCCGGTACCCTGAGCCGTGAGATGATGCAGGGCCTGCTGCGCGGGGAACTGGGCTTCAACGGCCTGATCTGCACTGATGCCACCACGATGGCGGGCTACACCCTGGCCATGAGCCGCCGCCGCGCTGTGCCCGAAAGCATTGCCCGCGGTGCCGATATGTTCCTGTTTGCCCGCAACCTGGAAGAAGACTATGGCTTTATGCTGCAGGGCATCAAGGATGGCATCATCACCCCCGAACGCTTGGATGAAGCTGTGACCCGCATCCTGGCCACCAAGGCTGCCCTGGGCCTGCACCGCGGCGCTCCGGAGCTGGATGTGGAAAAAGCCAAAACCATTGTCGGCTGCGCCAAGCACCAGCAGTGGGCCGAGGAATGTGCCGACAAGGCCATCACTCTGGTTAAAGAGCAGCCTGGTGTGCTGCCCATCACCCCGGAACGCTACAAGAAGATCCTGTTCTATACCATCGAGCCCGCAGCGGGCGGTGAGGGCAACTATAAGGTTGCCCCGGCCTGCGCCAAGCTGCGCGCCATGCTGGGAAAAGAAGGCTTTGAGATCGACGATTTTGTGCCCCAACCTTATGGTGAAGGCTTTACCACCAAGTACGAAGAAGTCGTGAACAATTACGACCTGATTTTATACGTGGCGAACCTTTCCACTAAGAGCAACCAGACCGTGGTGCGCATTGAATGGAAGCAGCCCATGGGCGCGGACTGCGGGCATTATATGAATGATATTCCCACTGTGTTTGTCTCGCTGGAAAACCCCTACCATTTGCAGGATTTCCCGCGCGTCAAGACCTATATCAACTGCTACAGCAACAACGACCACTGCCTGCACCAGTTGATAGAAAAACTCACCGGCCGCAGCACCTTCAAGGGCCACAGCCCCGTGGATGCCTTCTGCGGCAAGTGGGACGCGCACCTGTAAATCAGTTAGGAAGTAGGAGGTAGGAGTTTTTTCAATTAGAAATTAGGAATGAGCAGTTAGGAAGTGGGGCAGGGGAGAGGACCCCGGTGCCGGAAAAGAATCATGAATAAATCAGAAAGAATAATTGTGGTGGACCGCGGCGTCCCCGATGCCCCGGACGGACCTTGCCACAAATTCAATCATGCCATTTATTCCACCGCCCCGGAACGGCCAAGACCGTTCCCTACAGAACATTTTTTATAATGTGCAATCAATGTCTATCACACATGCTGCCCCATCAATTTCTAATTCCTCATTACTAAATCCTAATTCTCCCGACGCAAGGCTTTGTCCCGTCACCAACTCCTAACTCCTCCCTCCTAACTCCTACCTAACCAAAGGAGGTCCCCATGAACACCCCGCTGCCTGCGCTGCAATGGAAACAGAACGGCGTGAATCATATTGTAAAGCTGCTGCCCGGTGGGCGCATTGGTGCGCTGAGCGATGAAATTCTGGCGGAGATCCGGGAATCCAACGGCAAACTGGACGCCAAGATCATGGCCATCCGCAGCGGCAACGTTCAGCTGGTGCGCCAGCTGCAAAATGAACACATCGAGGGCAAAGAACTTGCCACCACCGAACTAGAAGAGTGGGAAGAAAGCATGGCCGGACCGTCTGGTCCATTTGATGTGACCTATTGCCAACCCAAAACCCCCACCCCGCCCAAGGGCCGCCCCTGCATTTTGTACCTGCATGGCGGCGGCTGGCAGTACGGCAGCCGCAAGGTTGTGCTGCCTTTCTGCCGCTATCTGGCCGAGCAGGCCAACGCTGTTGTGGCGGTACCGGAATACCATCTGGCCCCCGAACACCGCTGGCCTGCTGCGCTGGAAGATTGCTGGCAGCTGCTCTGCCGCCTGCATGCCCAGGCCGAAACAAGGGGCATTGACCCCGCAAGAATCACTGTGGCAGGGGACAGCGCCGGCGGCAACCTGGCCGCTCTGTGCGCCCACCGCGACCGTGACCGCAGCCTTGGCATGGTCAACAGCCAGGTGCTGTATTACCCCGCGCTGAGCGTGCGGGAAACCGACGGCCTGAAGGACTATCACTTTGGGTTGGAAGATTATATTTACGATGATGCGCAGAGTGAGTGGATCGTGCCGCGCATCCTGGCCATCTGGAACGCAGGCAAGCGCAGCGAGGATAACTACCTGCCGGAGGGTGTCAACTCCCGCATGGCGTCCGTTTCGCCCCTGTGGGACAGCGATTTTTCCGGCCTGCCGCGCACGCTGTTGATCACCGCCCAGTACGACTATCTGACCAGCCAAGCCAAAACCTATGCCCATTACCTTGCCGCCGCCCATGTGCCCGTTACCTGGGTGAACTACTGCGGCGTCGGCCACGCCTTTGTGGATAAATGCGGCGTGTACCCCCAGGCCGATGACAGCCTGAAGATGGCAGCGGAATTTGTGAGATAGTTAGGAGTTAGGAAGTAGGAGGGAGGAGTTTAATTAGGAATGAGGAATGAGAAGTTAGGAATTGGGGCTAGGGGAAGGCTCGGTGTTGAAAAATTAGGACAGACGGCCACTCTTTTGTAAGGCGCGATGCGCTCATCGCGCCGGGGAGAAACATGAAGGATATGCCGCAAGCCAAATCCTTGATCTGTAGAGGACGATGCTCGTCATCGTCCCGTGGGTCTTTCCGCAAATCCCATCATGGCATTGGTCCAATCGTTTCGGAACGGTCAAGACCGTTCCCTACGGATCGGCTTATGGGTCATTCATCTATTTTCAAACATCTGCCAACCTAATATCTCCTGAGCGGCGCAAACGCGCCGCGGTCCACCACCATTATTCATTATTCTCTATTCTTTTTTAATTCGCTTTCCAATTCCTCATTCCTAATCAACTCCTAACTCCTCCCTCCTAGCTCCTAACTTCAACGAAAGGAGTCCCTCATGTCTCCCGATATTTTACTTTTTATCAGTGACCAGCACGCGCCGCAGTATCAGGCGGGCGGGCAGATGCCGGTGGATACACCCAACTTGGCAGCGCTGCGGGAACAGGGCACCGCGTTTGACGCTGCATATACCCCCTGCCCGCTCTGCGTTCCGGCGCGCATGGCCATGCTCAGCGGGCTGGCTCCGCACCATACCGGCATTTTTACCAATAACGATACCCTGCCTCAAACAACGCCCACTTTCCTGCATGCGATGGCAGCTGCCGGGTACGAAACCGTGCTGGTGGGCCGGATGCACTTTATCGGCCCCGACCAGCGCCACGGCTTTACCCGCCGTGTGGCCCCGGATTTTACCAACAGCGGATGGGTGCGCCCACAAAAAACGCTGGAACAGGATTTCGGCGTGCATACCCAGACGATGGGCTATAAATGGTGCATTGATGTGGTCGGCGGCGGCGCTTCGCCCGTTGTGTGTTATGACGATATGGTGCTGGATGCTCTGGAACAGTACCTTGCCCAGCCCCACAGCAAACCGCAGCTCATTGTGGTGGGCACCTATGGCCCGCACTTCCCGTATGTTGCACCGCCGGAGCTGTTTTTGAAGTACCTGAAAACCGCCCAGCTGCCCGCCACCTGGCAGGGGAATGAACCCTGGCTGAACGCCCAGCAGCGTAATTTGCAGGAACCCAACACCCGTGCGGAAATCGTGCTGGCCTGCCAGGCTGCCTATAAAGGATTGGTGGAGCACACGGATGGCCTGATCGGCCGTGCGCGCGCCGCCTTTGATGTGTTCACCCAAAACCGCGGTACCCCTGCACTGTTCGGCTATCTTTCCGACCACGGCGATACCGTGGGCGAACACGGAATTTATGGCAAAAAGTCCTTTTTTGAAAAGTCCGTCCGCATCCCTATGGTGTTTGCGGGTAGCGGCGTGGCGGCTGGTCAGCGGATAACAGCACCTGTCAGCCTGCTGGACCTTGGCCCCACCGTGTGTGATTGGGCCGGGGCAGATCCGCTGCCGGAACCCGATGGCCAGAGCCTTGTTGCCGTGCTGCGCGGTGAATCCGCCGATGCTGACCGCACCGTGTGGAGTGAAATTGTGGACAAGCTGCCGCAGGGCGGCTGGACCTACAGCTGCATGGCCCGCCATGGGCAGCAGAAGTTCATCACCTGCCACCGGGACGAAATCCACAACCAGCTGTTTGATGTGATTGCTGACCCGGACGAAACCACCAACCTGGCCGATGCCCAGCCGGACGAAACCGCCGCCTTTGCCGCAGCTGCCGCCCGCAGAGTGAATTTTTCCGCCGCTGAAGCGTTGCAAAAACGCCATGCTGCTGCCGCTGCTGTGCTGGCCAAAGCGGAAATTGCGACCGGCGATGATGACCGTGAGCGCTACCGCGATTATCCCAGCGCCGCCAAGGAAGCCCCGCAATACTGCGTGACCAACCTGACCAGCGCACCCGGAAAAAGCCAGACCTACGAATTTTACGGCCTGCCGGATGTAAACAACCTACCCCAACCAACAACAGGAGGATACAAATGAGCCAATACGGATTTTTGTTTGACCTGGACGGCGTCATCGTGGACACCGCCAAATATCACTTTCTGGCCTGGAAGCGCCTGGCCGATGAGCTGGACATTCCCTTTACCGAGCAGGACAATGAGCGCCTGAAAGGCGTCAGCCGGATGGCCAGTTTGGAGATCATCCTGGAGATCGGCAACCGTACAATGACCGAGGATGAAAAGCAGGCCCTCTGCCAGCGCAAGAACGACTGGTATGTGGAGTACATCAAAAAGCTGGAAAAAAGCGAACTGCTGCCCGGTGTGGAGAACTTTTTGAAGCAGGCACGTGCGGCAGGCATCAAGATCGCCCTTGGCTCCGCCAGCAAAAACAGCCCGCTGATTTTGGACCGACTGGGCATTACCGAACTGTTTGACGCTGTGGTGGATGGCACCCGCGTGAACCGCGCCAAGCCCGACCCCGAAGTATTTGTGACCGGTGCCGAAGATCTTGGTATCGACCCCGAATACTGCGTGGTGTTTGAGGACGCCGTGGCCGGTGTTCAGGCCGCCCACAATGCGGGCATGAAAGCTGTTGGCATTGGCAGCCCCGAAATTTTGGGCCAGGCTGAACTGGTCATCCCCGGTTTTGCCAACGTGACGGTGAACGACCTGCTGCAGAAGCTGGAGAACGTATGATGCCGGTTGGAGTATTGACGGATTGCAGCTGCGTGCTGATCGGCGGCCTGCTGGGTACTGTGCTTGGCAGCCGCTTTACCCCCGCCCTGCGGGAAAAACTGACGATGGTGCTTGGTTTTGCTTCTATGGCCATCGGCATTAACTCCATCGTGAAAGCCAACCAGATGACCCCCGTGGTCATTGCCGTGATTTTTGGTACTCTGTTGGGTGAGCTGCTCCATTTGGAAGAGCACATCACCCATGTGTTTGGCGCTGTCACCCGCAACCTGCCGCACGATGAAGCCAACTTTGATATGGAGCGTTACATCACCGTTGTGGTGCTGTTCTGCGCCAGCGGGTTTGGCATTTATGGCGTGCTGGTAGAGGGGATGAGCGGCAGCCCCGCCGTGCTGCAATCCAAGGCTGTGTTAGATCTGTGCACCGCTGCAGTGTTTGCCGTCACGCTAGGCGTGGCGGTGGCAGTGATCGCGTTGCCCATGCTGGCGGTCATGCTGGCGCTGTTCTTTGCGGCCGGGGCCATTGCACCGTTTGTCACGCCCAAAATGTTGCAGGATTTTATCAGCTGCGGCGGCGTGCTGACCATTGTGGCCGGTATGCGGGTCAGCGGCATCAAGCAGTACCCCATCGCTAACATGATCCCGGCACTGCTGCTGGTGCTGCCGGCATCGGCAATCTGGCAGACCCTGATGGTGTAACCACAATGCAATAAAAATACGGGCGGCGAAAGCTGCCCGATAGGGGAGAAAGCAAGATGAACCAAGCCAAACAGGCAGTCAACCCGTATTTGCCATCCTATGAGTATGTGCCGGACGGCGAACCCCATGTGTTCAATGGCCGAGTGTATGTATACGGCAGCCATGACCGCTTTGGCGGGAATGATTTCTGCCTGAACGATTATGTCTGTTGGTCTGCCCGCGCGGATGACCTTGCCAACTGGCGGTACGAGGGCACCAGTTACCGCAGCGTGCAGGACCCCCTGTGTGCTGAAGGCAGTACCGCCATGCGCCTGTTTGCCCCCGATGTGCAGCGCGGCGGAGATGGCCGCTATTATCTGTTCTATGCACTGGAATTCTGCGGGCGCATCTCGGTGGCGGTGTCGGAATCCCCGGTGGGGCCATTCCAATTTTATGACCATGTGCATTACCCGGATGGAACCCTGTTGGGCGCGAAAGAAGGGGACGCTTTCCAGTATGACCCCGGCATTTTTGTGGACGATAATGGTCGGGTATATCTTGTCAGCGGTTTCTGCCCCATTCCAGGCATCAACCCCAAGTTTGCTGCCATGCATCTGGTTACCAAGGGCTGCCAGCTCATTGAACTGGCAGACGATATGTGTACCGTGCGCGAAGCCCCACAGATCGTTCTGCCCCAGCAGGCGGATGCTGAGGGGACCGAATTTGCGGAGCACCCGTTTTTTGAAGCACCGTCCCTGCGCAAAGCGAATGGCCGTTATTATCTGATCTATTCTTCCACCCAGAATCACGAACTGTGCTATGCTGTGGCGGATAAGCCCCAGGGCGTTTACCATTACGGCGGAACCATTGTTTCTAACGGCGATATTGGGCTGGATGGCCGCACGGTGCCCTGCAATTATACCGGTACCAACCATGGCAGTATTGTGGAGATCAACGGTCAGTGGTATGTGTTCTACCACCGTCAGACCAACCGCACGCCCTATTCCCGCCAGGGCTGCGCTGAAAAGATCACGCTTTTGCCGGATGGCAGCATTCCCCAGGTGCGGGTCACTTCCTGCGGGCTGAACAATGGCCCGCTGAAAATCGGATACAGCTACCCCGCGGGCATTGCCTGTTGCCTGCAAACCGCCAACGGTGCCGGCCCCTACCGCGCCAAAACCACCATCGGCGAAGAGCACCCCTACATCACCCAGGATGGCCCTGACGGCGATATTTTTGCCCAGCAGTATGTTGCCAACCTGCGCGATGGCTCCAACGCGGGCTACCGCAGCTTTTTGCTGCATCCCGGTACCGATCTTACAGTTACCTATCGCTGCACTGGCGATGGTACGCTGGAAATTGCCGCAAAGGAAAGTGGTGCCTCGGCCCTTGTATTCCCGGTAACTGCCAGCAATACCTGGCAGACTGCGATGGGCACTTTGCAGCTGGATGGCGAACAGGAATTGTGGTTCACCTACCGCGGCACAGGCGCACTGGACCTGCGCGGTTTCAAATTGTGAAATATGCGGAATTTGGCAAAAGTGCGGTCTACCTACTTGCCAAATAGGAAAAAAAGAATATTTGGATTTGAATGAGCTCGCCACCAGCCACAGCAGCGGGTAAATCATGATAAAACCCAACAGGCAGGAAAAAGCAAGGAACACAACGGAAGCCATTTTTTTGTTTTTCTGTTCGCCAACCATGGTAAAACCTCCTTATTCAGCTTCGTAATGGACCCATGCGTTCTGGGTTTTGAACAGGATAGCGGTAGCAAGGCCGATGATGACCACCAGGATCCACGCCAGTGCGCAGGAATAACCCATGTGGAAGTTCGTAAACTCCGAGCGGTAGAGATGCGGTGGAAGCAGGGGTGCTGTCAGCAGTGCTGCTGGCGGTAGTGGAACCGCCGCAGGCTGCCAGAGAACCAGCCATCAGAACGGCCATGGCGGCGCTCATCATGCGCTTGTTTTTCATTTTGATTTTCTTCCTTCAATCTCTGGGGCGCTTTCTCGTGTGCCCCTTTCGTTGTCTTTATCATACACATTTTTCCACAATTTGAGAATGGACGCATCCGACCTGTTTCTTGAACAAATCCGACTTTTTACAGAAACCGGACTTTTGCTGCTGACAAAGTCGGATCTGTTCAAAGGCATGTGCCCCGGGTGGAATAGATTTTATGGTAAAATCATGCTTTTGTCGGTGCGAGATGTATTCTGATGTGTGTATATGGTGTTTAGTCTTGCAAACAAGAATGCGCGAGAAAACGCATGAACACAGGAATATAGTGCTTAATAGATACAGTATAATCTACTTAATGTGAAGGACAAATCTATTTTATTTAAGGAAGCCATTCGGTAAGTGGCTGGCGTGACTCGCATTGCTGAACAAAATACGGTGTTTGAATGAGTTCTAATAGGCTGTTACTTACCCTACTCTATATTTCGCTAAACCCACCTTTAGCGAAATTGGTAATGGGGCACATTTATACCCTCTCCATTTTACAGCTAAGGCAATACCGCATAATTCTAAGTGCCGATACGGCGAGCGAGGTGCGGCAG
>SAUS01000027.1 GCA_004000625.1 Candidatus Cibiobacter qucibialis | reverse complement strand
CAGACTGTCGAAAAACTCTTGTAGGGGCGAGCATTGCTCGCCCGTGCCCGTTTGCCTTGTAAGAAAACTGTTCCGGAAAATGCGTTGCTGCGGTAAGTTGGCGGGCGACCAATGCTCGCCCCTACAAGATTACTTCTGCAGCTGCTTTGAGATTTCCTGCAATATTTTTGCGTACCGGCGGCGCTGGTAGCTCACGGCTGCCGCGGTCACATGCTGGTAAGCGGCCACGCTGCTGTCCTGCAGCGGGTGGGTCGGCGCTATATCCAGCAGTGCCCGCAAGCGTTCCGGTTTGTTCGGCTCAAACAGGTAATTTATGTAGCCTTTTACAAGGATCTGCTCCCACAGCAGCTCCTCCTGCTTTTCCAGCAGGGCGCAGTACCGCTCCGGCGGCAGCTCCGGCTTGTCGGTGCACAGGGGGCCGAGCACATCGGTGGTAAAGAAAAGCCGCGGGTATTCCTTTACATCTTTGCTGGCAAACATGGCAATAGCGCGCAGCGCCTCGGTTGTGCGCTCCAGATGCTCCTGCATATTCTCCTGGTTCGGGTCGGCCATATCAAAGCCCGGGCCGTCGTCTCTGTCGTTGCCCGGGTCATTCAGGGAGACCGTGCGCCGCGCGGCGGTAGCGTTGCGTCCGATAGATTTCAAGGCGTCCGCATCCACATCCAGAATATCGGCAGCGCGATCATAGAAGGCGTCCGACAGCTCGGACGGGTCAATGCCCTGCTTATCGCACAGCTCGCACAGACGCTTCCAAAGACGCGCCTCCCCGAGGTTCAGGCGGATGTCGCCCTGCTCGCGCATGGACTGCCTGTTCATGGCTTCGTGCATGGCATTGGCATAGATCGTATCAAAATAGGCCATAAACTCCTTGCCGGCGCTTGCGTCGTACCGGGCGACTGCCTTGCGCATCGCCTCGGTAAAGGTCAGCGTGTCCAGCTTGTTGCGCAGCTTGCTGCGGCGGGTATAGCGCGCATCCAGCATGGCATCTTCGTCCTGCTTCAAAAGCCCGGTATCATACTCGGCGTTGTTCAGTCGATTTTCCAGCTTCTGCAGGAACTCCTTAAACTCAAACACGAGCAGATACAGGCTCTGCCACTCTCGGTTATGCTGCAGACGCTCCTCCGGCGGGTACTGCCAGATCGGGTGCTTCTCGATCTGACGGCGCAGAGCGGCCTGTTTCTCGCTGTCTTTTGCGTAATCCGCCATGGCTTACACCTCCCGGTCGGGGTGGAGCATCAGCTTGATAAAGGCCTTCTTGTCGGTCAGCTCTGCATCGGCAGCCATATCAACGATGCCGTCCAGCGTAAACAGTGTGCTGATGTCATACTGGCGCGCGTTCTTGACCTGACCGCTTTCCCGCGTCAGCTCGCGGTAGTAGATGCCGCAGACCTCGGTGTCGTCCAGGATCTTCTCGGCATAATGCAGGGCCGAGGACAATACCAGCGGATACGTCTTGGTGCCGAACGTCGCATCGGCGTAATAGCAGGCGTCGCTCTCCATCGCGTCGGTCAGCGCCTCAAACAGGGTCAGCAGGCCGTCGCGCTGCTGGTTTTCCGGCGTTGTCAGGTCTACGAGGGTGTAGGGCTTGCCCAGGCTGTCCAGCTCGCGGCGGAAAACCTCCAGGTTCTCACTGTGAGGGCTGTTGACCTGGCGCACAGCGATGACCTTGATCTCATCCCCGTCGTGAGCCGTATCGGCCAGGATCGGGGTAATGGGGTAGCAGGTGGGCTGTGTGGTGGTCTGGGTGTAGTTGACCGGCTCGGCTGCGTAGGGGGTGATGGCAAAGTTGCTGTCCAGCGGGATTGCTGTAATATAGATACGTTTCATCGGAGGTAGGTTCCTTTCCTGCCGCGGCGGGCGGCATTTCCTGTGTATAGTATAGCAAATTCAGGCAGGGGATTCAACGCCCCTGCGGGTGTGGCTTTTTTAGAGACGCCCGGTCTGTTTTTTGGCTTTGTGCCGTGCGGCAAGGGCCGCCGCGACCAGAACCAGTCCGATGCCAATCAGGGCAAAGGCGGCAGCCGCGTAGACCGCCATCAGGAGGTTGCTGATAGGGTTCTGTGCCACAGGCAGGTGTAAAACCTTTGTGGTGCCGGCTGCCAGCAGTGTGATAGCCCCTGCAACGAGGAAGCACACCGCGTGTACCCTGCACAGGGCGGTAATTTTCGGATGTGCCTGCATCATGCCTTTTGTGCTGCGGTTGGGGGTGTTATCGGCGCGGTTGTAGCATTTCAGCAAAATCTTCTGTGTGACCGGCGGCAGTGCGATTGCAACAACGCCGACATACAGGGCCACCACCATGGCGACGATGACAAGGAGCCCGCCCAGCGCACTGCCGTCCTGCGGCATGGAAAGTCCCATAATGGCAGCATCGATCTCGGATTTATGCGTGCGGTAGTAATCGTAGTTATTCATCTGTGTTTCCTCCTGAAATTTGTTTTCGTTGTCTTTCCTTACACTCCGGCAATAGGGAACGCCGGGCGGGAAGTTAAAGAAAAAGTCAGAAAATTTTTTTTGTGTTTTTGTTTGAAAAAACGCCTTTTGCGCCCCTATAGACAAAGTGACCCGACAAGAACACCAAAAACAGGACAAAATCACAAAAAACCTCTGCGAATCCACCGGAAAAATGTGAAAAGGTCTTGAAAAAAGGGGTATGGGTAGGGTTATAATGAGACTATCAAATGAAATCGGAAAGGACGCGCACTATGTTTAAGTATGAAGATATGGATTTTCAGTCTTTGACAACCTCTTTGGATATTGAAAACCCTGACGGCCCCGAAGAACTCTATGCAATGGCCCAATTCTGCCGCATGGGCAAGGGCACCCAGGCAAGCGAAGAAAACTACCGCTTCTATTTACAGCGTGCCGCCGACGCCGGCAGTGAGCAGGCAAAGCAAGAACTGGATGCGCTGGACAATGCCGACGCTGCTTCTGCTGCCGAGCCGCCGGAGGAAGCCAGGGCCGTGGAAGGCATGAGCCTGCCGGAGCTGATCCAGGCCGCCGACAACGGCAACCCCTATGCCCTGCTGCCGCTGGCAAAAAAGGCAATGACAAAAGAGTTTCTCGATCTGCCCAAGGCCAGGCAGTGGCTGGAAAAGGCCGCCGCGCAGGTGCCGCAGGGCGTCTACGGCGACAAGGATGCCACAGATATTTATCTGCTGCTGGGCGGTCTGCTGAAAAACAAGCAGTTTGACACCCCTGAAAACCGTACTGCCTGCCACCGCTATTACAGCCTGGCCGCCGAGATGGGCAGCGGTGAGGCCTGCGACGAGCTGGCCGACCAGTACGAGAACGGCTACGGCTGCACCGCCGACCCCGAAAAGGCGAAATTCTACCGTGACCGCGGCGCAAAAAAGAACGACCCTGTGTATTTATGTACCCAGTGCTACAAGATGCTGACCGAAAACGGCAGCCGCCTGGAGCTTGTTGACATGCTGGCCCGCGTCCGCACCCTGACGCAGGATCAGGATATTCTCGGCTTTGTGGACCTGCTCAGCGCGGCGGGCGGCTTTGGCGAGCTGAAACCGGAAACCGCCGAGTGGGCGTGGGAGCAGGAGAAAAACGGGGATATCATGGTCACACTCCCCGGACAGGAAAAAGCATTTGACCTCGGTAAAGTTTTGGCTGAAGCGTACGGCACAGACCCGCAGGCGGCCATTGCTAGGGGTCTGCCCGTGGATGGCGAAAAAGCCGGTTTTATTGCCGACGAGCTTCGGGTTTGCGAAAGGCTCTTCCTCTGGGCCAAATATGGTGCAGAACAGAATGATGCGATGTCGCAGGCTTGGCTTGGTGACTGCTATCGCTGTGGAAAAGGCGCTGAGAAAAACCCCGAAGCTGCTTTTGAAAACTATTTTAAAGCTGCATCCGGCGGGAATATTTCCGCGATGGCCGACCTTGCCAACTGCTATCGGATAGGCTTTGGCACAGCGGTCGATGTGGAGAAGTGCAAAATCTGGGCTGAGGCAGCTGCGAATGAAGGCTATGCCCCGGCAATGATTGTGCTGGGAAGGCTTTACAAGGGGAATGAGGCTGTCCGTAATTACGAAAAAGCCCGGTATTGGTTGGAACGTGCAAACGAACAGTCCCGTCCTGAAGCGCCCGGATTGCTTGGAAATCTGTATGACAACGGATTTGGTGTACCGGAGGACGCTGCAAAAGCTGCCGAATATTTTAAACAGGGCGCAGAGAAAAATGACGCATACGCACTGTTTTACCTCGGCTATTTCTATCAAAGCGGTCGTGGTGTTGCAAAAGATTATGCAAAGGCCATTGAGATGTACCAAAGGGCTTCCGAGCTTGGAAACTCTGACGCCATGGGAAATCTTGGTGTTCTCTACAGTACCGGTAACGGCGTCCCGAAGGATTTTGCGAAGGCTGCCGAGTTATTTCAGAAAGCATCCGATAAGGGAAACGAACTCGCTACCGCAAATCTGGCCTCGCTGTACGAGAAGGGAAACGGTGTTCCGCAGGACTATGACCGAGCCTTTAAACTGTACAAGAAGGCAGAAGCTATGGGGAACTGCTGTTATGTTCCCCTTTGCAACTGCTACCTGAACGGCCATGGCACCGAAAGAAACTTTGACCTTGCCTTGCAGTACGCAATCGGCGCTTACGAGAAGGACGGCGTCAGCAAGGAGCAGACCGGCAAAAATCTGATCATCATTGCCAACAATGCCAAGGCAAACGACCCCGGCTACAACCGCGTTCCCATCTACACCAAGGCCATCGAGCTGGGCAGCGTTGACGCTATGCTGGCGCTGGCCCGCATGTATGAGAGCGGCGACGGCGTGGCGCAGGATATGGCCAAAGCCGAGAGCTGCTACAAGGATGCCGCCCGCGCCGGAAACAAAGAGGCCGAGGACTGGCTGATCGCCAGGATGAACGGCACGCACCCCGCGGCAAGCGCCCCTGCGCAGACCTACACAGACCCGATTCTGCAGAAGGCTGCCGACCTGCTGAAAACCAAGACTCCGAGCGAGGAGCGTGACCGCATTAAATTGCAGCTGAGCCTGCGAGAGAACGACCCCGAGGCCGCCAGGCTGCTGGCCGCGCTGAACGCCCAGGAGGCCGAGGCCGACAACGTCTACAAGGACGCCATGGCCCACCGCGCCCAGCAGAAGGCCGCCCTGGAGGCGGGCAACACCCCGCTTGCCAGCATTGAGGGCGACACCTGCAAGCGCATTTTGCAGGAGGCCGCCGCCAGCGGCCATGCCGAAGCCGCCGCCGAGCTTGACCGTATGCAGAAGGCCGAGGACGCTTTGCAGGAGGCCGAGCACCGCCTGGCTGACCGCAGCAACCCCGACGAGCGCGGCAATATCGAGGCGCTGCTGCAGCAGGGCGCTGCCTGCTGCCTGCCCCAGGCCATCGAGCTGCTGAACCCCATGCTGGCCGAGGACCGCGCGGCTGAGGAAAAGTATAACGAGGCCATGGACTGCATCCGCGCCGGCGGGGCCGGGGACAAGGATAAAGCCATCTCCCTGCTGAACGAGTGCCAGACCGTGGGCCACAAGCGCGCCGCCGATACCCTGGCGCTTTTAAAAGAGGACTACATCAAGCAGCAGATGCTCTCCGGCGGTATGACCCGCATCGATGCCGAAATGCAGTGGGAGGCCCGCTATGCCCAGAGCGAGCAGGAGCTGTTTTCCCGCGCCAACGCCCTGCTGAACGGCGGGAACGACCCCGCCGAGCGCGAGCACGTCGAGAAGCTGCTGCAAATGCGCAGTGCCAACCCCGAAGCCAAACGTCTACTGGATGCCCTGCATGACCGCGACAGCAACGCACAGCGCGAGCTGGACGAGGCCCGCCGCTGCCTGCAGACAGCGGCAGGATCCAAAAATCCCGCTGATGCCGAGGCAGAGCGCCAGAAGGCCATCGACCTGCTGCAAAGCGCCGCGGCCAAGGGCAGCACCGATGCACAGGACGAGCTGGCCCATGTGCAGAACGGCCCCGCCCTGCTGACCGAGGCCGAGAAGGTCATGGTCAGCCGCCGCAAGCCCGGTATGCGCGCCAAGGCCCGCGAAATGCTGGAAAAGGCCGATGGCTGCGGCCTGCCCCGCGTGACCGAGCTGCTGAACATGCTGCAGCGCGAGGAAACCGAAGCCCAGACCAACTATCAGAACGCTTTGACCCTGCTGAACACCGACAGCGCCGACAACCGCCGCCACGCCATCTCCCTGCTGAAGCAGAACGCGAATGCAGGCTTTACCCAGTCTGCCGACCTGCTCAAGCAGATCGGCGTCGGCCAGCCCTCCGCCAACAACAGGACCGCCCCCGACCCGGAGCCGATCTACAGCAGCAGCACCCAAGATGACAGCACGATGCTCAGCGATGACCGCGAAGCCCTGGGTGAAAAGCTTGCAGGTGGAGTTCTTCTGTTTGTCGTCGCAGAGATCCTGGGCAGTGTTCTTGCAAATATTCCGGTTGTCGGTTTCGTGCTCTCAACGCTGTGCACCATCGCCGCACTGATCGGCCTTGTGATCGGCGGCTATGCTTCGGTACAGATCCACCTTGTGCACCATATTCCCTTGAGTGACCCTGACATGCGCCGCGGCTACTACAAGGCTCCTGCGATGCTTGGCAATCTGCTGTTGTCCCTGTTTACCAAGAAAAAATAATGCGAAGAAAGGCGGTATTGATCCCATGCCGGAAACGAATCTTACAGAACAGGAAGCTACAGAACGCGCACGGCAGTTGGCAGCTGCCACCAATGCGCTGGAATTTTCCATGCGGGATTTCCTACGCGAGGCGTATCTGCTGGCGATCCCCGCCGATCATTTTATCGGATTCTGGCACGCTATTGCGGCGACGCCGACCAAAAAAGGCGAAACACTAGCCAGCCGCAGGGAGCTTTGCCGCTATATGAACGGGGCTTACCGAGATTTTAGCGATAAAGAGCTGAAGGAGGTTGCGGACGCCAGATTTTTTGCAAAAATAGATGAGGTCTGCCCAAAGGCCCCGGATGAGACGCTGCGCCGCAATGTGCTGGGGTGCCTGGATACAACAGGTTTCTTCAAGTTTTCTTTTCTGGATCGTGATTTTTCCGGCTTGATGGGCAGCACCGTTCTGCGTATGCTGAAAGCACGCTACCCCAAAATCAAAGAAATGGGCTACAAAAAGTGGGATGACCTGAACTTCCGCGCCCGCGAAGGCCGCAACGGAAATATCGGCCACCCCAACGCCCACACCTTCCGCGATATGACGCCCGCTGAGTGGCGCATTATCATGGGTGCCTGGCTGGAAATAGCCGACTGTATGCGCCTTCCCCAGACTGAGGAGCTGTACAGACGTGTGAAATCCGACGTGGACGCAGTGGAGAAAATTTCTGAGCGCAGCCTGGTTTCCCTAAAGAAGCTGGCAGACGAATGCCCTGAGTTTACCGCCGAGGAAGTCTGCGAAATCCTGGCCCGCTACCATTACCAGGTCACGAACGGCTCTGTTTTCTGCAATAAGGACGAGGCATTGAGCTGCCTGCACGATGCCGCCAAAAGCAGGGAAATAGAGCACTTATACGCCACTTTGAAGGCCGAACAGGAACAGACCCGCCGCGAGATCCCAATGGCCTCCGAGGCTGTCATCATCAGCACAGCGCTGGAAAAGCGACTGGAGAAGATTCCGAATCTGCAATATCTGCCCGCCTGCAAGGGTGAACCGCTGGAAGGCCGCTACCTGCAGGAGCTGGCCGAGACCCATTACATTGTGCTGACTGCCGCGTTGCTCAAAAGTCCGGAGGGCCGCAGCTTTGTTTCGTCGCGGCTGCTGCCCGCCCTGAAGTACGCGAAGCGCGACCACAAGAAGGCTCTGATCGTGGACAGCACGACGCTGTATCACCTGTTCCGCCAGCGAGAAGAATACGCCAAACTCACAGAGCAGTACCGCACAACACTCTGGACACCGCCGCGGGAAGCTGAGCGCCTGGACCTATGGAAGCGCTGCAGGGAACTGCGCAGCGCCGACAGTGCATACTTCTTTGTACGCGATCTGAATCTGCCCACTTTGGGTGCGCCTGACCCGCTGAGCACCGATGAAGAGGCTATTCTGTCCGTAATGGAATCCCATCCGTTCGACCGCTTCTGCGTACTTCTCTGCGGCGCGGCAGGCTTTGTGCGGATGATCGACCGCAAACGTCTGCCCTTTGTGCAGGTTGGCCGTGTTCGCGCTGGCGTGCAGCATCCCATCTGCTCACTGTTCCCCCAGCTGATGCCCATAGCCCGCGCTGCTGCAGACGAGCCTTTGCTGGCTGACCTGCTGGCCACCTACAGCGAGGCCCTGGAAAACGAGCAGTCTGCCGAGGATGAACCGGAGGACGAACCGCATAAAGAGCCCGCGACCCCTGAGACACCCCCGGAACATGCGGCAGAACCTGCTCCGGTATCCGTATCTGCTCAACCTGAACCCGTTCCGGAGCCTGCTGCCCCTGCACCGAAATCGACACCGGAACCGCAGCCTGTGCAGGCTTCTCCCGATCTGCAGCCGGAACCACAGACAAAGCCGATCCAAAAGCCCAGTAACCGCCACCACGGCTCCGCTCCCTTCCCGCCGAACCTGCCGCTGCGCAAAATGGACGAGACGCTGCTCCCCTGCCGCGTGCGCCCGGCTGCCGGGCTTACGCTGCGCACGGAGGACGGCGACCCCATCACCCTGCGAGGTGCGCTGATGGAGGGCGACGAGGAAGCCAAGGGCGGCGAGGGCAGCCTTTATCTGACCGATACCCCCGGCCAGGTCGCCAAAATCTACAACGCCGAGCACCTGACCGCGGGCCGCCGCGACAAGCTGGACGAGATGCTGCGCCACGACCCGCAAATTCGCGGTTTGTGCTGGCCCACGCACATGCTGTACACCCGCAAGGGGGATTTCATCGGCTACACGATGCCCCAAGCTCCGGAAGGGGCTCTCCCCTTCTCAAAATCGGTGCTGCGCATCGGAAGCCCCAGTGTACGTGAAAAACTGCTGAAAAGCTGGGATCGCCTCGATCTGGTGCAGGCAGCGCGCAGCGCGGCTTACATTGTGGCCCAGCTGCACCGCCGCAATATTTTGATGGGTGATGTCAACGCGGGCAACTTCATGGTTGACCCAGGGAACAGCGCCAACGTTTATGTTGTGGACACGGACAGCTTCCAGCTGGGCGGTTTTCCCTGCCCCGTCGGCGTCGAGGACTTCACGCACCCCGGCACCGCCCAGCGTCTGGGTGTGACCGGCGCATTGAAATACGATACGTTTTTGCGCACGCCGGATGAAGAAAACTACGTTCTGGCAATCATGATCTTCAAGGTGTTGTTCCTGAACCAAAATCCCTTCGTGACAAAAACCAAGATGACCTACCGCGAGGCCATGGCTGCCAAAAAGTTTTCCTACGCACTGGACGGCGACGACTACGAAGTGCCGGACGGTGATAACTGGATGATCTGGAAGAACCTGCCCCGCAAGGTGTCGGACGCCTTCACTGCTGCGTTTACCCAGTGGAAGTGTGCCACCGCCTATGAGTGGGTCGGCCTTTTGGACTACTACGCCTCCAGCATCCGCAAGTATGGCTTCAGCCGGGAGCTGGCCCCCATGAAATACCATGAATTCCGCCCCGACGATCCGATTTATGTAGATCTGGTCTGCCCGTGCTGCCACAAGGAATTCAATATCCACAAGAACCGTTATGCCAAGCTGCACGATGAATTCCACACGCCGATTTTCTGCCGCAACTGCAACGCCTCGCTGCAGCAGCACGGAAACGAGGTGCTGCACGATTCCCTGACCTGCGTCAAGTGCGGCAGGAAGTACGACGCCACCTTCCGCGAGAACATGTACGCCCGTGCAGAACCGCAAAAGGCCCTGTGCCCCAACTGCAGGCCCCGGCGCACCTATTATACAAGAGGACGATAAGCCATGAATAAATTTGAAGCTCTCTTATCCCGTGACCTTGAGTTTGCACAGAACAAAAGCAACCGCATCATGATCTGCCTGTGCATTGACTGCTCGGCCTCGATGCTGCGACAGGGCGCTATGAAAAAAGTCAACGACGGCATGGAAGCCTTTTTGGAAAAGACAAACAACGATACCCTGGCGCGCGACGCAGCAGATATCTGTATCGTCTCTTTCGGCGATACAGCACAGCTTGTCAGTGATTTCGGAACCGCCGATGAAGCTCTACACAATCTGCACGCACACCCCATCCTGCCGGTTGGCGCAAATACCGTGCTGGCGGCTGGCGTCAACATGACGCTGGAGCTCCTGGCAGTGCATCAAAAGCAGCTGGAGGCCGTGAACAACAACGCCTATATCCCCTGGCTGATCATTATCAGCGACGGCGACTCTACAGAGCGCCCTGACGATGTAAATGCCGCCGCCGAGCATGTGCAGGAGCTGCTGCGCGCCCACGAGCTGAAAACGATGTGCCTGAATATCGGAAGCGGCAGCAACAGCCTGCCCGCCTTTACGCTGGACGGCAAGGTCGGCCAGCTTGACAGCCTGCGTGTGACCGATTTCTTCGACATGCTCAGCCGCAACGTCAGCAGTGCCAGCAAGGCTGCCGCGGAGAGCGGCGGCCCGGAGTTTACCCGCAACTGGAACTAAAAGAGAAACGAGGAACTGTGATGAGCAACAGCAATGAGCCCAAGCGCGTGATCGCCTGGGGACGGATTTTCTTCGTCGCAATTATTGTCGTGATTCTTGCCAACTTTGGTAAAATCTCATCCTTTTTCGGCAGTGTGTTCGCCCCGGTGATTTATGACGAGATCGACCCGTTTTCGGATATGCTTGTGGAAGTCAGCGGAACCGAGCCTTTCCTTACGCTGGAATATACCGACATCAGCGGCGACCCGTTCCTGATGGAAAATGTCAAATATGAGGCCGATAAGACCGATGGCTTGAGCAACGGCGATGTTGTGACGATCACCGCCACCGCCAGCAAGACGGCTTTGAAAGCCGCTAAAAAAGTGTTTTCTCGAACCACGATGCAGTACACCGTGGAGGGGCAGCCGTTCTACATAACCCCGGATACGGAGCTGACGGATGAACAGCTGGCCTCCCTGCAATCAAACATGCAGGACTTGATCCAGACCATGCTCATGGACAACGGCGCAGACATACAACATGAGGTTCAGTCGTATCTGTTCGATGACAGTTGGAAATACGGTTTTATGTCGGACGATCCTATTGTAACGGTCAGCGACTTTAAAAACGTGGAATTGGTCGTCCTTCCAATTGAAAGCTCGCACAACATTGCGAACGGACGCGCACACCTTCTGACAGAGATGACAATAACCTTTGACCCGAACAACAACCGTGATGAGCCGCAGACCTTTACTGCCTGCTTAAGCACTCAGTTCCACACGATTGAAATGCAGGGAAATGACATCACCTCCTGGGATTTGCAATACAAAAAGTTCTATGACAACGTACACGACGGTGTTATTGTCCTGAAAAAAGAAGATCCAACCTGTAAAGAGATCCCTCTCCCTGCCGCCGAATAAACATTAAGCCCCCGGTGAAGTGCTTCACCGGGGGCTTTTCCTTACGCCGCTTCGTAGTATCTCCCATCTTGCCGTTATACCGGTGTACTGATATAGTGTTTACAAAAGCGGTGGGTATTTCTTTGCAAGCGGCAACAGACGGCTGTATTCCCGGCTCTTTGAGATATTATGTCATCATGGCATAATATCATGTTTGATTTGACTGCTTTTTCAAGTTTCTTATACCGCCTGTACCAAAAGTAAGGTTGCCTCATGAAGTATCAAAACTCATTGACAAAGAACTGGGTTCCGCTGTATAATGTTATATCAAATTAAACGAACGTCAGGAGTGATACTGTATGTCCGTGTACGGCTACTGCCGCATTTCCACACCGCAGCAAAATATCGAACGCCAGGTACGCAACATTTCAGATGCCTACCCATCGGCGTATATCGTCCGTGAGGTCTATACCGGAACGGCCTGCCGCGGACGGCAGGAGCTGGACAAGCTGCTGCACTGTGTACAGCCCGGTGATACCATTGTGTTTGACAGTGTTTCCCGCATGAGCCGCAGCGCCGAGGAAGGCTGTGCCTTGTACGAGACGCTGTACAAGCGCGGCGTGAACTTGTGCTTTTTGAAGGAGCCGCACATCAACACCGACACCTACAAGCAGGCTCTGCAGCGGCAGGTCAACTCCTCGCCTGAAACCGGCAGCGTTGCAACAGACCGTTTTGTTTTCGGTATTATGGACGCATTAAATCGCTACACTTCCGACCTTGCCAAAGAGCAGATTCGTCTTGCCTT
This sequence comes from Candidatus Cibiobacter qucibialis, assembly GCA_004000625.1. Classification (GTDB taxonomy): domain Bacteria; phylum Bacillota; class Clostridia; order Oscillospirales; family Ruminococcaceae; genus Gemmiger; species Gemmiger qucibialis. The sequence goes on along the minus strand of SAUS01000027.1, from coordinate 21,116 downwards.
TGCCCAGGCTCAGAAAGAGGTGGACGACCTGCACCAGCGCACCCGCGAGGGGATCCTGACGGCGCGCCTGAACGGGAAACAGATCGGCCAGATGCCAGGCCGCAAACTTACCATAAAAAAATCTGCCCCCTGTAAGGAGCAGATCAAAAAATACAGCCGTGATTTCGATGGGACTCTCACTGATGGGGACTGCATCAAGCTGATTGGCATCGCACGGAATACGTATTACAAGTATAAGCGGGAGTTGCGAGAAGAGCTCACTCGGAATATGGAATCCTGAAATAGTCCAAATACGCTTTGAACCGATTATCCATAGTATAGCAGCACCATTTTCGAAATTGTTGATGGATATTCCTTTGAGAATGGGTTTTAGGGTGTCCCCTAAATGTCGCATGTGAATTTCACATGCAATGCTTGCTAACGTTCGCTTTCGCTCACGTTACCCCTTCGGGCCGCTGCGGCACCGTTTTTTCCGCAGCCAGAGCTGCCCATCCCCCGATAAGAGCAATGAACAAAAAATCCAGGAGCTTTGTAAATAGATTTCCTGCTTTCTTCCCTTATTATTTGTTCCGTTTTACCCGGCCTTGCGTGGTGATTCTCGCCCGTCGCTAACATTGCCGAGGTTAATCAAAATTTTGCAGGAAGTTCTGCCAGAAATTTCCGCCCAGCAGCCAACTCTTTCTGTGCTTCTTCTATGGAAATTTCCGACTTTTCAATGTTTTCTTTCTCTTTTTCGTACTCCCTTCTAAATTTTTCCAGCTTATTCTTCGTGCTCTTTTTCAGCTTACTTTTTACTTCTTTTTCTTCATAAACCTTTTTGATGTCTTCCGCCAATCTTCTTTTCCATGTGCCGCCCATTGTAGACAATCCCGCTGCAAAGCCTGTAGTTGTCCCCGCCAACACCATCGCCGGCAGCAGCCCCATCGGGAACAAAGCGGCTCCGATTCCCGCAAGCAGCATTGCACTGCTGGCCGATGCCCCCGCAATTGTCCCTGCAATGTTGGTAATGTTTACTGTCTGCGCAAATGCATTTTTTTTCTTTCTTGCCTTAGTGTCTGCATATTCTTTCCTACCGTCCGAAAAATCTCTTTCCGGTGCATAATACGCTTTCACCGCGTTTATCTCATTCATGACCTTATTGTTCAGTTCTGCACGCAGATAACTGTTAAGCGCTGCTGCATCCTCTTTGTTCTTTTTCAGCTTTCGCTTATTTATCACCTCTACAATGTGATCCTCATTGATAACAGAGTTATAAATTTTTTCGATGTTCTCCAGCGCTCTTTCTTCCATGCGCTCTGGAGATTCTTTCCTACCTCTCTTTGTTCGATCTTCTTTCTTCCGTAATACAGTCTCCAGCCGTGTACAGCCAGCCTGTATTTCTTCTTCCAGTTCCTCTTTACAGTATTCTTTTCTTTGTACTGCCTCTCTCCACAGATAGCTCTTTACATCATCATAGAATTTTTGTGTCAGGCTTTCCTCTTGCGAGTCAAACGTCGAGAAAATTTCTGCGAAATTTTCCTCCGTGTCAAATTCCGGTTGAGGGTGCTCTAGCATTTCCCAAATACGATGGCTGACAGTCTTCTGTACTTTTTCTGCATCTTTCGCGCTTCTTGCATGAGATGCCACAATATAAAAATCAGGCGGATAGGTATATTTTTTACCTGTAGAAAGCTGTCTCATCAATCCCAGCAGCATCTCCAGATCTTCTTCTGTTCGACAAAAATCCTCGTTCTCCATCATAGACACAAAAAAGACCGCATCCACACAAATATCGGCATCCCACCAGTTTATCTTTTGGAGCAATTCAATCGCGCGTTTGTCATACGCCTTTTCTTTTTCTGTTCGTTCCGGAACATCATTTGGGGTTGTGGAACGGTACCCCGGCATGTCGATCAGGTCGCAGTTTTTCAGAACCGGGGCATCCGCATAGATTAACAGAGCCCCTGCTTTTGTTTCCGGTGTTTTGCTGTGCGAAGTGTATTTTTCCAGCAGCTCATAGCCGCCGGTTTCCAGCGGAGTTTTTCCACTTTCTATATCTTTATATTCCCTAAAGGCCAACACTCTGTTACTATTGCCCTTCGGTCTGTCATCAATGTGCCGGATCAGACAGACTGCATTTGTTTCCCGCTGCCAACTTGTAGGGAGCCATCGACCATCTGCGTCAATTCCGAGAAGGGACGCAATTATAGTCGTTTTTCCCGCATTGGATGCTCCCACAAAGGCGATTTTTAACTTGGACAGATTTGCGCTTGTATAGCGCTTCACATACTGTTCCAGCGATTCTGACCCCGTTTCTTTCGCCAGATCTTCCAATTCTTTTCGAAATTCGTCCCGCGCATCCTGTACATTTCCTTTCATTTCCATCTCCAGAGGCCCGACTTTTTTCTCCGGCTTTGTCAAACCGTAGGAAGCGCGGATCAGCTCCACCAACTGTTCGTCTGTCAAGCCCAGCGCATTTTTGTATGTCAGCCAATCCACGCCGGACAGCAGGTCTGCTTTGTTCTCCATGCGGGAAATCGTGATCGTCTTATACGGTTCCTTAGACCGATTTTCCAGTTTTTCCGGGTCTTCACAAGTTTCCCGCACAGACTCATCTGCCTGATTCATCAGTTCTGCATACTGCGTTTGTGTCATTCGCAGATTTCTGCGCAGTCTTTCTAGATTAGCCGTTGCCATAGTGTCCTCCCAATATAGATTCAAAGCATTCGCAGTGCTGTTTCAAACGCATAACTTACCAGTCCTCTTTTTAAATGAAATGTGATTGTTGAGATAAGATACCGAAAAATCACAATTTCGCCAAACAACATAAGCAGCATAAAGAAAAGCGCTGCTCTTGCTATTTTTGTAAAACCGGCTACATACAGTGCCAGTGTCATGCAGGAAACTCCCATAAGAAAAAACAGTTCCGCCCACGTTGCATACCAGTCCAATATTCATTCTCCCGATGCATCTGTATTGTGTCAAGCACGGCAAAAGCGGGATGGCATTTTGCCATACCGCTCTTACCGCCTGCAAAGGCTTCCGGTGTTTTGCCTGTCAGGTTTCAGCACCAGTCATCCTCATCGCCGCAGCGCATTTCCTCATCCGTCCAGCCGTAATCCTCAATCTCCTTGTCGCGGACGAATTCCTCATAAGAGATTCCCAAGTCTTCGGCTTCGGATTCGTTATACTCATCTACGTATTCGTCGGTCAGATCGTCGGGCACATCGTCATACTCAAGATACATCTTTTCTGCTCCTTTTCAAAACAAACGTGGAACGGGCGGGCTTATATTTCTATTGTCATTCCTCCCATCTGAACTCCATACACCCATCAGGGGTCATATACGGATGAATATGCTTCATAACATTCTGCGTCTGACTTGGGGTCAGTCTTGGATAAATTCCATTCAATGTTGCTGCCATATCGCTTCCCAATTCAACATTTTTACGCACATATCGGTTCAGTACGTTTGTAAAGACTTCTTCCGGAAGAAAGTTTTCGATTCTATCAATTTCCCGTGCATAGCGTTTGTCGATATGGTCATAGGGGACATTCAGGTCTTCCAGTACCTTTACTGCCTCAGGACTTACGTTTTCGCTCTGCAGCGCCACGTAATAATGAATATCCGGCGTTTTCTCGATCATAAAAAGGAAATCGCTGTCGCTGCTGCACACGACGAAATAACGCACACCCGCCTCATATTCCATCTTTACACTGTCCATCAGGTAAAGATCCACCATGCTCTTTGATTTGATATACCGCTTTGCCTGTACTACCTCCACCGGAATTTTGACAGTTTCCATCAGATAATTCCATCCATTTTCTGCATTGGCATCTTTAATGAGAATAATTTTCACGATTTTCTGACGGTTTGCCGGGCTGAGCGCCTCCACCATGGCACGGAATGCTGCATAAGACATATTTTCAGAATCAACGACCATTTCGATTGGCTCTTTATCTGCCGCCGCAATATAATCGCACAGTTGAGTCGGTCCTTTCTGTTCATAGCTGTCAAGAAGACTCCATTCCCTGAATTCCTTGCCGTTGGCTTCATAAAGGACTTTCACAAATACCCGATCCGATGCCAGAATATTTTTGTCCCACGCACGGAATTTGAAATTCACATAATAATTGTACGGACACTGGCTAAAATTTTTCAAATAGAATTTGCGCGCAGCCGTGATTCCTTTGTCTGTCTGTCCGTTCGGCATCGTAAAAAAACTGCGGATATACTTTTTATCGATACACTGCGGGAAAAGCTCTACACAGCTGTCCAGCAATACCGTGATCCGCTGATTTGCCTTTTTTGTGTACGCCATCACATCTGCATTCGGCATCCAGAATTCTTCACCCATTTTTTTGAGTTCTGCCACGGGATGCTGCAGCTCCTCTATCTCTGCCGGCTTTTTCATCTGACCTTTAAGCTGCTCATTGATCTTCTGCCCGTAATCCTTGCGCAACAGGGCCGTAATGATCTGCATGTAACAGCGCAGCTTTTTGGCATCCGGATTTTTCTCCAGCTCCTGATAAGCTTCTTCCTCGTAAGGATCGTCAGATGTCACAAATACGTTATGATATACACCAATCAGATACTTAGCCAATGCCGCGGGTCTATAAATTGTGTTTTTCTTTGATACTGTGTGATTCATTTCATTTGCTAGCATATGCCGCTCCTCCTTGATGATTTTGTGGTTTGTAAGGCGTTTGAGTGTCTCTGGCATTATAATAGCGCGGTTCTCGCCGAAAGTCAATACATCTTTTATCATATTTTGATAAAAATAATATCGTCGCTTAAAGCCATTCCTCCTTGTCCATTTTTCTGCAAAAAGGGGCTGTTGTACTTTGGCTTTCTCTCTGTGCAATAGCCCCCTCAAAAAATGCAAGAAAAGTTTCTGCTTTTTCCAAAAAGTCGTTTGAAAAAGTTGCACGTTTACAGAAAAAGTCCCTTGAAAAAGTTGTTATTTTCTGCTATACTGCAAACAAACCACAAGGGGGAACCACTATGCTGCGCCGAAAAATCGAGAAAACGCTTCTGGATTGGAAGAACACGCCCAATCACAAGCCGCTGATTCTGAAAGGCTGCCGCCAGTGCGGCAAGACATACTCTGTGCTCGAATTTGCCAAAAAGAATTACGCACACACTGTCTATCTGAATTTTTTCGAAAATCCGCAGTTTGTTTCAGTGTTCTCCGGCTCATTGGAAGTGGACAACATTACAATGCTTCTGTCTGCCCTGATGGGGCAGGATGCCGTCTTTGAGTCTGGAAAGACATTGCTTGTGCTGGATGAGATTCAAGATTGCCCCGACGCGCGTACAGCTTTGAAGTTTTTCAAACTGGACGGCCGCTATGATGTGATTGGTACGGGCAGCTTGTTAGGCGTCAAGGGGTACGGCAGCAAGGAACCGAAGTCAATTCCCGTCGGATACGAGACCGTGCTCGACATGAGCCCTTTGGATTTTGAGGAATTTCTCTGGGCCAACGGCATTACAGAGCAGGTCATCGCCTTTCTGCGCCAATGCCTGCAAAACAGCACTCCTGTGCCGGAGGCGCTGCACCAGCGTATGCGGGAACTTTTACTGCAATATACCGTTGTAGGCGGTATGCCGGATGCCGTGCAAACTTTTGTAAATACAAAGCGCATGGACGAGGTTTTGCAGATTCAGCGTGATATTGTGCGCTCTTATGAAGATGACATGGTAAAATACGCCGACCGAAAGGATAAGGCCGTTATCCGGGAATGCTTTCAGTCTATCCCCAAGCAGCTGAGCAAGGAAAACAAAAAATTTCAGTATTCCGTCGTGAAAAAAGGCGCTACCGCTTCCAGGTTTGCGGGCAGCCTGCAATGGATCGAGGATGCAGGCATCATTACCCGTTGCTACAACCTTTCCATCACGGAACTTCCGTTGGACGGAAATGCAGACCAGGATGTTTTCAAGGTTTACATGAAGGACACCGGACTTTTCGTCTCGATGCTGGAGGACGGCACGCAGTTTGACATTTTACAGGGAAATCTTTTGGGCTACAAAGGCGCCATCTTTGAGGGGTTGGTTGCCGACATCTTCTCTAAAATGGGCCGCAAGCTCTATTATTTCCATAAAGATTCCGGTCTGGAGGTTGACTTTATTATCCGCTTCCACGGAGAATGCACCCTTGTCGAGGTAAAAGCTGTTTCCGGCAATACCAAGAGCTCCAAGACCATTCTGCGCCATCCTGAGAAATACCACGTATATCATCTGATAAAGCTTGGTGACTACAACGTAGGCCGAGAGGAACAAATCCTGACGCTTCCCCTGTACATGGCCTTTTTGCTGACGGATGTATAGTAGGCGGGGGAGATATTATGTCATCATGACATAATATCTCCCCCGCGTTTTATAATTTACTATAGCACGCATTATATTTTTTGTCGAGTATACTCGACGGAATTACATCACCTTTGTCAAATATATTCTTCAATATAATTTTCTTTTTTAAAATAAAACGTCTTGCAATTCTATTTCCTTATGGTATAATAAAGTTAAATCATTAAAGTTATAACCTTATGGATAACACCTTTTCTCGGATTAGGAGGTTTTTATGGTAAAACTCGACTATGCGCGGCTGAAAAATATACGCCTTGAGCAGGACATCACCCAAAAGGAGCTTGCCACTGCCACCGGTGTAAACCTTTCCACCATCAAGCAGATCGAAACCGGCCGCAGCGCAACCGACCTCGAAAACATCGAGAAGCTATGTGCCTATCTGGAAGTTGACATCAACGAAATCTACCACCCGGACTACCACGATACCAAGGTGCTCTGCATGCTCAACAACAAGGGCGGCTGCGGCAAGACCAGCCTGTGCAGCGGCATTGCCACCTCGATGGCCGAGCTGGGGCTGCGCATCCTTGTCATCGACGGCGACGGTCAGCGCAACCTGTCCAGCAGCTTCGACATGCCCCGCAGCGAGAAGAACTTCGGCGCAGCGGTACTGGCGGAGCAGGACTTGAACGGCTACATACAGCCCACCAAATTTGAGAATATCGACATCATCGTGGCCGATGTTTCGATGGGTACACTGGACATGGCGCTGTTTACCAAGATCAGCCGCGAGAACATCGTGCGCAGCATCCTGCGCCCCGTTGTCGAGCGCGGCTATTATGATTATATCCTCATCGACACGAACCCGAATCTGTCACTGTTGAACTTCAACATCGTCAACGCGTCGAATTATGTTTTGATCCCTGCCCAGCCCGCCAGCTTTGATCTGGACGGTCTGGCCGTGGTACTGCAATTTGTCGAGGGCATCAAACCGTACAACCCGACCTTGCAGGTGGGCGGCATCATCATCAACCGCTACGATGCCCGCAACCGCCTGATTACCGAGGCTGCCATGGACCAGCTGCGGGAGAGCTACAGCGCCCTGCTGTTTGAGCAGATTATCCGGGTGGACAGCCGCCTGCAGAACGCCCAGTGGGAGAACCGCCCCGTGCTGGACTACGCGGGCAGTGCGCGCATCTCGAAAGAGTACCGCGCACTGACCAAAGAAATTTTGAAGCGCTGCGTTTGAGAAAGGCGGTAATACTGTATGGCTTTAAAAAAACGGACCGTCGTCTCCCCTGCTGCCGGTGCGGTGTCTCTCCCCTCTTTGATGGCCGACCTGCCCGGCACACGGCGGCTGGAGGAAGTGCCGCTGGACAAGCTCTCCCCTGCCCCGGTTGACTGGAACTTTTACGCGCCGCTCCCCGACGACAAGCTGCTGGAGCTGATCGAGAGCATCCGGGCCAACGACCTGCTGCACCCCATTGTGGTCTGGAAGCAGCCGGACGGCGCGCTGATGATCCTCTCCGGCCACAACCGCGTGCGCGCCTACACGGCTTTGCTGGAAAAAACCGGCGAGGACAAATACCGCCGCATCCCCGCCACCGTGCTGACGGACATCACCGCCGACGAGGCACACGAGATCGTCGTCGATTCCAACTACGTGCAGCGCGTGCTGACGCCGTCGGAGAAGGCGCGGAGCATCTCCCAGAAGTACGCGCTGGCCGGGCGCAAAAAGCGCAGCAGGAACGGCGTGCGCAAATCAAAGTATGAACAGATCGGCGAAGAATACAACCTCTCCGCCCGCCAGATCGCGCGGTATGTGCGGCTGGGCAGTCTGGACGGCAGCCTGCTCAAGCTGCTGGACGGCGGCAAGCTGCCGCTGACAACGGCGCTGCGGCTCGTGGATTTTTCTGCCGAGAATCAGAAGTATCTGGCCGCCCACCATGCCGACGAGCTGGCAGGCCCCAAAATGGCCAGGCTGACCACCGCCATGACCCCGGAGCAGATGGATGCTGCCCTGCAGGCAGAGCCGCAGACCGTGCGGGTCTCCGTCACCGTGCCCGCCGCGCTGGAGGAGGATTTCCGCCGCATGGCCGAGGAATGGCTGCACACCCACCGCTGAGCCTGTAGGGGCCGGGCACGCCCGGCCCGCAGCTTTCCCGCAAATAACCGCCTTTCCGGGCGAGATATTATGTCATGGTGACATAATATCCTATTTATATGGACTCTATTTCTACATGATATTATGTCATGGTGACATAATATCTTTTTGCAAGGAGGTTGGCCGTGCCCAAAAAAAAGCAAGCTCTGCCCACGCCCAAGGCAAAGCTTTATACCGAGGACGCCGCCCTGCTGGTGCCCATCTTTCAGAAGGAGCCGTTTATCACCTTTCAGGAATTGCAGGCTAAATACGGCGATATTCTGACCGACCAGCAGATCTACCGCGGTCTGCTCGGAACGTTTGCCCCCTACGTCAGCGAGCGCCGGGAGGAAGCCTTTCAGGAGCAGCTTTTACAGGCCAAGCAGGCCGCGCTGCAATTGGAGATTCTTTCCCACCCGGTCGGCGGCAATCTGACCATGCCGGAGACAGAGGTCCGGTCACTGGCAAGGGCATCCTTCAACAGCATGCTGGACGGTATGCCGGCCGGCATGGCCTGTTACATTACCTGCGCGGTAAACGCCATGTATGCGGGTGACGTGTCCGGCCTGAAAAACGAACCGCTTTCCGAGCGGATGCTGCTTTCCAGTGCGAACCAGGGCCCACTGGAAAAATACAGTATGCAGACGGATTCCATCTTCCGCAATCTGCCCAAGCTGCTGCCGGAGGAGGAAAACGAGGTCTACGTCGGCAAGAGCGCCGGAAAAAACGTGTCCACCATCGTGACGATGGATTTCCCGAAAACCATCGCGTTGGACAACGGCGGCAGCCTGACGAGCTTTGATAAGGCTATCTTAAACGGCGTTTCCTCGCTGCTGATCGCGGGAACGATCTATTTCACCATCCCGATGCTGTACCGCGCCATGATCGGCAGTGAAAACCCCAGTATGCGGGAGGAGGCCGTCCGGACCATCCGTGACCGGCTGGAATTTATGCGGCACGCCACCATCACGCTGGACTGCACCGAGGAGGCCGCCGCCCACTTTATCAAGGAAGGGCAGAACCTGCAGAGCCTGACGCTCTCGCAATATCTCTTGCCGATGAACCGGATGAACGCCGTGCTCAACGGGCGGGAGGTCGAGGCGTACTTCCTCATCGACACGCCGCCGCTGTTCCAGTATGCGTCCAGCAAGCGGCAGATTTCCCTTGTGGATATGGACCTTTTGAACGTACACTTTGAAGCCGACTCTCCGCTTGCCGGGGCGAGCCTGAACAACACCCCCGCCATCATTGTGCTGAAGAACTACCTGCTGACCCGCATTGAGGGCATGAAGAACCCAAACAACCGTCTGCAAAGCCGAAAGATCCTGTTCTCGTCCATCTATGAGGAGCTCGGCGAGCCGTCGCCCATCAAGCAGCGCCGCCAGCGCCTGCGCAACTACACCGAGATCTATCTCGAGTATCTGACCCAGCAGAACTACATCAGCGGGTACAGCTTCACCCGCACCGGGCGCGTTGTGGACGGGGTAGAGATCGTGCTGGACCGCACCACCCGCAAGCCCGCGCCAACGCCCGAACTGACTTTGCCCGATGAAACGAATAAGGGCCGCTTCAAGCCCAACAAGCAAAAACCACGCAAACGAAACATGATACGATAGCTGCAATTTTAAAACCACAACTGATGACCCAATACAGCCTTACCAAAGCCACATTTGATGACCATAAGTGCTTCACCAAAGCCACATCTGATGACCGCCAAAGCCACATCTGATGACCGCCAAAGCCACAACTGATGACCCAAACACCCCGCAAAACCCCTGTTTTTTCACATTTCAATGGCAAATTTTCGCATTTTGAAAAGTGCTGTATGTACTGTAAGTACTGTATGATATCTTTCCCTTTTTTACAGGGAGGAAAAGATACAGTTTTTCCCTGTAAGAGGAGAAGTTTTCGTATGAGAAAAACGGATGCCAAAACCTTAAAAAGCTGCCTGCCTCAATGGCTGCGGGAGCACGGGCTGCCCCTGCACAAGCCGTTCGCCTGCCTGAACCCGGCGCACCAAGACGCTCACCCTTCTATGGGGTACAATGAAAAAAATCAGACTGTCCACTGCTTTGCCTGCGGCGCGACCTACGATATTTTTGACTTAGTGGGACAGGAAGAAAACCTGACGGATTTTCCTTCTAAAATGAAGGCCGTCAACCGGCGCTACGGCGGGGGCGAGGTCATCCGGGTCACGGCGAAGCCGACGCAGGCTTTTCCTTATAAGGAAGGAGGAGGCAGACCAGACCCCTACTTTACCGGGCGTGGCTTGTCCGATGAAACGGTACGGCGGTTTGGGTTGGTGGTCGAGAATGGCTATGCGGTGCTGCCGGTCTTTGCGGAGGGTGTCTGCCGCAGCGTTTGCCGACGCGCCATTGACCAGCATGTTGAACCACGCTACCAGAACAGCCGCGGGGCGATGCAGCTTTGGAACAGCGCTGCTATGGAACGTGCGGCAGGGGAAGCACTGTTTGTGACGGAGGGCATTTTTGACGCCCTTTCCTTAGAGGAATTGGGATTCCCGGCTGTAGCGCTCTGCGGTGCGGCCAACACCGGCCGGTTGATGCAGGCCTTGGACGCGCGGGAAGCAAAGCCGGAGAGGGTGATTCTTGCCGGGGATTCCGACGCGGCAGGGCAGGGGATGAACGGGAAGCTGCGGGAGCAGCTGACGGCCCGCGGCATTGCGTGCGCGGTGCTGGCTTTGCCGGATGGCTGCAAAGATGTGAACGAAGCATTAGTGCAGAATAGAGATGCGCTGCAAGCCGCCTGTGAGGCCGCCATAGCGCCGCAGACTGTGCAGGAACAACCGACCTTGGAGGACGAGTTTCTCGCGTATCTGGGCCGCCGTGGCGGGGCTGCGGTGATGCCAACGGGTATCGCCGGTTTGGACAAGGCGCTCGACGGCGGTCTGCACGCCGGGCTGACCGTGCTGGGTGCGGTTTCCAGCATGGGTAAAACGTCCCTGATGCTGCAAATGGCCGATACGCTGGCCGCTGCGGGGAGAAATGTGCTGTTTATAACAATTGAAATGTCCCGCATGGAGCTGATCGCCAAGAGCGCCGTGCGCGGTACAAAAGAACGTGCACGCCCGCTGCTGGACGGCAGGCTGCCGGAAGAAAAAGTGCGCGGTCTGATTTCCGCTTACAGGCAAAAGACCGGCGGCAGGGTAGAGCTGTGGGAGCCGGACGCCCCGCTGACCCCGGCTTCTTTGGATGAAAAGGTGTCGGCCTTCTGTGCGCAGCACGAAAGCCCGGTGCTGTTTCTGGATTACTTGCAGCTTGTCGCCCCGGCCCGCGCGGGCATGACCGAGAAGCAGACCGCCGACGCCGCCGTCGCGATGCTCAAGCAGCTGGCACGCCGGTACGATATGCCGGTGATGGCCGCGTCCAGCCTGAACCGCGAGGCTTACCGCCCCGGCAGTGCCGAGCCGGGACTGTCAGCCTTTAAAGAATCCGGCAGCGTGGAGTACAGCGCCGATTTGCTGCTGGTGCTGAAATACCGCACCGATGCCGACAGGGAAAACAAGACCGCTCCGCGTCATTTGGCACTGACCATCTTAAAAAACCGCTTCGGCGCGACAGGGGAGAGCGTACCGCTGGACTACGAGCCGGAGAAAGAACTGTTCCGGGACGGCGCCGCCAAGGCTGCACCGCGCACAGGAAGAAACATTATACGGTAAAGCAGGGGGAGATATTATGACATGATGTCATAATATCTTTTTTTATAGGAAGAAAACCGGACAAAACTGAAATTAAAATATTGCATAAGAGGACAAAACGATATACAATAGATATGGAAAAACGGACAAAATATTTTCCGGAGGGAGGCATCAGACATGGAAACAAACCGAAAAACGATTTTACAGCGCACAACCGCCAAAAAGATACAGGCGTTTTTAGAGGGCGAAGCGCACAAGGCGCTGCTTGTCACCGGGGCAAGGCAGGTCGGCAAAACGACCCTGATCCGCCAGCTGGGACAGGAAGCCTTCCAGAATTTTGTGGAACTGAATTTTTTGGAAAACACAGCAGCGCGGCAGCTGTTTGAAACAGCCACCGACAGCAGCGATTTCCTGCTGCGGCTCTCTGCGCTGATGGGGGAAAAGCTGGTCCCCGGCAAGACGCTTATCTTTTTGGATGAAGTGCAGGAGTGCAAGGAGATCGTGACCGCCATCAAATTTTTGGTGGAGGAGGGCAGCTACCGCTATATTCTAAGCGGGTCGCTGCTGGGTGTGGAGCTTAAAGACATTCGCAGCGCACCGGTCGGCTATCTTGATGTACTGGAAATGTTCCCGATGGATGTAGAGGAATTTGCCCGCGCCAACGGCGTGTCGGATCGCATCCTTGACCATCTGCGCAGCTGCTATGACAAAAAGCAGGAAGTTGACCCGCTGGTGCATCAGAAGATGATGGAGCTTTTCCGCCTGTACTTGATCGTAGGGGGGATGCCGGCGGCTGTGGCTTGCTACCTGCAAACACATAATCTGTATGAAGTCGCTAAGGTGCAGCAGTCCATTCTGACGCTGTACAAAAAGGATATTGCCCGCTATGACCCGAAGGAGAAGCTCTATCTCGAGGATATTTTTGACCTGATCCCCAGCGAGCTGAATGCCAAGAACAAGCGGTTTATTTTAAAGGACCTGCATCAGGACTTTAAGTTAAGCCGCTACCACAATAGTTTTCTGTGGCTGGCCAACGCCGGCGTTGCGCTGCCGACCTACAACGTGGAAGAACCGACGCTGCCGCTGCGGCTGAACAGACAAAGCAACCTGTTCAAGCTGTTTCTCTGCGATGTGGGGCTGTTGGCGGCCACCTACGCCAACGGCATCCAGCTGGCGCTGCTGAACGGCGAAAAGAACATCAATTTCGGCGCGGTGTTTGAGAACGCCGCCGCCCAGGAGCTGGCCGCCCACGGCTATGCGCTGTACTACTTCAACAGCAAAAAGCAGGGAGAACTGGACTTCGTCATCGAGCACGAGGGCAATGTGCTGCCCCTTGAAATCAAGAGCGGCAAGGATTACACCCGCCATAATGCGCTTTCCGGCGTGATGGCAAACCAGGACTACCACATCCCGGCTGCGTTTGTTTTCCACGGCGGGAATGTGAGTGTGAAGGAGAAGATCACCTATTACCCCATCTATATGATGATGTTCCTGCGTGAGCCGGAGCTGGCGCAGGATTTGACCTATACCCCGGATTTCGGGGTGCTGATGGGATAATGGAAGAACGTTGTACCAACAATTTTTGAAGATATTATGACATCATGTCATAATATCTTTTTTGCTGCCTTGCTTTTATATCTCTTTAGTGATACACTTATACCAAGGAGGGCGGCAATATGGAAAAGAAAATCACCCTGTTTCACGGCTCGGAAAAAGTCATCGAGCATCCCGTGTTTGGCGCGGGAAAAAAGCATAATGATTTCGGGCTTGGCTTTTACTGCACGGAAAGCGAGGCACTGGCAAAGGAGTGGGCCGTTTCCTCTTTGCGGGACGGTTTTGCAAATCGCTATACTCTGGATACGGAATATCTGCGGGTTTTACATTTGAACAGCCCGGACTATACCATTCTCAACTGGATCGCCGTGCTGGTAGAGCACCGCCTCTTTTCCATAAAAACGCCGGTGGCAAGGCGGGCCAAGCAATATCTGATCGACAATTTCGGCGTGAACGTAAATGCCTATGATTTGATTACAGGCTACCGCGCCGATGATTCCTATTTCGATTATGCGGAATCTTTTCTGAACAATGCCATCTCGGTAGAGCAGCTCTCGCAGGCGATGCGGCTTGGCAAATTGGGGGAGCAGGTGGTGATCAAGTCGCAGTTTGCCTTTTCCAATCTGAAATTTGAGGGCTTTTCCATCGCAGAAAAAGACAAATACTATGTGCAGCGCAAAGCAAGAAACGATGAAGCAAACCAAACCTATCTGAAAATGCTGGACGATGAGACAGACGGCATCTATATGCAGGACATTATGAGAGGAGGCATCCACAGCGATGACCCACGCATACCAAGAAATCTATCTGAGTAATGCGCAGGCGGCTTTGGGGGATGCGTTCGACTATGCGATTCGTGTCTGCGGCGTACCGGGAGAGAATTTTATAAAGCTGTTCACCGTAAGTTCGGTAAGCAAGCATATGGAAAACGGAGAACCCGCGTATCTGGCAGGGAAGAGCGGCATTGAACTGGCTGCGCAGATCCTTGCGGAGACGACCGGGATGACAGAACAGCCGGAACAGCCGGAACGGTATGCGCGTTCCTGCGAATATTGGATCGGGTGGGCGGTTGCGTATTATCAGTGGTACTCCGGGCGAAAGTACAGCGAGATTTTCGAGGTGCTTTCCTTTGCGGAACTGGAAAAAATGTATTATACCCTGCACGAAGCGGACGTCAGCAAATTTGCCGGGATTGCGGATGCCCGCATCCGGGAACACTTTGCGGAAACAAACCTGAAACGTATCCGCACGGCCTACGGCTGTTCGCAAGCCGAGCTGGCAAAAAAATCCGGCGTCGGCCTGCGCTCCATCCAGCTGTACGAACAGCGGCAAAAGGACATCAACAAGGCAAGCGCGGAGAGTTTGTATAAGATTTCCAAAGTGCTTGGCTGCGCGATGGAGGACTTGCTGGAAAAATAGAACAGCAGGAACTGTCCGGACAGTTCCTGCTGTTTTTATAGGGTCGGCCTGTGGGGTTGGTCGTCCCAAAGCCCCTTGGGCGGTTCCGTCAATACCGGAAATCCATCGGGTTGGAGGTACGGGACCCCGACAGATTATTGGTAGAGGATCTCGCCGGTGGGCGTGAAGAAGTCATTGGTAGGTTCGGCGCTGTGGTTGTAGATGTATCCATAAACGCACTGGGCGCTGTCCATAGTCAGGCGGCCATCGTCGGTGCGGGTGTAGGTGATCTGGTAGCCCACATCCTCCTGCGCGACGGCAAAGAAGGAGGGGAGACCGTCCTCGTTGAATTCAATATAAACAGCGCAGTCGGTGCAGGCGCTCAGAGCATCGGGGGTCCCGTCATCTTTGAGAGTCAGGTCGGTGACCTCCAGCACATAGGGCGAGCCTTCCATAGCGGCAGCCTGCGCGGCGTCAAAGCGCGCGGAAGCCTTTCCGTCTGTATAGTCAAAATTGATGTCGTAATCCTGGGAAAAGTCGTCGTAGATACCCAGCGTGATGTGGCTCAGGCGGCCATCCTCATCGTAGAGAAAATCGCCGTTGGCGCCGCCAAGGCCGGTGGTAAAGCGGAATTCCCGCAGGCTCTCGGTCTTTTCTTCGGTGGTATCGCTCTGCGGGGCCGGCGTTTCTTCGGGGGTGGCTTCCGGCGTGGTCTCCGGGGCGGTTTCTTCGACAACAGGCGCACTCTCGGCGGGGGTGGTGTCTTCCACCGGGGCCGCGCCGCAGCCGACCAGCAGGGTGAAGGAAGCGAGGGCGGAAAGGATCAGGGCGGACAGTTTACGGAATTTTTTCATGGTATATTCTCCTCTTGCTAAGTTGTGTTTTGTTTTTCCTTACATCTACCCTATAGGGTCGGCGGGCGGAGAAGTTAAAGAAACGGTAAAAAAATAAAAGAAAAAAAGAGGGCTGCTGCCCACTGCGGCAGCAGCCCTCTTAGGGAATATGCGGTTACTTGGCGATAGCGGCCAGATAGGCAGCTTCGTTCGCGGCGATCTGCTTCTGGAACGCAGCAACAGCGGCGGCGTAGGCGGCTTCGCGGGCATCTGCGGCGGCCTGGGCCTGCTTTGCGTTGGCGTAGCGGGTCTCGGGGGCGGCAGCCTTGTTGGCGACGGGTGCGATAGCACCACTGCCGACGTAGCCCTTGACGCCCTTGGCGCTCACAACGGTGGTCGTCTCATTGCCGCAGGTATCGCAGACATAGACGTTGCCCTTGCGGGTCCAGTTGTGGTAGCCGCACTTCTGGCAGGTGGTGTACTCGATGCCCCAGGTGCCGTTGGCCTTGGCCTCGTCGATCTCCCGCTGCTGGGCCGTGCGGGTGTCAACGGGGGTGGTGCTCACCGCTGCAGCGGCAGACGGTGCGCTGGCTGCGGCGGGCGTTTCGGCAACCTTGTTGTCGGTGCTGGGCGTGTCGACGCTGGGCGTGTCGGGCGCGGCGCTGCCGTCGGTGACGGTGACAGTCGCCTCGGCGATCTTGGCAAAGCTGCGGTCCGTCAGGGTCACGGTGCAGGTGCCGGGCATCATGGCCTCATAGGTGATCGTGCTAACGCCATTCGCTGTCTCGTAGCCGACCTGCTTGAGCACGCCCTCCTTGTCGGCCATGCTGGGGCCGTAGGCAATGTACTCGCTGCTCAGATTCCAGTCGTACATGCCGCCGGCAGGGACCGACATCGTCCAGGTCTCGCCCACGCTGATGGAGGCGGAATCCAGCTTGTAGTCCACGGCGGGCTCGGCGGCAAAAGCACCGACAGCCATCACACAGGTCATGGCCAGCGTGGCGGCCATAGCGGTCAGTTTTTTCAGAAACGAAGTCTTTTTCATAACACATTCTCCTTTTTGTGACAGATAGATTTTTTCTTTGCAGGGAAACATCCGATCGGTTTGCTGCCTCCTTACACCATGACTATAGGGTGTGGATACGGCAAAGTTAAAATAAAAAATAAAATCCGAGAAAAATCTTTGAGCACTTTACTGCAAAGAATCTTGTGCTTTGCTGCAAAGCAGATATAATAAATATGTAGCAAAGAGAATAGCACAAAATAATTTAAAATAACAAGTTGAGCGGTTAGGTGTATTTTTATCATTTGGCTGCTTACTTATTTTGAAAAGGAAGAAAAATAAATGGACAAATACGATGTCGAATACCGAATGTATTCACTCAAAAGCATTTGTGAGATTTTCGATGAGCTTTTGTCATATGATACGGGCGATGACTTTTGGAAACGATGTGTCTGTGAAGCCTCCATTCATGACCTCGAAACCGAAATGTGTGATGGAGAGGTAGAACAATGTCCGGAAGAAATCTCCTTGCGTGAAGCGCTGAAAGATGTTATTTTGCATCGTCTTGAACCGTACAAGGATATAAAACCATCCGTTATCAATGCAAACAAGGTCAATGAAATGCTCAATATTACATTGAGAAATTTCATGGATGACATGAAAATTGAGGATATGAACAGAGAAGACCTGCATTATTTGTGTGGCAGCTTCCGGTTCCTATTATCCAAAATGTGTCCAATTGCTTATTCTGCAAATTACAGCGAATATCTGAAAGATGTCAAAGAACAAGGTATCAAAGACTATGCAGATGAAATCGTTGCGCTGTACATGTTGATTGAGCAATACAAAAAATATTAACTGGACCCAACCGCTCGCCTGACCGCGAGCGGCTTTTCTTTTTTTATTTGTCCAAAAGTTTTGGTTGGCCTTTAACTTCCCCCGCCGCATACCCTATAGCCTTTGTGTAAGAAAACAAAACCCAAACACAAAGGAGAAAAAACATGAAAAAGATCACTGTAAATAAAACTCGTATCCTCACTGCGGCGGCTGCGCTGGTAGCTGTGTTCAGCCTGGCGGGGTGCGGCAGCAATGCCGTGCAGGAGATTCCCCGGTCTGCCGAGACCTCCCGCAGCGAGGAAGCCACCCCCGAGACCGCTGCGCCGGAAGCCATGGCCACCCCGGCCCCCACGCCGGAGCCGATGCCTGCTGTGGTCGTGCCCACCAGCGTGACGCTGGAGCAGGAGGGCGGCATCCTGAACAACGGCATGACCTGGACGCTGCATGCGACGGTCCTGCCGGAGGACGCCGCCGATAAGACCATCACATGGACCTCCGCCGATGAGAGCGTCGCCACCATCGACGACAGCGGCGTCATTACGACCCATGCGCCCGGGCAGACCACCATCACGGCGGCCAGCACGGCGGGCGGCGTGTCCACCACCTACAACCTCGTTGTGCAGGAGGTCGTCAAGTGCAGCTACTGCGGCGGCACGGGGCATACGGCCGATACCTGCGCCGTAAAGAAAACGGCGGAGCAGCAGGCGGCCACCGTGGCCGCCCAGCAGCAGGCCGCGGCCCAGGCTGCGGAGCAGACTGCCGCTGCGCAGGCGGCTGAACAGCCCGCCGCCGAAGCCGCCCAGCCCGCGGACCCGGGCTATGCTGTGACCGCTAAGGGAGACCGCATCTACCCCGAGGGTTCGCCCGACATTCCCGAAGGCGGTGTTGTCCAGCGCCCGGACGGCACGTTCTACGTCAAAGGTCCGCGCAACGTGATCTTCGGCTACGAGGAAGGGGAACCGGACCCCAATATGCCCCCATGGACCGGTGACTGTGTGTTCTGCGGTGACTTCGGCCACGACGTTTACCACTGCCCCATTCTGGACGCCCAGGAAAACCCCGATGCGTTCCTGATGGATTAAAGCAGAAAAGGAGGTCCGGGATTTTTCCTGAATTTTTTTGGAACTCTTTAACTTTCCCGCACACCGTCCCTATAGGGTAGATGTAAGGACAAACAAACAAAAACTAAGGAGGAAAATCCTATGATCACCATCAACAATAAATCCCGTTACTTCTCCGCTTCCGAGGATATGTTCCCCACGATGGAGCGCAACTTCGCATGGCTGTTCGGTATGCAGACCCCCGAGCAGGGCTGGAAAACGGTCTTGGCTCTCACCATCATGTACCGCGCACAGGGCAGTGCCGAGGAAGAACGGCAGTACGGATTTCCTGTGGGGGATGATGGTGAGCCGCTGCTCTACGAGGATGACTTCCTGGCAGACCTGATGCAGGCCTACCTGGACAAGGAGCTTCCCCAAAAAGCTCCTGCGCCCCATTCTTTTGAGGAGCGCCAGGCCGTCATGAAGCGGCTTCTCCCGCTCAAGCACACAGAGGAGTTCTACCGGAGACGCTGCGACAACGTGTTCAATGAAAACCCAGATGAATTCACTCTGGATGATTACATCCGGAGCATCCGGCGGCAAGCTCGTGAAGAATTGATCACTCGTTTCGGCCCCGGCGACAGCGGGCTGGACAGTTACTTTCAGACCTTGTTCCGCAAGGTCAACCGCATCGGTGCGGAGCGGTTCAGCCGCGAGGCCGAGCTGCTGGCCGATCTTGCCGCGAACGACATCACGGCGGAGGCCCGCAGCCTCTACAACCCCTGGTCCTACTACTGTCAGGCCGCCTTCCGCGACCTGGCCTGGGCCTAACCCCTCTACTTTTGAAAGGAGAAATTACTATGGAATGTAATACATTTGAAGAACTTCTCTACCGAGACCTTCTCATCGCCGACAGCATGGAAAAGAACACTGTAAAAGAATTTCCCTCTGAGGAGCGCAAGACGCTCATGCAGATCATTTTCCCCCTCCAAACCGATGGATTGTTTTACAATCTCTACCATAGCATGACACTGGAAGGGTATACCGGAAAAATCATCTCGATGAGTCAGAGAAGGCTGGATACCGGTTTGTTCCAATGGGGCAGCCAGGCGTATCAGCGGCTGGCAGACCTCGTGGTCAATGACATCTCCGCCGAGGCGGCGGAGCTCTACGGAGAGTGGAGAGACACCGAGGCCCGGCGCAAGGAAACAAAAGAGGGGAAGGGTTGGTTTTGAAAAATACATTTGTTCCGCTGGACAAGCAGTCCAAAAAGGCGCAGCGCGCCGCCGTGCGGGCCGACCGCGCACTGTGGCAGGGCGTCAAGCTCTGCCCGCGCATCATGCGCAAAAAGACCGATTACCGCCGCAAGGGGCGGCGGGTGGATGCCCTGGACACTTAAAAAAGTTGTGCAGCATCCGCATTTTAGTGTATAATGAAGTAAACCGCCCCGCGCAGGGGGCTTACAGGGAGATGATCCTATCAACGCAAAAGTTTCGGCCGCCTACGCTTGCGGGCGGCATCATAGTATGACGGGAAAGCCCTGCCAGGACCGCGCCGCAGGCTTTGTGCGCGGCGCATTGGCGGGGGTCGTGCTCTGCGACGGTGCAGGCAGCTGCCCCCACAGTGAAAGGGCTGCGCAGCGTATGATGGAGTGGATTCCCGATTACCTGCAGATCGCGTTTGATACGCTCTACGCTATGCCGCCGGAGGAAGCCGCCGCCGCCGCGGCGGCAGCGGGTCAGGCGGCGCTGGAGGTGCTGGGCATGCCGCCGGAGGAATGCTACTGCACGCTGCTGTTTTATGCCGCCCATGCGGACGGACGCTGGCTTTGCGGGCATATCGGCGATGGCTACATCTTCCGTATCCGGCAGGACACTGCCGTAGTGTTCTCGGCACCGGAGAACGGCCATGCCAGCAACGAAACGTATTTCCTGTCCGAACCGGGCGCCGCGCAGCATCTGCGCATTCGCAGCGGGGAGCTGCACGAGCCCTACGCCGTGCTGCTGACAAGCGACGGCGGCGGCGATACCCTGTTTGACAGACAGCAGCAGCAGCCCGCCCCCGCCGTGGAGCGCCTGTGTGACTGGCTGACAGAGAACGATGAAAAGACCGTTACGGAAGCCTTGGCGCATGTTATAAAGGAAAAAATGATCCCGGCCACAGAGGATGACGTCAGTGTAGCGATCCTGTATTGCGGCGAGGAGGAATAACAAACGAGCAGCAAAGCGAAAAACCGCTTTGCTGCTCGCTTTATTTCTGCATCGGAAAAGCCTCTTGCATGGCAAATCAGCACGGGCGGGCAGTGCTCGCCCCAGACTGTCGAAAAACTCTTGTAGGGGCGAGCATTGCTCGCCCGTGCCCGTTTGC
>SAUS01000120.1 GCA_004000625.1 Candidatus Cibiobacter qucibialis | reverse complement strand
TTAAATAAGGGCAATACCGCATAATTCTAAGTGCCGATACGGCGAGCGAGGTGCGGCAGATGCTAAGCCAAAAGCGCAGATAATACTGGATGCTGCAAAGGTGAGCGCCGCCAGTGGCGGAAACAGCGAACCGAAGCAGGGGCAGCGGTCGCAGAGTGCGAGGGGCTTTTGCCCCCGAAGCACGATGCGGGTACCGCAACCCGACATTATCGAGCATTTTGGCAACGCAGATGCCGTGCCGCAGCCGCCGGAGCGGTGCTTAAGCCGTCAGGCGGGAATTGTGCGGTGTTGCCATAAGGCAAAACCTGATATTCAAAATATGCGCGGATGCGCACACCAATAACTCCTAACTCCTCACTCCTACCTCCTAACTTAAAAGGGGGTCACCATGCTTACTGCCCTGTTTATCGGTCTGGGATCTATCGGGACCCGGCATTTGAAAAATCTGACGGCGATCTGCGCACAGCGCGGGCTGGCGCTGCGGGCGGATGCGCTGCGCAGTGGTTTAGCCCGCCCGTTGCGCCCCGGCGCGGCGGAGCTGCTGCACAGCCAGTTCACCACCTTGCAGGATTCCGCCGCCTTGCCGCACTACGATTTGGCGTTTATCACCAACCCCACCAGCCTGCACGCGCAGGCATTGGAGGAAATTCGCGGCCTGGCAGACGCGCTGTTTATCGAAAAGCCCATTGTTTCCGCCGAGCAGACGGATGTAGACCTTGCCACCCTGCTGCCCGCCGGGCAGAAAGCCTATGTGGCTGCACCCATGCGCTGGTGCGGCACCATGCTGGCGCTGAAAAATCACCTGCCCGGCCTGCGCCCCTACAGTGCGCGGGTGATCTGTTCCTCCTACCTGCCGGACTGGCGGCCGGGGGTGGATTACCGCACGGTGTACAGTGCCCACAAGGCCCTGGGCGGCGGCGTGACCATCGACCTGATCCATGAATGGGATTACCTGGTCGATCTCTTCGGCGTGCCGGAAACAATTTGTAATATACGCGGAAAATATTCCGATTTGGAAATAGATTCTGACGACCTTTCCATCTATATTGCCCAATATCCCACCCTGCTGGCGGAAGTGCACCTGGATTACTTTGGCCGCACCTACCGCCGCTCCATTGAGCTGTTCTGCAAGGATGGCAGCTGCGTGGCGGATTTTGGCGCCGGAACGCTGACCCTGCCTAACGGTGCGGTGGAACACTATGAGGAGGACGTCAACGAGCGCTACCTGCGCGAGATGAATTATTTCCTTGACTATGCCGCCGGGGAGGAAACCGAGAGCCTGAACCCGCCCGCCACGGCACTGCAAGTATTAAAACTGACATTGGGGGAACAACAATGAACCGTCTGTTGATCACCATCTGCGGCCGTGCAGGCAGCAAGGGCTTTAAGAACAAAAACCTCAAAACCTTCTGCGGCCACCCGCTGGTGTATTATTCGCTCAGCGCCGCCGAGCTGTTTATCAAAAAGCATCCCGAACTGCACATTGACATTGCCCTAAACACCGACAGCCCGGAGCTGGCCGAATTGGTTGCCGCCAAGTACCCGGAAGTCATCTTCCTGCCGCGCGGCGAGGAACTGGGCGGCGACCGCGTGCCTAAGATGGCTGTCTATCAGGACAGTCTGCACCGCATGGAGGAACGCACCGGCCAGCCGTATGACTGGTACATGGACCTGGACATCACCAGCCCCCTGCGCACCGAATCGGACATCGAAAACGCCTTCGCCAAAAAACAGAGCCGCGATGATCTGGATCTGGTGTTCAGCGTGTGCGAAGCCCGCCGCAATCCCTGGTTCAATATGGTCAAAACTGTGGACGACCATGTTGAACAGGTCTGCAAGAGTGAGTTCACCGGCCGCCAGCAGGCTCCGGATGTGTATGATGTAAACGCTTCCATCTATGTCTTCAAGCGGGATTTCCTCGCCACCAACACGGACGGCATGCTGTGGCGCGGCAAGATCGGCATCAGCGTGATGATGGATACCGGCATTATTGATATTGACTCGGAGCACGACTACCTGTTGATGGAAGCCATTGCCCAGCACCTGTATGCCCATTACCCGGAGTTTGCCGCTGTGCAGGAGAACATTCGTGACTGACCTGGCGTTCAATCTGATCATGGACTGCGGCCAAGCTATGCTGGCCAATGGCGGCGAGGTGTTCCGCGCGCAGGACACCATGGAGATCATGGCCCGCAGCTTCGGCATTGTGGATTTCCATGTTTATGTGCTGACCAACGGCATTTTTGCTTCCGCCCAAAACGGAACGGTCAGCGCTGTGCGGCATGTTCCGGTGGTTTCCACCAACCTGGGCCATGTGGAGGCCATCAACGCCATTTCCCGCCGTGTGGCGGATGGCGAACTGGACCTGAACAGCGCCCAGCTGGAATTTGAGCGGATGAAGCGGATGCCCACCCTCTCCCCACTGTACAACTGTGCAGCAGGCACCATGGGGGCCGGCTGCTTTGCCATGCTGTTTGGCGGCGGCCTGCCGGAAATGCTGGTGGGTGCGCTGGGCGGGCTGCTGGCCTCCGCCAGTTCCTGCGCGCTCAGCAAGCACCATATCAGCCGCATTTTCCGCGATATGCTTTCCGCCATTGCCTGCACGCTGACCGCTTTGATTGCCCAGCTGGTCTACCCGGCCCTGCAGGTCAACTTTGCCATCATCGGCGCGCTGATGGTGCTGACCCCCGGCGTTGCCTTAAGTATGGGCATCCGTGATATCATCAACAGCGATTATCTTTCCGGCACCATCCGGCTTGTGGATGCCCTGCTGGTTGCGGGATGCCTGGCTGTCGGCGTCACTCTGGGGTATACCTTATTAAGTACAGTAACGGGGGTGGTATGGTGAGTGCTGCTCCTGTCTGGTTTACCATGCTGGTTCAGTTTGTGGTTGCCATGGTTGCAACCATCTCGTTCGGCATCACCTTTCAGGTGGGCCGCCGCCATTACTGGACCTGCGGTTTTGTGGGGGCCGTTGGCTGGACGATCTACATTGCCTGCACTACCCTTGGCGGTATGACCGCCCCCATGGCCACACTGATTGCCACACTGCCGCTGGCCGCGCTTTCCCGCTTTTTTGCCATCCGGCACAAGGCCCCCATCACGGTATTTCTGCTGACCGGCATTTTTCCCCTGGTGCCCGGCGCGGGCATTTATTACACGGCTTACTATTTTTTGCGCAACGACCGCGCCCTGTGCACCAGCAAAGGCATTGAAACCTTAAAAGTTGCCGTTGCCCTGGCCCTTGGCATTGCCATCGTATGCTCCATCCCCCTGCCCAAGCGCCACGCCGCCAGCAGGCAGGCAAAATAAAAAATATGAAGCCCGGTGCTTCTTTGATATGCTACCCCTAGAGTAGACAGAGAAAAAACTCTGAAAGCTCTGGGGGTATTTTCATGTCAAGGATACAACCAAAAACACAGCGTTCCATTATCGCGCACAAAAGCACCTGCGCACCGTCTGGTTCGATTCCTCGCACGGGATACACGAAAAAACACTCCAGCATAAGCTGGAGTGCTTTTTGGTGATACACGCGGGAATCTCCCGGGTGCTTTACTTTTTACGCACCACATTAGTCAAGCGATAGAATCCGTTGCAGCGACGGATTCTGTTTTTGTTTTTATGGGGGT
>SAUS01000026.1 GCA_004000625.1 Candidatus Cibiobacter qucibialis | reverse complement strand
TGGTGAGGAAGTGAAAGAACTTCCCTTGGAAACTGAAACAACTGTCGAGACGGTAGTACTGCTTTCCCTCAAAAAGCCAGACGGACATATCAACGTAAAAGTTGAGTTTGGTGAGGGTGAGGGAAAAGTTCCGCTTGATAATATCGCTAAAAGAGCCGAAAGCTATAAGCCCAAAGAACGAGTGACCTACAAAATGATAAAGGAGTACATAGAAGCTAAATACGGCTTCAAAGTACATACCGCATATATCGCAGAGGTAAAGAGAGATTTAGGCTTGCCAATGTATGATGCTCCTAATGCGGTAGAAGAATTGAAACAGCCGAGGAAACATCCGACAGCGGAGAAAGTGGAAGCGATAAAGGATGCATTGAAGCATTTTGAAGTGATTTAATAATGGTGAGCGTATCATTAAAAATAGTGGTACGCTTTTCTTTAAAATATTTGGGAAGCAATATATAAGTGCTGAATATGCTTGAAAGGAGGAAAATGGAGTGAACCGTATTACAGAAATAACAAAGCGAGATATTTTAGATTTATTTCAGAATGGATTAGAGATAGACGAATTTTTTCAAACCCGAACCGTTACTTATAATTATTATGGTCGCCTTGAAGAAATAGATTTTCTTAAAAGATTATATGATTTGGAGAGAATGCCAAGTTTTGATTCAAGATTTGCAAATGCAGAACAGGATATTTGGCAACATACAGTGAATAATGATGATTATCCATACTGCTGGGTTTTTGAAGACAAAAGATTCAATTTACAAGATGGTAGTGATGAAGTATATTTAAAATTTCTTTGCGAAGTATTTCACCCTGCTGTTCGATATGATAAGGGATATTGGAAAGAATTTTTAGTGGCAACTAACAAGCTATTACAAAATGACGGTTATGAGATTTACCCTGCTGAGAAAATATCCAATCGTGATGTTTATGGATGGAGAATATATCAGCAAGAAGATAATACGTTGTTTATTCCATATTCTCAACGAAATGCAAAGGACATAAAAGCAAAAAAGATAGTATTGTCCATAAAGCGGAAAGCGAGAAATCAAATTTATCAGTTTCTGGAGCGATATAATATCGTATATCAAGCGACTGACGAAACGGGATGGAATTATAATACAACAGTAGCTGAGGATGTTTTCAATGAAATAAGGCAATTTTATGTGCCAAAGTGTTATAATGATAAAAAAGAATATGTTGAAACTGCTGATTTGCAAGCATTCATACTTTCTAATTCTCCATTTTGCGTGTTGGACGCAATAGAGTTTTTTGCGAAACATAGTATCTCAGATGACTTTGAACCACAGATTAATGCTATATTAAAACTGAATGAGATACCGTTTCAGCTTTCCAAGGGAAAGCTAATGAATACATTTGATACCCAGATAAATAAAAATTCATTAGTGTCTATTCAAGAAGTAGGACTGAAAGAGTTATTACAAGAGGCTTCAAAATATTATGATGAAAACAATTTGCAAATTGCAGTGGAGAAACTTTGGGATGCATTTGAGAGACTAAAGACATATTACTGCTCATCGACTGTAGATAAGAAGAAATCGGTTAATAAGATTATAATGGATATGGGTAATAATCAACAGCCGTTTTTAGAATTATTTGAAAAGGAATTTCATGAGCTTACCATACTTGGCAATAATTTTAGAATTCGACACCATGAAACAACAAAAACGGATATTCAGGATAAAAGGCATTATGAATATTTTTATAAACGTTGCCTGTCTTTAATTTCAACCGCAATCCAGTATTTAGATGGAAGAAATTTATGATAGGAATGAGTTTTTATCAAAATCTCCCAGTTATAGATTTGTATATTATTTTTCCGAAACTTATAATGAAGCTAAAGATGTGGAGGTGTGCTTATGAGAGAGAAATTTAATCATCTATATTAGCAATTGGTAGTGTTGCAAAAGCAGTATCTTCCATCAAAGGTAGAGGTTCTGGAAGTACACATAGCACAGCATCTACTTCTGCAAATTCATCAGTTGCAGAAAAGGTTGCGGATATAGTAGAAAAAGCAAACAGGGCTTTACCAAGTGAGAATGATGTAACGGGACATAAACAACGCTATCATACGAAAAACGGAGTCGTATGGAAAGATAAAGCGCCATATCATAGAGGCGGCAAATAATAAATCAACCCTCCCGGCCCATTGGTCGAGAGGGTTTCGTGCATCTATGGGATTATCCTTCAATATCCATGTTCAGTCCGGACTTAAGTTCCACAGTGAAGTGGTCCTCCCAGACAATGATCCGCTCAAGCCATCGTTTCACCAGGGCCTCGCCGAAGGCCTCTAAGCGAGCAGGGAGCTGTTTGATGAAAGTCCTGCAGCTTGTTGATGCGGGCAATCTGTGCGTCTCTGGCAGCAGTATTGACCGTACATTTTTCTCGCTGTTCCCGGAGTTTGAAGATCTGGTCGGCAATCTCGTCGTAAAAGTCCTGCAAGAAGTAAATCAGCATAAACTAACGATCCAGTTACGCCTTTTAAAGATAATTAACGATACAGCGAGCCTGAACAATTCCTCCGTGGTAAGCAATGTATACACACCAACAATTCCCCACTTGAATACATATGCTGCAAGCAGACACAGTGGAATTCCGATACACCATGTGCCAATAATATCAATAATCATAATGGTTTTTGTGTTGCCGCCACTTCTTATAATGCCTCCGCCAAGGATCATATTTTCCACCTTGACCGGAGCATACAGGGCAAATACGATGAGCAGCGTCTTTCCAAGCTCTTTTACGCTGTCATCAACACGATATAATCCGGTATATGCTCCAGCCAAAAGAATGAGCAAAGCTGATACTGCTACTCCACCAAATAAGCCTGCATACATAATCTTCTTTGATTCTGCGTAAGCCTCATTATATTCTTTCCTACCAAGCCTTTTGCCGATCATCACACCGGCAGCCGCAGACAATCCACTAAGTGCCCCTACGATAAGCGCTTGTATCGGACCGGTAAGTGTATAGGCTGCAAGGTTTGATGTGCCAAGATGTCCATAAACAGCAGACTCTACATTTTGCCCGAGACTCCATAAAAACTTACTGATCAGAATCGGCATAATCATTATCAGATAATCCCTGATTGTGATTTTTTTAAAATGTAGAGACAATACCGGTTTATCTCCATCTTTTTTGATACATAAGACAAATCCGATAACAATAAATACAAGATTAAACAACTGCGAAATAAGTGTGGCAATCGCAGCTCCCTTTATTGCCATACAGGGAAATCCAAATTTTCCAAATATCAGCAGATAGTTCAGTCCTGTGTTTACAATAACTGCTCCAAAGCTTGCCAGAAATGGTATTGTGGCATATTCCTTACAGCGCAGCCATGAGGATAAAATATTGCTGACAGCCATTGGAATATAAGAAAGCGCTACGATTCTAAAATAAACCGTACCAGTATTTACAATACTCATATCTTTCGTATACAGTCCAAGAATCTGCGACGGGAAAACTCCAGCTGCAAGCAGGAACAATACTGACATTATAATTCCGCAGATGAGGCTCACATCAAAACTGCACCATGCCTCTTTGCTTTCTTCCGCACCAATAAACTGAGCAATTAATATCCCGGCAACCGTGCTTACTGCACCAATCATCACTGAAAAAATCAGTGAAAAATTACCGCATAATCCAACTGCCGATATATTTGTTTCACCTAACTGCCCGATCATGATCTGGTCAACAATTGAAAATGATGACTGCAGCATACTTTGCAATGTGACAGGAATTGCTATTTTACACAACGATTTCAAAAACTTTGACATTATAATTTCCTCGTACTTTCCCTTTTTATTAAATCAACCGGCAACACGATTTGTGGCTTATATTCTGTTCCATCGCGCATGGCCTCCAGACATTCAATTGCCGTTTTCGCCCTTAAGTTTGCTTCCTGATGAATCGTTGTGAGGGCAGGATTGCTTTCCTTACTTGCCATGCTACTAAGATCTAACGTATCTGCAACATCTACGATTCTAATCCTGTTCTGTGTCATTTCCATTTCTTCTTCTGTGGCATTATAATTATATGGTACATGATAAATGTGAAATTTACAAAGGTTAAGCGCGTAACCCACTACAAAATTTGCGTTCGATTTTTGTGACGTTTTACTAATGTATTACGCATTTTCAGCAATCTGAATACACATGAAAGCTACTTATGGACATAAGGCAACACCGCACAATTCCCGCCTGACGGCTTAAGCACCGCTCCGGCGGCTGCGGCACGGCATCTGCGTTGCCAAAATACTCGATAAGACATCCAGTATTATCTGCGCTTTTGGCTTAGTATCTGCCGCACCTCGCTCGCCGTATCGGCACTTAGAATTATGCGGTATTGCCCTAAAAATGACAGGCAGCTTTTTTCACCGTGAAGGAAAGATTCCATCATGGGTTAATCATTTATGACATTCTTATTTTAATAGGTAAGACAAAAAGTAAAAATAATTGATAGTATTGTGTATAAGGGCCGTTCACAGCAGCGGCGTGAAAGATGGAGCGCACAAATACATTGTGACTGGCGTGCAAAAGAACAGTGGGCCAAAAGCTGTGCGCTTTCAGGCAGAGGGCGTTGACAGGGAAAATAAAGCCCATGACCATAACGAAAAAACAAAGAAGCGAGCAATGAACAAAAATAGCGGCTAAAGTGACAAGTGTAAAACCTGGCAGCTGGTGCCCCTCTTGACAAAAGAGAAAGCTGTGATAAAATAGTTCAAAAATGAACAAAATACAGAAAGGAAAATGCGAAATGCAGCTGGTCAACCCGCTGGAGCAACAGAACGCGGTAAAAACGTTATATTCTGAATTTGTCAGCCCGGTGTGCGCTAAATATGGCTTAACGCGCATTGAGCTGGATATTTTGCTGTTTTTAGCGAACAACACCCGCTATGATACGGCAACCGATATTGTGGAGGTTCGTTTTTTAGCAAAATCTCAGGTGTCGGCGGCAATCAAAAATCTGGAAGCCCGCGGCTGCCTGCGGCGGGAATACCAGTTGGAAAATCGCAAAACCGCCCACCTGCGCCTGTGTGACCCCGCGCAGCCGATGATAGCGGCTGGGCGCAGCGCACAGGAACAGTTTGGCGCGGCGCTGTTGGATGGATTTACCCCCGAAGAGCTGGAGCATATGCAGCGCAGCATGGAGCGCATCCGCAAAAACGTGGAAAAGTATCTGGAGGATAAAAACAATGACAATGTTGATTAAATTTATCGTGTGCTTTATTGCCGGCATCGGCGCGGGCCTTGGCACCGGCTTTGCCGGCATGAGCGCGGCGGCGGTCATCAGCCCGATGCTCATTACCTTTTTGGATATGCCCGCTTACGAGGCTGTGGGCATTGCACTGGCCAGCGATGTGTTGGCCAGCGCGGTCAGCGCTTATACCTATGGCAAAAACAAAAATCTGGACATCCGCAACGGCGTTGTGATGATGGTATCGGTTTTGTGCTTTACCATGGTGGGCAGCTGGATCGCCAGCCAGGTGCCCAACAGCACGATGGGCAGTTTCTCGGTATTTATGACATTCCTGCTCGGCGTTAAGTTTATTGTAAAGCCGGTTATGACCACCAAGAACGCAATGGAAGCGGTAGACCCCAAAAAGCGGTTTGTACAGTCGGTGATCTGTGGTGTGATGATCGGCTTTATCTGCGGGTTTATCGGTGCAGGCGGCGGCATGATGATGCTGTTGATCCTGACCAGTGTGCTGGGGTATGAGCTGAAAACCGCTGTGGGTACCAGCGTATTCATTATGACCTTTACAGCCTTTACCGGTGCCGTCAGCCACTTTGCCATCGGCGGTATGCCGAACCTGTGGTGCCTGGTGTTCTGTGTGGGGTCCACGCTGTTGTGGGCGCGCATTGCCGCACGCTTCGCCAACAAGGCCAGCCCCGCCACCCTGAACCGCGCCACCGGCGTTGTGCTGGTTGTGCTGGGGGTGGCGATCATGGGGGTAAACTACATTAAATAATTAGGGCAACACCGCACAATTCCCGCCTTGCGGCTTAAGCACCGCTCCGGCAGCTGCGGCACCTCGCTCGCCGTATCGGCACTTAGAATTGTGCGGTGTTGCCTTAGGAATGAGTAATTAGAAATCAGCAATGAAAGGAAAAAGCGCACAGCGCCGATAGATCAGGCGCTGTGCGCTTTTTTATATCGTTTAGTAAATGGATTACTGGACGTCGGAGGAAGAGTCGTCGGAGGAAGCTTCAGTGGATTCTTCGGCTTTCTCGGTGGGATCTTCGGGCAGGGGCTCGTTATCTTTGGCGAGGGCGGCGTTCAGTTCGTCTTCGCGCATCTTGTTGATGGTGCTTTCAATGGTAAAGCACTTGTTCAGCGGCTGGTAGATGCACAGCAGGGCAGGAAGCATCGGCAGCCAGAAGTTGGTGAACGGCAGAATGATCGTCGTCAGTGGGAAGAACAGCAAAATGGCGCCCCAATACACGGCTTTGATGGCGATGGCACCCAGGCTGCGGGGCAAGTAGCCCAAGAACAGCAGCAGGCTGTTTTTCAAAATGCCGTACAGCGGCAGATCCAGCAGGGCAATCTGCGGCCAGATGTAACTTTCCAAGCCCAGCGTTACTACAAAGCTTAGGATCAGCAGTACCCAGGTAACAATACCGGCGCTGATGACCGACATGTGGAACAGGGTAAAGATCTGCATCGAAAGCACCAGGCCGGTCAGCATGCCGGGAACCAGGCTTTCCCTGGCGTTGCGCTTCCACACGCGGCGGTAGGTTTCCCACCAGTAGCCAGGTTCATCGCGCAGGCTGCGCAGCACGGTATCAGCCATGGCGCTCAGCTCCGGGCCTGCAATCAGGCCGCCGATGATACCAGCCAGCAGCATGAACAGCAGCGCGTGCGTTTCAACGGCAAAAAACATACCGATAATAAAAGGCAGGCAGCCCAGGAAAGCCAGGAAACCGGCGCGGAAAAAGTTCCACATATCGCGGCCCATAATTTCGGCCAGGCGGGCAACACCCTTTTTGCGCGGGGCGTCCGGGCGCACGCCCGGTCCGGGACGGGTAAAGCGGTCAGAAGAGAAAAAAAGTCCCATGGCGGTAGAATCTCCTTTGTTTTAACAAGCACTGCGCTTGAAATATACTTATTTATTATATCAGTGTTGGCGGCCAAGAGCAACAAAAAAATGCGGGTGGGGTGTGGGCGGTATGCCGCGGTGATATGTAAAATCTGGTTTTAATCTTTACAAATCATTACAAAACAAGTACAATAAATCTATACGTTGCCCGGAGCTTTGGACCGGGCAGGATTTTATCCATCCAGCTGTATGAGCAGAAAAGAGGACCCAGCCGATGAAACGTAATATCCTTTGCACTCTGGCCGTTATGGCAGCTTGTGCGATCCTGGTTGCCTGCGGCAAAACCGATGATCAAATCTCGCCCATTACGCCGGAATCCAACGCCGCCAGCAGCGAGGCCGAGGCTACCCCGGAACCCACCCCGACCCTGCCCCCGTATGAAGCCAACGTGCTGACCGGCGAGGCTAAAGGCGAAAATTATCCCGAGGGCCAGCGCATTACCGCCCTTATGGTGAACAACCTTGTGGACGCCCGCCCGCAGCGTGGCCTTTCCAAGGCGCAGATGCTGTTTGAAATCAAGGTGGAAGGCGGCATCACCCGCTTTATGCCGGTGTTCAATGATTACCACGATATTGATGAGATTGGCCCCATCCGTTCCGGCCGTGACCAGTTCTTCCAGCTGATCCTGCCCTGGCAGGCCCTGTATATCCACGAAGGCCAGTCTGTTGTCATGCAGCAGTACGCCCTGGATTATGATTACGGCCTGCTGAACAACAATGATGGTGCTTCCGGCTACCGTGATTACAACCGTGTGAACTGGCGCGGCCTGAGCTATGGCAACGGCCTGGCACTGGAACACACGATGTACACCAGCGGCGAAAACATTGAAAAGTATATCACCAACAACAATGTGGATATGAACCGCACCTACAATTCCACTTTCTTTAACTTTGTGGATTACCGCCAAGATAACCCGGTGCGCGACCTGACTCAGTCCCAGGATTCCCAGCTGACCACCAAGGACGGTCCGGTGGTGAAGGACGGCGAATATGTGGAGATCAGCCACAGCCAGTCCTACAAGACCCGTTTCCTGTACGATAACACCAACAACGTCTACCTGATGCAGCAGAACTTCTCCGGCAACTGGCGTGATACCATTGACGAAGAGTACAACGATTATCAGCTGCAATTCCCCAATGTGATCGTTCTGTTCACCGATATTCACACCTACCCCGGCCACGAAACCACGGACCTGCAGTATGTAGAATACAGCTGGGGCGGCATCGGCTATTACTTCTATGGCGGCAAGTGCGAAAAGATCTACTGGCAGAAGGGTACCCCGCTGGAAGCCCTGCGCCTGTACTATCTGAATGAAAACGGCCAGTGCAGCGATACCCCCTGCGAGATCAATATTGGCAAGAGCTATGTGACCATTGTGGATGTGGACGAAGCCATCAACCTGAAGGTGGGCAACCTGGCCGACTTTGACCTGGATGCCGCAACGGTAAGCGCTTCCAACACTTCCATTGATGCCGACGCCAAGGCGGGTGAAAGCCTGGGTGCTTCCACCACCGACCTGGTCAGCGCAGCGCGCAACAACCAGGCTGTGGGCAACACCGAAAGCAATACCCAGAGCACCACCCAGAGCAGCAGCACCACCAATACCAGCAATGACAGCCAGAGCGCGGAGTCTGCCCCCCAGCAGGACAACACCCCGCAGCAGGATACCGCCGACCAGAGCAGCGCAGATGACACCGCCAGCGATGACAGCGGTGAGGATATCCCCTGGGCGGATTGAGCGTGACGCCGGAGCGCCACGCTCCTGTACCTCTCCTTTGAAACCACCCTATCGCAAAAAAGCATGTTCTCATGTCTTTTTTTGCTCGCAAGGTATTCCAAGCGTCGGCGCATATCTGCCGCTTGGAATGGCTTTTAGAATTTTTTTCGACAGTCTAAAGTGCCCGCCCGCAGGGCGGGTGCTTTTTTGTAACAGGAGTCTGTATGACTGAGCGTTCAAACAAGAAAAAATACCCCCTGTGTGCCGCGGCCCTGGCACTGGCTGTGCTGCTGGCAGGCTGCGCCCCGGCGGAAGGCACCGCAGTAGCCACAGCGCAGCCCACAGCAGAGCCGACAGAAGCACCCACCCCAACGCCGGAACCCGAAATGAACCCTCTGACCGGGGAGCAGGGCGATTGTACCAACCAGCGCCCGGTGGCGGTCAGCATCCGCACCGGGGATGGCAGCACCCCCCAGTGGGGCATTGCTGCCGCGGATGTGCTGATTGAGGGCGTGACCGAGGGCAAGACTGCCGGGTTGACCGCGGTGTTTGCCAGTGTGGACAGCGTGGAAAAAGCCGGCCCGGTGGCCCCTGGGCGGGACCTGCCGCTGCAGCTGGTGTTGCCGCTGAATGCCGTTCCGGTACACATTAACAAAAGCGTGTATGCTTCCAACCTGCTGAACGTGCTGCAATACCAGGATCTGGACGGCTACCATGCGGGCACCGCAGGTTTTGCCTTTGACGAGGACCGCGCCAACAGCGGCTACCGGGAGGAAAACTGCTGGTACACCACAAAAGATCTGATCAACACCGGCCTGGCAACCTATAACACTGATACCGCCGGTGCCAACATGCCGCTGTTCCACTTTGTCCAGCGCAAGGACCCGGAGCAGCAGAATGCCAAAAGCCTGTATATCACCTTTTCCAACAAGGATACCGAAGAACTGGTTTATTCGCCGGAAGTGGGCCTGTACCTGAAGAACAATGCCGATGGCAGCCCCATGATGGATGCGGGCAATAACGAGCAGGCAGCGTTCACCAATGTGTTTGTGCTGTATGCTTCCTCCGGCGTAAAGGATGACGGCGTGACCCGCCAGTATGACCTGACCGGCGGCACCGGCATCTACCTGACAAAAGGCGGATGGGAGACCATCCAGTGGACCAAGGGCGATGCCACAGCGCCGCTGCAGCTGACCGATGCCAGTGGTAAAACGCTGGATGTGAATCCCGGCAAGAGCTTTCTTGCCATCTGGGGCGGCTACTATGGCCAAGCCCTGCGCCTGCTGGACGTGGACGGTAACGAGCAGGCATTGCCGGAAAAACCGGCCCTGCTGGACAGCGCCGTGCCGGATGAAGCCGCTGAGGCTGCTGAACAGGCACAGCAGCACGCTCAGGCCCTTGCGGATGCCCAGGACAAGCTGAACCAGGCCCAGACTGCTCTGAACGAAGCCCTGCAGGCCCAGCAGGATGCAGCCGGAACGGCAGACAGCGCCGATGATGATGCCGCCAGCCAGCGTGTGGCGGAGGCCCAGGCGGCCTATGACGCCGCCGCTGCCGAGCTTGCCGCTTTGCAGCCCGCGGAGGAACCCGACGGGAACACCGAGCCCGCCGCCGACAGCGCCGAGGAACCCCAGAGCGAACCGGATTCAGCCAACGGGGAAAACGCAGGCTGACCCACAACAGAAAACCCAAAAATAAAATGCCGTCCCTGCCAAAACAGGGGCGGCATTTGGTTGATATTGGCGGTGTTGACGGGATTACTCTTCCGCACCGTCCAGGTAGCCATAGGGCACAATGTCAAAAGCTTCGGCAATATGGTCGCGCATCCACATTTCGGCGTCCAGGCGCAGGCTGTAGCCACAGCCGGGGTCGGTCATCCATTCCTCCGGCTTGTGCTGCGGCAGAACGTGGTTGGCCATCATGTTCATGATCACGCCGCCGTGGGTGATGCAGGCAGCTTCCTCGGTATGGGTGCGCAGCTGGTATTCAAACAGCTTCATCAGCATCACGTTGGTGCGGTCGTAGAAGGCTTTGCGGTCCTCGGCACCATCGGGGTTGGTGCGGCTGGTGGGGTCCATCCACTGGGCAAACTCCGGGTCCTTGACCAGTTCAGTGATGGGGCGGTTTTCAAACTTGCCAAAGTTCATCTCCCGCAGGTCCTGCAAAATCGTGAGCTTGGCGTTGGGGAACAGCACTTCCGCTGTTTGCTGGGCGCGCAGCATGGGGGAGCAGAACACAAGCGGAACATCCGGATACTGGAACTTGGCTTTCAGCTCCTCCAGCTGGGCGCGGCCCTCCGCGCACAGGGGCAGGTCTGTGCCGCTGCCGATATAGCGGCCATCCAGGTTGCCCTGGGTCAGGCCGTGGCGGATCAGATGTAGTTTATAATATTTCAAAAACAAAACCTCCTGACGGATATATGTTGCAAAAAAAGATTACAAAATGGTTACAAAATAAGAACGGGTGAAAAAAGATACACAATATTTGTACAGGAAAACACGCAAAATGTCAATATCTAGTTTGTTTGGCCCGCTTTGAAGGAAATACCGAAAAAATTGACAAAAAATTGGCGAATTTGATGTTTACAAATCGTTTTTTGGCAGATATAATTTACACCATGTAGAATGCAGTAGAGCCCGCATTTGTGCCGCAGCCAAAAGCGGCGCACAAAAGCGCGGTTCCTGCCAATAGGATGCCTACCCGGCCCAACACGGCGCAGCGAACCCTTAAGCTACATTCCGGTGTGCTTTGGGGATTTCTGCGCATTTTGGGGTCTTTATCTGCCGCAAGCCCGGCAGGGTGTAAGGCGGCAGGCAGCGGTGCAAACCCGCAAGGCGGAAAACAGAACGGCGGGGGCGTGCCGGCCCCTAAGGTGCTGCAGGAACCGGCGGAATGTCCGGCCCCTGCGCCCTGGCGATGTAGCGCAAACCCTGTGCGGCCTTTGCGCGCTGCGTTCTGGTAAAGTGTGAAGGATGGCAACAAGATGGCAATGGAATTTAACCGCATCATTACCCTGCTGCGCAAAGAGCGGGGCATTACCCAAAAACAGGCGGCGCAGGAGCTTGGCATCAGCCAGGCGCAGCTTTCCCATTATGAGAAAGGCATCCGGGAATGCGGCCTTGAATTTGTGGTGCAGATTGCGGATTACTATAATGTTTCCTGTGACTACCTTTTGGGGCGCAGTGCAGAGCGCAGCGGCCAGACCATCAAGGTGGAAGAGCTGCCCGATGCCGGCGGCGCAACCTCCGGCAGCATTTACCGCGGCAGCGTGCTGCCCACCATGTATAAAAAACTGATTGAAAATTCGCTGGACATTTTGTTTGACCGGTTGGATCAGTGCAAGGATAAGCGGGTGGTTACCTCCGTCAGCAATTATCTGATGCTGGCCGTCTACCGCATGTTCCGCCGCCTGTACCAGGCTGCGCCGGGCAATGTGGCCAGCATGTTCCGCGTAACGCCCGCCCGCTGGGAGCGTGACGCCGACGCCGCCATGTTCTTGCAGGAAGGTGAGCTTTCGGCCACCATGGCAGGGGAGAACGGCGCATGCCCCGACCCCGCTGCCTTTGAGATGAACACCGAGACCCTGGCCAGGGATTACCCGCGCCACGCCACCAGCCTGATGAACCTGATCAAGAACAGTGAGGAAGTCATCCGCAAGCACAATGCCTGAACCAGATGCCGCTGCAAAATAACAAAAATTCTGCCTGCCCCAAGGGATTGGGACAGGCAGTGTTTGTATAAGGGTGAACGGTGCGGCAGAGCTTACAGTTTGGCAAGCTCCTTGCGGCAGGCTGCACAGATGCGCTTGCCGCGGAAAAGAATGCTATCCCCGGTTACTTCACCACACAGGTCACAGCAGCCGTCTGCGCGGTACTTGCGCAGCAGGATGGTATCACCATCGGTAAAGATTTCAAGGGGAGTATCAGTGGTGATACCAAACGAATCTCGCAGTTCCTTGGGCAGAACAAAACGGCCTAAGCTGTCAACACTGCGGATGATTCCAGTAGATTTCATAGGCTAACCTCTTTCATATGTAGTACATCACCCGGAAAAAGCGACACCAACGCTTTTTGTATACACAGTATACCTTTAATTTCCACCAATGTCAATATTTGGAAATCGAAAAAATGAAATTTTCCGGCGTTTTTGACAAAAAAAGAAAAATAACGTTTTATCGTGTATAAAAATTGTAATTTATGTACGTTTTGGTCATCTTTTGCTACAACTCTGATACCAGTACAGGATATGATACAGATAACGATGGTAGATTTGGAAAGGCTGGTGTGCAGGATGACAAGATACAAACAGGAAAGCGCAAAATATCGCAAAATAGTTGCGGTGGTCCTGATATTGTTGGCAGTGCTGGCGGCCGTTTGGCTGGCGGAAAGATGGTATACCAGGCATAAAACATCGGCGGCTGCAGCGGGTGTAAACCCCATCGGCCAGCTGCTGACCGGCCAGCCCGACCCGGCGGAGCCTTATACAGGTACCATCAGCCTGGTGGTGGCCGGGTATGACCGTTCGGCGGAGGACGGCGAAGAAGAGATCGGCCTGACGGATATGATCCTGTATCTGCAGTGGGACTGTGACCGGAACAAGCTGGAGGTGCTGCAGGTTCCGCCCAGCCTGTATGTGGGGTGGAGCACCGGCCAGGCGGAAGCAGGCGAGGGGGAAGAAAACGCCGCAAACCCCACCGGCCAGGGCAGCACAACGGGGCGTATCAACGCCGTAGCCAGGGAGACAGGCGGTCTGCAGGGACTTTGCGATGAAATCACCGCCATGATCGGCCTGCCGGTGGATGGCTACCTTGGCATGGACCTGAACGGCCTGGGCGATATTGTGGAGTACATCGGCGGGGTAGAAGTGGATATTCCGCAGGAAATAGAGAACGGCGGTTCCTACCTGCCCAAAGGCAGGTACCTGTTGGACCGCAGCTCGGTGGAGTTCCTGGTGCGGGAACGCCGCAGTTATGCGTATGGTGATATGGATCGCCAGCGCGTGCTGCGCAGCGTGTTTGCCGGATTGCTGCGGTATGCCCAAAGCTGTACCCTGGTGGATGCCGCCAAGCTGGTGCCGGTCATTATGCCCTATATGCAGACCAATTTGGATATGGATACCCTGATGCAACTTGCCGCCAGCGCGGAGAGCCTGCAGGCAGAACAGGTGGTGTTTACCATCCCCAGTGCTTACGCGGTGCAGACGAACAGCGTCGGCGCGATTGTGTGGGACCCAGAGATTATGGCGCCGCTGCTGCGGGTGCGCTTTGGGCTGGACTGTGACCCGCAGGACCTGAACCTGCCCGCCCCCGCGCTGGAAGCCAGCGAAGCGGACGCGGGGGAGAGTTATGCCTATTCTGATTATATCGAAGGCAGCGTGCAGAACCTGAGCGAGCTGGCAGGCGGCGAGGAATGAATCTCCAGAGTCAATAGGAAAAAAATTCCGCACAAAAGTTGTAACAAAACGCAGAGCTGCATCGTTTTATTGAGTGAAACCAGGAACGAGAACATTTCCCCTGCATCACAGGCAGGGGCAGATTAAGACAACACCGCACAATTCCCGCCTGACGGCTTAAGCACCGCTCCGGCGGCTGCGGCACGGCATCTGCGTTGCCAAAATGCTCGATAAGACATCCAGTATTATCTGCGCTTTTGGCTTAGCATCTGCCGCACCTCGCTCGCCGTATCGGCACTTAGAATTATGCGGTATTGCCTTAAAGATAAGGCAGAACCGCATCCGGCAGGGCAGCACACAAACCGCCAGGCGGATGCGGGGGCGCCATAGAGTTGTAAGGAAGAAAAGATGGCAGTTTACAGAAAAAAGCAGCCTGCCCGCCGTCCGGTGCGGCGCGGCTGGAAGCGGCACGCGCGCACAGGGATGTTCCTCTTCGCGTTTGCGCTGGTGGCCGTTACTGTGGGGGTGATTTTGCCCCACGCGGGGGTGATGAGCGCTGCGGCAGAGGGCAGCACGCTGACAGAGAAGATTTTTACCACCGTGCAGAACAAGAACCTGCCGGTGATTGCAATCGACCCCGGCCACGGCGGCACTGACCCCGGCAGCGAGGGCAGCGGCCTGTGGGAGTACGAGATGACCTGGCAGGTGGCCAACGAGCTGGTAAACCTGCTGGAGCAGGATGGCCGCTATGCCCCGGTGCTGACCATTACCGAGGAAGAAAGCCAGAACAGCGATATGCCGCGCGTGGAACCGGCGGAACGCGCCCAGCGCGCGAATGACGCGGGTGCGGCGCTGCTGTTTTCTATCCACGGCAATTCCGATCCGAGCGGCACGGCCAGCGGCTTTGAATGTTACGCCATTCCGCCGGGGCAGCAATACCATGACGAGAGCGTGGCCCTGGCCCGCCTGACCGCCCAGAAGATCACCCAGACCGGCCAGCCCCTGCGCGGGCAGGACGGTGTGCGGTACATTTATTTTGATACATACGATAACCGCATGGTGTATGAATCCAGCGACGAGACCCCGCGCAATGAACCGACCTTCCGCCTTCTGGCGGATGCCGACTGCCCGGCGGTGCTGGTAGAACAGTGCTTTTTGACCAACCCCCAGGATGCCGCCCGCCTTGCCACCCCCAGCGGCACCAAACAGGCCGCAAAGGCGTATTATGAGGCAATATGCGAATGGATGGAAGGCAGGTAAAAGGCAGAAAGTAGGAGCTGAAGGTAATTTCTCATTTCTAATTCCTAATTAGCAAAAAAGAACCGGTGCAGTTGCACCGGTTCTTTTTTTGCTATAATCAGGCTTCTTCTTCCGCAAAGTTCCCAAGGGCTTTGGCCTGCTCGATGACTTTGGCTTCCAGCATCTGGGGCAGGGTTTCGTAACGGACAAAATCAAAGGTAAACCAGCCGCGGCCCTGGGTCAGCTGACGCAGGAAGGTGGTAAAGTCCTGCATTTCACTCATGGGCACTTCGGCTTCCACAACCTGCTCGCCGTCCTCGTCCGGGTTCATGCCCAGCACGCGGCCGCGGCGCTTGGTTACTTCGCCCATGATATCGCCGGTGTTGTCGGCGGGTACATGGGCTTTCAGGGTGCCGATGGGCTCCAGCAGAACGGGGCCGGCTTCGGGGATGGCGGCCTTGTAGCTCAGCTTGGCGGCCATGATGAACGCCATTTCGCTGGAGTCTACCGGGTGATAGCTGCCGTCCAGCAGGGTGGCTTTCAGGCCAACCATGGGGTACCCGGCCAGAACGCCGTGCTGGGCTGCCTGACGCACACCCTTTTCCACAGCGGGGAAGAAGTTCTTCGGCACGCTGCCGCCGAACACGTTTTCGGCAAACTCAACGTCCTCACCCGGAATGGGCTCGAACTGGATCCACACATCGCCAAACTGGCCGTGGCCGCCGGTCTGCTTCTTGTGGCGGCCCTGGGCCTTGCAGCTCTTGCGGATGGATTCGCGGTAGGGTACGCGCGGAACTTCCAGCGTGATCTCAACGCCAAACTTGTTCTTCAGCTTGGCAACGGCAACTTCCAGGTGCTGGGTGCCCAGGCCGCTGATGATCTGCTGCTTGGTTTCGGGGTCAACGGTAAAGGAAATGGCCGGATCTTCTTCGATCAGGCGAGCCAGCGCGCCGGAAACCTTGCCCTCATCGCCCTTTTTGGCAACCCTGACAGCCATGCGGTAGCAGGCAACGGGGTAGCTGGGGGCGGGCAGGGTGACAACACGAGCAGGATCGCATAGGGTATCGCCAGTCTTGGCGGTGGCCAGTTTGGCAACTGCGCCAATATCACCGGCCACAATGGCGGGGGTGTCGGTCTGTTTTTTGCCGCATACGGTCAATGTTTTGCCCAGGCGCTCCGGCTGGCCGGTGCGGGCATTGATGACGTTGCTGGTTGCGCTCAGCTTGCCGGACAGGACCTTGATAAAGCTCAGCTTGCCCACAAACGGGTCGGCAACGGTCTTGAACACATAAGCGCAGGTGGGGGCGGTGTCGTCCACGGTGATTTCAACCGGCTCACTGTCAGCGTTTTCGCCAACAACAGCGGCGGTTGCGGCGCTGGGCAGCAACTCCTTCATGTTGTACAGCAGCATATCCAATGCCTGCAGGTTGACGGCACTGCCGCAGAACACGGGGGTGATCTGGCCGGTGCGCACGCCTGCGGCCATGCCGGTAACGATCTCTTCGGTGGTGAACGGCTCGCCCTCAAAGAACTTTTCCATCAGGGTCTCGTCCGTTTCGGCAATGGCTTCATACATAGCCTGGATCAGGCCCTCAAAGCGGTGGCCGATATCGGGCAGGTCGATCTGCACCTGTTTGCCGCTTTCGTACTTGAATGCCTTCTGGCTGAACAGGTTGATGTAAGCCACGGTGCCATCGTCCAGGCGGGCAGGCACAACACAGGGGCAGATAGAAGGGCCGAACTTGATTTTCAGCTGTTCCAGAATCTTGAAGTAGTCAGAATTTTCAAGGTCAGATTTGGTCACGAACACCATGCGGGCCTTGTTGTTTTTCAGTGCCAGTTTATAGGCCTTTTCTGCGCCGACGGTAACACCGGAACGGCCAGAAACACAGATCAGGACACTTTCCGCAGCGGTGATGCCCTCGGCAGCGCCGGTTTCAAAATCAAACAGGCCGGGAACATCAATCAGGTTGAACTTGGTGCCGTTACTTTCCACGGGAATCACGCTGGAATTCAGCGATGCTTTGCGGCGTGCTTCTTCGGGGTCAAAATCGCTGGCGGTGGTGCCGTCCTCAACACGGCCCATGCGCTCAGTTGCACCGCTCAAATACAGCAGGGATTCGGTCAAAGTCGTTTTGCCGCAGCCTGCGTGGCCGGCCACAAGAATGTTGCGAATGTCCTTACTGGCGTATTCCATTGTCTTACAAACCTCTTTTCGCGCCGGGATAAGCTCTCCCCACCCGGCATATGTATTTATTGTGATGTGGTATGCTCCACATTTGGCATGTTTTTACTTTACCACACTTTTTGCCTAAAATAAACAGTTTTTTTGAATATTTTTGAAAATATTTGTGAACGAATAATGAGCGAGCAGGCACGGCGCAAAATTGGTGCGTTGGTGCGTGCAATGGCAGGGCGCTGCCGCCGCCGTGATTTTGCCATAGCAGGAATAGAAATCCGTTCCAAGGGGTACCGCACAATTCCTGCGCTGTTTGGAATGATGCAGGTTTGCTGTCAGCTTTTCTGCCGTTCCAGCCGCACAATGGCCACGGTGATATCATCCTGGCGCGCCCCACTGCGGCGCACAGCGCTGGCGGCAACGGCTTCGGCGGTCTGCTGCGGGCTTTGGCCCAGCCGGGTGCTCAGGGTCAGCTGGTCACACAGCCAGGCGGAGCCGTCGCACAAAGCACCGTCGCTGACCATCATCACGGTGTCGCCCACATCCAGCGTTAAGGCGGTGGAACGGCCCGTTACAGTGGGCAGCACCCCCATGGGCAGGCTGGCACCATCCAGCGTGCGCACAACGCCTGCCCGGCATAAAAAGCTGGGGGCCGCCCCCGCTTTGAACAGTCCGGCCCGCCCGGTGTACAGGTCCAGCGTCAGCAGGTCCAGCGTTGCACCGCTTTCCTGCCCTGCGTTTTTCAGGCCCAGTGCCACGTTGACCAGCCGGGCAGCGCTTTCGGCGGCAAACCCGGCTTGCAGCAGCTGGGCCGTCAGTTTGGCGGCCATCTGGCCGTCCACGGCGGCGGGCTTGCCGGTGCCCATACCGTCACACAGCAGCATCTGGGCGCGGCCTGCACTGTCGCAGAATTGACGGCAGGCATCCCCGCTCACGGTTTCCGGCGGGGCAGGGCGGCTGGCCAGGCCGAACACGGCACGGTAGAGCGGGCGTTCGCCAAAATGCAACATGGTCACGGTGCGGCAGTTGGTTACTTCCGGTGGATCAAAGTCCCGGCGGCAGATGCGGCCCATTTCCTCGGCCAGGGCGCGGCACTCGCCGGGGGTAAAGCTGGTCCGGGGCAGGGTAACGGCGGCGGTAACCCGCCCGGCCAAATCAGTCAGGACGGTACATTCCAGTGGTTCCAGCCCAAGAGAAGCAAACAACTGGGTGGTGCGAGCTTCGCGCCGGGGGTCCGGCAGGCCAGCCCGGCCCAGGCGGGCGGCCATTTGGGCTAAAGCTGTGGCCATGGCGCTGTACTGCTCGGTCAGGGCGGTGCGCAGCAATTCGGCGCGGGCGCGGGTCTGGCGGCGGCTGCACCATAGCCGGTAACCGTGG
Organism: Candidatus Cibiobacter qucibialis; assembly: GCA_004000625.1. Taxonomy (GTDB): domain Bacteria; phylum Bacillota; class Clostridia; order Oscillospirales; family Ruminococcaceae; genus Gemmiger; species Gemmiger qucibialis. Next base: position 14,679 of record SAUS01000026.1, on the reverse strand, counting down.
TTGACGGTGGCACACAGGTCCGCCGGGTGGACGCAGGTGGAAAGCTGCCCCGGCAGGTCCTCCAGCTCCACGCGGCCGTTGTGTTCCAGTGCGCCGCGCAGGGCGTACAGCCCATCCATGGCGGTGGAATACCCCTGAACCCAACAGGTATTGCGGCGGGCGCAGTTCTGACACAGGTGCTGGGCGCAGAACTCTACCACATAGTCATAGCTTTCGCCGCGGGGCGGCATCTGGCAGCTGCATACAGCGTTCACTGTTTCGGCAATGTCGGATAAGGTATCTGCCACGCCGGAAAGTTTGCGTGCCGCGCTGGTCAGGCTTTGGGTGCCGACCGGTGGGGCAGGCGGCGGAAATACCGCCCGCAAAGCTTGCTCCGGGCAGAGCAGAAAGCCCAGTAGCCCGGCCCCGGCGGCAAGACCGAGGGTGAGTACGCCGGTCAGGTTGGGGGCGGCCAGCGCCCCCAGCGCACACCCGGCAGCAAATACGGCGGCCCCGCTGCGGCGCTCGCCGGGACAAAAGACCGCTGTCCCCAGCCCGCCCGCAGCCACGGCCAGCGCGGCAAAACAGAGCGCCGGGGCGGCAGCGGTCAGGGCCATGGCAAGCACAAGAGCCAGTACGGCGGTGTGCTCCAGGCTGCCCGCGCAGGCACAGCACAAAATGCAGAACGCCGCCCCCGCCAGCCCCGGTGCAAACCCCGGCAGGGCAGCGCGCTGCAAACAGGCGGCGGCCATGGCGGCCCACAGGCAGGCCCCGCGCGGGGTGCCGATGTGGAGCTTGTGGATGCCCAGCCCCACCAGCACGGCCAGCGCGGCGGAGCACAGCAGGCTGGCCGTATCCGCCGGGCTTGCGCCGCCCACCAGGGTGACAAGCCCCTGTTCCAACAGCAGAACGCCCACCCCGCAGGCCGCGCCGGGCAAAAAGCCGGTCTGGCCCAGCTGGCGGCCCACAATGCGGGCGGTCAGCGCCCCGATGCAGGCCCCCGCCAGCTTCAAGGCGGTATCCAGCGGCTGGAACAATAGCAGCCCGGCCAGGCAGCCCAGCGCGGCGGCGGGGGCATATGTATTGCCGCAGCCCAGCAGCAGGCCAAGGCCAAAGGGCGCGGCCCCGCCGTAAACCTGCCCGGCACTGAGAAGCAGCCCGGTACCGCAGGCGGCAAGCTGCCATAACACGGCGCGGTTCAGCCCGTGCAAAAGCGGGGCGCGGGGCAAGGCGGGCGGTGCCGTTTTGGCGTTGGCGGTGCGCACAGCCTGCCGAATGCGCGGCGCGGTGGATGATGTGGCTGGTGTGTTTTGCATGGTGATCCCTCCCTCAACCATGCTGTGTGCATGGTGTTATTATTGTATCGGAGGGCACCCGCACTTTTTGCCGCTGTGCGCAGAAGCCCCAAAACGCCCGGTAAAGGCGGAAAAACAAGCGGACTTCGACGGCAAAAAAGCATTGCGGACAAGCCCCTGCGCAAAGCAACAGCCCCACCCGTAAAATGCGGGTGGGGCTGTTGGAAATGAGTGCTTTGAATTGCCGGAATGATTATTCGGCGGCCTTTTTGGCGTCGGCTTTCTTCTGGAACTTTTCGTTCTGGATGATAAAGCGCTCGTGGGTGGCGCGGCCAACTTCGCCGGCGTCGTCATACATCACGGCGCTGAAGGTCAGCTTGCGGCCGTCCACGGCGGTCAGTTCACTTTCGCAGCGCACCATCATGCCAACGGGTGTGGGGGCGTTGTGGGCCAGTTCCAGCTTGGTGCCAACGGTGCCGCAGCCGGGGTCCAGCTCCGGGGCAACGCTCTGCCAGCAGGCTTTTTCAACCAATGCGGCAAGGGCGGGGGTGGCGAACACATTCAGCTCACCGCTGCCCATGGCGGCAGCGGTATTGGCGGCGGTTACGGCAACGCTGGCGCTGCCTTTGATTCCGGGATTCAGCATAGTACAATACTCCTTTTATCAGCAACAATTTTGCGGGGGCAATATGCCTTTTATTATACACGCTTTGCTGCCGTTTGAACAGCATATCTGTTTGACGCGGCAAAAAAACAGGGGTATAATATCTTTTAATACAAAAGAAGTAAACGCAGCCCGTCAATGCGCTGCGCTGCCCGGCTTTGTGTTTTGATCGAGGAGAATAGAATGGAAGCAGCCAATAAGATCGCCATTATTACCGATACCTGCTGCGATCTGCCGCAGGAATATCTGAAAGAATACCCCATTTTCTGTGTGCCGCTGGTGGTGACAAGCGGGACCGAGAGCTACCGCGATAACATTGATATTACGGTAGAAACGATCTATGCCCGCCAGAAAAACGAGAATTTCAAAACCAGCCTGCCCCGCCCGCAGGATATTGAGGATGTGTACAGCGCAATCGCCCGCCAGGGCTACACCCATGTGATCGTGCTGATGATCGCAGAGTGCCTTTCCAGCGCCAACAACCTGATGCGTCTTGCCGCCGAGGAACACCCGGAGCTGACCGTGAAAGTGTTCGACAGCAAAAGCGCCAGCATCGGTCTGGGTGCACTGGCGGTTCAGGTGGCGCGCTATGCGGTGCGCGGTGTGGCGTTTGACCCGCTGTGCGAACTGACCAAGCGGCTGATCGATGACACGGTGGTGTATTTTTCGCTGGATACGCTGGAGTACCTGCAGCGCGGCGGCCGCATTGGCCGCGCCACAGCGCTGGCGGGGGGACTTTTGCAGATCAAACCGATTTTGACCTTTGACCGCAAGGACGGCATGATCTCCACCGCCGCCAAGGTGCGCGGCCGCCGCGGTGTGCAGCAGCGGCTGATTGAGCTGGCAACGGAGCTGGCAGCCAAACACCCCGGCGAGGAGTATAACCTGGTCGTGTGCGATGGCAGTGTGCCGGAAGAGGGCGCAGCGCTGGAAGCAGCTCTGACCCGCGCGCTGCCCAACGCCCACCGTGTGCTGCACGGCAAAATTGACGCCACCCTGGCCGTACACCTGGGGCCGAACCTGCTTGGCGTTGGGGTGCAGTTCCTGAACAGCAAGCTGCCGGCGTAACGTGGCCAGCAAAACAATTTAAAAAATAAAAACTGCCTGTACCGGGCGAGCGGATGCTCAATAGTACAGGCGGTTTTCGTTTTTATAGCGGGAAGATAATAAAAAAAATAAGTAAGGTAGGGAAAGAAACCCGGACGCAGGTTGTGAGATAAAGTGCCCGGAACACCGAGTGCTGCGGCCAGCCCCAACTTTGTCGGGCCCCACTACGCATCATTCCGGGGGCCTTATCCCACAGCCTGCTGGCGAGTGGCGGGGATAGGAGGATGGGAAGGAGACGAAATATATACAGGACAAAAAGAAAAAGGCAATCTTGCGAAATGGATGGCTGGATTTATCAGTCAATGGAAATCGTCTGGGCGGTGGGCTGCGGCTTTACATACTTGGGCAGGGTGATAGCTAGCACACCGTTGTTGTAAGCGGCACGCACTTTGGTGGTATCCACGCCGGTCACATCAAAGCTGCGAGTATAGCTGCCAAAGCTGCGCTCGCAGCGCAGGTAGCTGCCCTTTTTCTCGGCGTTCTCAAAATCGCTGTGGCGCTCAGCCTTGATGGTCAGCACTTTATCGTGCAGATTCAGGGCGATATCTTCTTTGCGGAAACCGGGCAGGTCGCACTCCATCACATAGGCATCGCCGATGTCACGAATGTCCGTCTTGAACTCTGCAAGGCTGTTATCGCCAAAGAAAGAACGATCAATATCCTCAAAATCGCGGAACGGATTATAGCGGCGGTCTATCAGCATAGCCATAAGTCATATCTCCTTAAACATATCCATAAAGTTTTTATCAGTATTGGCTCAGCAGCTCCGACACCCTTGGGAGCGGTGTCGTTTTCTGTTGACGAGTATTACAGTACACTATAATTATGAATAAAATGTGAACTGCGTATGAATTTTTAGCAGTCTTTGCATGCGAGTGCTAAATACAGATAAAATTTACAATTTGACGATGAAATTGAAATGCAAAACAAAACATAAAGAAAATAGCACATCTTTTTCATTCTGCCCAAAACGGGCAGGAAAAGGCTTGAAATCAGGAATGGGGCGTGGTATCGTTAAAGTGTTATCTCGTATGATATAGAAGATAAACCAAAAGATAAAAGGGAGGTGGGGCCATGCAGGAGCTTGGCCGAATGATAAAAAAGCTGTGCAGCAAGCTGTTCAGCCGCATTGTAATTACCGGGGTGCTGATTTTGATCCAGGCGGCATGGTTCTGGTCTTTGTTCACAAGCCTTTCCAGCTATGCGCACTGGCTGAACCCGCTGATGATAGCCTTGAGCGTTATCATGTGCGCGGTGCTTATCCGGCAGGATTCCACCGCGCCGGAGTTCAAGATCAGCTGGATGGTTCTTTTCATGATCATGCCGGTGCAGGGCGGTTTGCTCTACCTGCTGTGGGGCGATAAGCGCCCGGCATTCCGCCTGCGCAAAAAGCTGGATTGGGCCTATGACCGCATCCGCCCACTGCGCCGCACGGACCCTGCGGCACAGGCCATGCTGGAACAGGCCAACCCCCGCGCGGGGCGCACCGCAGCTTACCTGCGGGATTTTGCCGCTTACCCGGTGTATTCCGGCACCAACGTCAAGTTTTACGCTTCGGGAGAAGCGGTCTTTCCCGATCTGCTGGAAGCGCTTGAATCAGCACAGGAATCGATCCTTTTGGAGTTCTTTATTATCTCCAAGGGCAAAATGTGGGATGCCGTACATGATGTGCTGCGTCGTAAAGCGGCTCAGGGCGTGGATGTGCGGATGATTTATGACGATGTGGGCTGTGCCACTGGCCTGCCCGCCCAATACTGGAAGACCCTGCAGGTGGAAGGGATCCAGGCAGTGCCGTTTAACCCGTTTGTGCCGTTGCTGAACTTGGTGATGAACAGCCGCGACCACCGCAAGATTGTGGTGGTGGATGGAAAAACCGCCTTTACCGGCGGTTTTAACCTGGCGGATGAGTACATTAACCAAAAAGAACGCTTTGGCTATTGGTGCGATACCGGCGTGCGGCTGCAGGGCCCCGCGGCGTGGAGCTTTGCCACGATCTTTCTGGAGCTGTGGGCCAGCCAGCGCCCCGACGATCCCGGTCTGGATGCTTACCGCGAGGAGCAGCCGTTCCCGGCGGAAGAGCCGACGATCGGCCTTGTGCAGCCCTACAGCGACAGCCCGGTGGATGATGAGAATGTTTCCAAAAATGTCTACCTGGACCTGATTACCCAGGCGCAGGAAACGCTGTGGATTACCACGCCGTACCTAATCTTGGATAACGCCACCATGACGGCACTGCGCCTGGCCGCAAAGCGCGGCGTGGATGTGCGCATTTATACCCCCGGCATCCCGGATAAAAAGATGGTTTACCAGCTGACCTGCAGCTACTTTGAGCCGCTGATCCGCTCCGGGGTCAAGATCTACACCTTCACGCCGGGCTTTCTGCACGCAAAAACCTGGCTGGTGGATGGCAGGATCGCCGTGGTGGGGTCCATCAATCTGGACTACCGCAGCCTGTACCTGCATTTTGAATGTGCCGCCCTGCTGTATGGCTGTGCCGCGCTGGCCGATGTGGGCGAATTTATGATGCAGCTGGAAAAACAGTCCCATCTGGTAGAGCTGAAAGAATGCCGCACCAGCGCGCCGGGCCTGATGGTATCCGCCTTGCTGCGGCTGCTGGCACCATTGTGCTGATAGAGCTGGCTCCTGTGTTTACCCAGTAGGACCGTAGGGGCGCTCACGAATTTGCTTATGGCATCCACCACAAGGTTTCGGAACGGTCAAGACCGTTCCCTACAGAGTTTGTTGTAACAGGTGGCAGATATTTGTGGCGCATCCCCCACCGTAGGGGCGCACATTGTGCGTATGCTTCGTGTTCCGAGCCACTCTGCTATGCGGGCCGATGATGAGCAGCGGCCCCTACAGATTGCTTGCAGTGCTTGCGGCAAACAATGGGTTTTCTCCGGCAGAATGTGGACGTTTGCACCCCAGCATGCACCAAACGGCAAAGAACAACAGATAAATAACAGTAGTACAACAAGGCGTGCGCTTTGCAGTGTTCCTGAAATGACAGAAATGATTTCAGAAACCTGTGAAGCGCATGCTGTTTATTTTTACCCCAAAACGGGCAAAAAATGCTGACAGGATGCACAAGCGCAATACATAAAAACTAATAATCCTGTACAAAAGCAAAAGCACAAACTAAAATTCTGAAATTATGTTACAGAATTCTGTTGACAACTTGAGGTTGTTGTGCTATGATGCAGATGTTCCCAAAAGGACCTGCTGCACTGGCGGGAACAAAACCCGGCGGGGGCTGCCACCCCTGCCAGAAAGAAGGGATGCTTTGGAAAAGATCACGGCAGAGCGCGTGCTGGCGGAACTGGCAGAGATCGCGTTTGCCGACCTGGGGGCCGAACCTGCCCCGCCCGTAAAAGTGGGCGATAAGCTGCGTGCGCTGGAGCTGATTTATAAGTATCTGGGCCTTGGCGATGGCGCTGCAGCGGAGGAGCCCGTTGTGATTGTGGATGAAGCACCCACCGAGCAGGAGGTGACGCCATGAGGGTGCGCATCCGGGATGTGGTAGCGCCGGTGTTCTGGCCGGTGCACCGCGCCATTGCCCGCGGCACAGTTCAGGAACTGGTGGCCAAGGGCGGGCGCGGCAGCGGCAAATCCAGCTATATTTCCATTGAGCTTGTTTTGCAGCTGCTGCGCCACCCCGCCTGCCACGCGGTGGTGCTGCGCAAGATCGGCGGCACGCTGCGCACCAGTGTGTATGCGCAGATCCAGTGGGCCATTGGGGCGCTGGGGCTGGCAAAGCAGTTCCGCTGCACCGTCAGCCCCATGGAGTGTACCTATCTGCCCACAGGGCAGAAGATCCTCTTTTTTGGCACCGACGACCCCGGCAAGCTGAAAAGCATCAAGGTGCCGTTTGGAGCCATCGGCCTAGCCTGGTTCGAGGAGCTGGACCAGTTCGACGGCCCCGAGGAGGTGCGCAGTGTGGAGCAGAGCGTGTTCCGCGGCGGCAGCTTTACCCTGGCGTTCAAAAGCTTCAACCCGCCGGCATCGGGGCGCAGCTGGGCCAACCGTTATGCGCTGGAACAGCGCCCCGGCAAGCTGGTGCACCACTCCACCTACCGCGACCTGCCGCCCGCCTGGCTGGGCGAACGCTTTTTGGCGGATGCCGCCCACCTGGAACAGACCAACCCCACGGCGTTCCGCCATGAATATTTGGGCGAAGCGGTCGGCTGTGGCACGGCAGTGTTTGGCAATATCCAGCTGCAAACCCTGACGACCGAACAATGCCAGAGCTTTGACCGGGTGTACCACGGGGTGGACTGGGGCTGGTATCCGGACCCCTGGGCCTACAACGCTGTGCATTACGATGCTGCCCGCCGCACCCTGGTGATCTTTGACGAGCTGACCCGCCGCCGCACCCCCAACCGGGAAACCGCCCGCCTGCTGCTGGACCGCGGACTGGACCGCACGGCGCTGCTGACCGCCGATGCCGCGGAACCCAAAAGCTGTGCGGACTACCGCGCGGCGGGCCTGCCGTGCCGGGCGGCAGTCAAAGGTCCCGGCAGTGTGGCCGCTGGGATGAAGTGGCTGCAAAGCCTGAACGCTATCATCATTGACCCCGTGCGCTGCCCCGAAACTGCAGCCGAGTTTACCGGCTATGAATACCTGCGGGATGCGCGAATCGGGGAGGTGACCAACGCCTGGCCGGACGCCGACAACCACCACATTGACGCGGTGCGCTATGCGCTGGAAAGCGTGTGGCGGCGGCGCGGTAGCTGAAACCACAGATAGGAAAGAAGGAATGGATTGAAAAGTTACTTGGAACAGGCATTCGGCCGGGGAGATGTGACCTCGGCCCGGATGCAGGCGGCCATCCGGGAATGGCTGAACCTTTATTACGGCACCCAATCCCCCGGCGAGGACGCCGCCGACCGGCTGGCGGTGCTGGTGGTCAGCAAGCTGTGCCGCACCGTGTTTGCGGAGTATGAAAGCAGGACCGCCGAAGCCCTGGCCCCCAGCCTGCAGGCGCTGGATGCCGTGCGGGTGCAGGCCATGCAGTACGCACTGGTTGGCGGTGAATGCCTGCTGAAACCGGTGCTGCATGGCCGCGGGTTTGACTTTGTGCCCATCCGGCGGGACTGTTATGCACCCCTTGGCCGCGATGCCCACGGCGCTTTGACCGGCGTGGGCACCATGGAGGTGCTGCGCCACGATGGCCGCGGCTACCTGCTGCTGGAGCGCCGCACCGCCGGGGCGGACGGCCTGACCATCGAGACCCGCTTGTTTGAGCTGGCGGGTGAGGCGTTAGGCCGGGAGGTGCCGCTGGCGATGCTGCCCGCCACCGCCCAGCTGCAGCCAAGTTTGCTGCTGCCGGGGGTGCGGGGCGTTGGTCTGGCTGCACTGCGCACCCCGCTGCTGAACTGTGTGGATGGCGGCCCCGACGCCGTGGCGGTATATGCCCCTGCCGCCGGCTTGATGCACAGCGCCGCCCGGCTGGAATACCAGATGCGGCAGGAGTTTGAAAACGGTGCTTCCCGTGTGTTTGCCTCGGAGGACCTGCTACGGGAGGATGGCTATGGCCGCCGCACCTTGCAGGATGATCTTTTCATCGGTCTGCCGGATGACCCCGCCAATGTGGGGGTGACGGTGTACAGCCCGCAGCTGCGGGTGGAACAGTTTTTGGCCCGCAAGCAGGATATCCTGCGCAGCTGCGAAAGCCTGATCGGTTTCAAGCGCGGCATTTTGAGCGAGGTGGAAGCCGCCGAGCGCACCGCAACGGAAATCACCTCCAGCGAGGGCGATTATAACCTGACCATCCAGGAATTGCAGGCTATGTGGCAGAACGGTGCCGGCCAGGCGCTGGAACTGTGCGCCGCGCTGGGCAAGGTGTACGGCATGCCGGGCCTGAGTTTTGACGCCGGGAAAGACCTGACGATGGACTGGGGCGATGGCGTGCTGTTTGACCGCACCCGCACCTGGAACGAGTACATGAGCATGGTAACATCCGGCCTGCTGCGGCCGGAACTGGCCCTTGCCTGGTACTTTGACCTGCCCCATGCCGATGCCGCCCAGCTGGCAAAGATCCGTAAGGAGCTGATGCCGCAGGCAGCACAAGCGGCCCCCGCAAACAACGAAGAAAAGAAAGGAGAAACCCAGATTGGAGCATAAATCGACAACCCCCGCCGCACAGCCGGTGCAGCCCGCACCCTATGCCGCCGGAACCGGCAGTGCCCCGCTGCTGAACCGTGAAGCGGAATTTGCCTGCATGAGCTACCGGGAGCGCCTTGCCTTAAAGCACAGCGACCCCGATACCTACCGCCGCCTGCGGGAAAAGTAAGCGGGACGAATAGACTTGCCGCAGACCGCCGAAAAGTGATTCGTAGGGGCGCAGTGTGCGCCCGCCGCCATTTGCCATGAGCAAGACGCTCTAAAATAATGCTGCAACGCTGAACCTGCGGGTAAACATTGCTTGCCCCCGCATGCTCTACAAGGCAAAAGGCAAAATTTGAACTTTTCGATAAGCTGAACGGGTCAAATAGACCCGCAAAAATTGATTGATTAAAGGAGAAATTCTATGGCAGATACTTATACCAAAATTGCTGATTTGATCGACCCGGAAGTGATGGGGGACATGGTGTCCGCCCGAATCCCCAAAAAGCTGCGCGTGGCACCCTTTGCCAAGGTGGATGATACCCTGGCCGGTGTCCCCGGCGATACCATCACGGTGCCCGCCTATGCCTACATCGGCGATGCCGACATTGTGGCCGAGGGCGAGGCTGTGACCATTGAAAAGATGACGACATCCACCCGCAAAGCCACCGTGAAAAAGGCCATGAAGGGCATTGGCCTGACCGATGAAGCGGTGCTTTCCGGCTACGGCAACCCGGTGGGGGAGGCCAACACCCAGCTGGCCATGGCCATTGCCGCCAAGATCGATAACGACTGCATGGATGTGCTGCAGACCGCTACCCTGACCTATGACGGCTCGGCGGGCATTATCAGCTATGCGGGCGTTGTGGATGCGGTGGACGCCCTGCAGGAAGAGCAGGCCACCGAAAAGGTAATCTTTGTTCACCCTAAACAGGTGACCCAGCTGCGAAAGGACGCCGAATTCACCAGCACGGACAAGTACCCCGCCAATGTGCGAATGTCCGGCGAGATCGGCTCCATTGCGGGCTGCCGTGTGGTGCCCAGCAAAAAGGTGCCGCTGGTGGAGGTTGGCTCCGGCAAAACCAAGTGCTATGCCTGCCCTATCATCAAGCTGGAAGCCGACCACGACAACGAGGACGAGGTGCCCGCTCTGACCATTTACCGCAAGCGCGCGGTGAATGTGGAAACCGAGCGCAAACCCAAGATCCGCACCACCGAGATCACAGCGGACGAATTTTACGTTGCCGTGCTTTCCAACGAGGCCAAGGTGGTGCTGGCAAAGTTCAAGGCCTAAGGTGTATCTGAAAACAAAGGGCAATACCGCATAATTCTAAGTGCCGATACGGCGAGCGAGGTACGGCAGATGCTAAGCCAAAAGCGCAGATAATACTGGATGTCTTATCGAGCATTTTGGCAACGCAGATGCCGTGCCGCAGCCGCCGGAGCGGTGCTTAAGCCGTAAGGCGGGAATTGTGCGGTGTTGCCAAAGAAAATCCTGTGAGAAGGAGGAATGCCTTTGCCGGATTACGAATTTTATACCGCCAGCTACCTGGGCGAAAAGATCCCGCAGGAAAGCTTTGCACGCTTTATTACCCGCGCCGCTCGCCAGCTGGAGCGCTACAAAAGTATGTTTGATGTGCGCCCGCGCGCGGGCCTGCAGGAACCGGAAGCCTGCGCCCTCTGCGCCATGGCGGATGCAATGTATGCCTTTGCGGAGGAGGACAAGCGCTGCCGCGTGGTGAGCGCCAACGTGGGCAGCGTGAGCGAAACCTATGCTGCCCCGCCGGAGCTCTGCGCCGAAACCATCCAGAGCCGGGAAGGTTACCTGCGTGCCCTGGCGCAGGACTACCTGGTGTTTGGCCGCTATGCCAGCGGCGGGGTGGGCTGATGGCCGCGCCCTTACAGTACCCCCTGTGCTGCCAGACCGTTACCTTCTACCATGCGGACCCGGCGGCACATACCATCACGCGCACCGTTGTGCAGGGCGTACACTTTGATACCCGCCGCCGTGAAACCGCGGCAGGCGGCAGCGGCCCCGCAAGCAGTGCGGCCACGGCGTTTTTGCTGGTTATCCCGGAAAAACATGCGGCGTTTGGCCGGGATTATACGCTGGAACCCCATGACCGCGTGCTTGCAGGCATCGGGCCGGAGGTGAGCTACACCCAATGGCTGGATTTTACCCCCGCCAAAGTGCCGGGGCTGGCCGCTGTGCAGTATGTAGACTGTAAAACAGCGGCCGGGCAGGCTGCCCATGTGGAAGCGGGCGGCTGGTGGACCCGCTCCGGCAGCGGCGCGCACAGCCTGAGTAACTGACCGGAAAGGGGGAGACAAAGCGCGTGAACGAAACCTATTTTGAACAGTTGCTGCAATGGCTGGCCCGCTGCCCGGCTCTGACCGGTATTGATCTGCGTGTGGACGACCTGCCCCCGGCGGCGGGCACCGGGGCGCTCTTCCCCAAAGGAGTGGAGCAGACCGACCGCTGGCAGAACCTGCTGGGGCAGGTGACGGCCCGCCAAAAAATGCAGCTGGTGCTGCGCCTGAACCTGCCCTTTGTGCCGGGGGATGCGAATCTGAGTGCCCAGACCGCCCGCCGCCTGTTGGAACTGCAGGCCTGGGTGGCGGAGCAGAGCGCGGCCGGCTTGGCCCCGCAGCTTGGCAACGCTGACCCCGTACAGGAGACCCTGACCGCCGGGGCCGCCCGGCTGGAACAGGCCAACGATGAGGGTAGCGCAGTTTACACCGTTACACTGACGGCACACTATACGATGAAATGGAGTGATACATTTGAAGATTGAGCGCAAATATATGGCGCACTTTTTGAACGCGGCGTTTGGTTCCGGTACCGCCAGCTATTGCCGCTTGGGCAACGACCTGGAAGAATATTCCCCGGAACTTTCCGCCAATGTGGAAAAGAAAAATAATATCCTGGGCCAGACTTCGATCACGATCGACAGCTACCAGAAACAGGGCGAAGTGGCACCCTATTATGCCGAGAAAAACGACCCGCTGTTTGAAAAGCTGCAGGCCATTATCGACGGTGACCTGACGCTGGATGACCTGAAAACCGACATTGTGGAGGTTAAGCTCTGGGGCGAAGCATCCGCCAACGCCTACCCGGCCATCAAGGAGGAATGCTACATTGAGATCGTCAGCTATGGCGGCGATACCACTGGCTACCAAATCCCCTTTAATGTGCATTATACCGGCGTAAAAACCAAGGGTACCTTCAACATTAGCACCAAAACCTTTACGGCGGCGTAAGGCAGAACAGGAGGATGGATGATTTTACACAATGGGGATGTTTTGTTTGGCTGGCCGCTGCAAAGCCATGTGATTACCGCTGGGTGGTTTTATAATGACGGCAGCCTGCACCGGGCGCTGGATTTCCGCGCCGCCGTCGGCACGCCGGTGTATGCCGCGGCAGACGGTACGGTGGAAACCGCATACCGCTGGAATGGCCGCCGCACCCAGGGGGATACCAACAGCTATGGCAATATGCTCAAGCTGCGCCATGCGGATTACCGCGGCGGCCGGCTGGAGACGCTGTACGCCCATTTGAGCAAACTCTGCGTGGCCCAGGGGGAGACGGTATACGAGGGCCAGCTGATCGGCTACAGCGGGGATACCGGCAACTGTTACGGGGCACACCTGCATTTTGAGGTGCGGTACAAAAAACGCCGGGTCCACCCGCTGAACTGGCTGGATGCAGATTTTGCGGCGGCATCTACCGCGGTGCGGCTGGGCGGCTACCAGAGCGTTGCCCGCCCGGCAGCGGAAAAAACACAGCCGGTCCAAATGCAGACGGTAACGGTGGGGCCGATTTCCAACGGGGACGCTGCCCGGCTGTATGCCCTGTGCGGGGACCTTGGCCTGGTGGAATCGGGGTTGTACCACGCCGCCTATACGGAGGTGTGAACAGGATGGAAGCAATTCTGGTGGCGCTGATCACCGGCGGGCTGAGCCTGCTGGGGGTGGTTATCACCAACATGATGGCTGCCCGCCGCGCGGAACAGCGGATGGTAACGGCCCAGGCGGTCACGGATGCCCGCTTGGAGGAGCTGACCCGCGAAGTGCGCGCCCACAACAACTTTGCCCAGCGCGTGCCGGTGCTGGAAGAGCAGCTGCGTGTGGCAAACCACCGCCTGAGCAACCTGGAAAAGGCGCATACCCCCGCAGGCCGGGCCATAAGTTAAAAGAAAAGCATAAAAAAGCATAAAATAAAAAGGAGGAGACCATGGATCTGACAACTTTTGGTATGGCAGGGGTGGCGGCGATTACGGTTATCTGCTACCTGGCGGCAACAGCGGTCAAACAAACGCCGCTTGCCAATAAATGGTTGCCCACCATCTGCGGCACGCTGGGCGGTGTGCTGGGGGTGCTGGCCTGGTGCGGAAGTGTGCCGGACTTCCCGGCAGGCGACCCATTGACAGCGCTGGCCGTGGGCATTGTTTCAGGCCTCGCGGCAACCGGTACCAACCAGCTGATCCGCCAGCTGAAACAGCCGGAATAAAATAATAGGGGGAATTACCCTATAAATAGTTGAAAATCCCGCCGGGAGCTGCGCATATGGCTCCCGGCGGGATTTTGCTTGATTTGCTTGCATAATTTGCGCCAACGCCTTATAATGAGTAATATCTATGATGGGAGGGGTGCGCATGGCGCAAATTACGCCGGAACAAACAACAAAAGCCATACACCCGGTATTGGGAATTATGGGGGGCCTTGGCCCGGCGGCGAGCTGCTACCTGTACCAGATGATCACCGACCATACCCCCGCCCAGAAAGATCAGGATCACATTGATATCGTCATCTCCTCGCGCGCGTCCACCCCGGACCGCACAGCCTTTATTGTGGGCAAAAGCAAGGATGACCCCTTTGATGTGATGGAGCAGGACGGCATCAGCCTGGTGCGCTACGGTGCTACCGTGCTGGCCATTGCCTGCAACACCGCGCATTATTTTTATGACCGCCTGGCCGCGGCCCTGCCGGTACCGGTACTGAACATGCCGCGCCTGACCGCGGCGGATGCCAAGGCGGCCGGGTGCCATAAGCTGGGTATTCTGGCAACGGACGGCACCCTGCTGGCGGAAACGTATCAGATCGCCTGCCGGGATATCGGCCTGGAATGGGCCGCCCCCGGCGAACAGGCCCAAAAGGGCATCATGTCCATCATCTATGATGAGATCAAGCAGGGCAAGCGCGTAGACATGCAACTGTTTAACGCAGCGGTGGATGACCTGCACGCCCAGGGGTGCGATATGGCGGTGCTTGGCTGCACGGAACTGAGCCTTGTGAAGCGGGACGAACACCTGGGACCGTTTTTCATCGACAGCACCGAGGTTCTTTGCAAGCACGCCATGCGCGCCTGCGGCGTGGAGCCGGTGGGATTTGAGGATTGAGTTAGGAGTTAGGAAGTAGGAGTTAGGGCAACACCGCACAATTCCCGCCTTACGGCTTAAGCACCGCTTCGGCGGCTGCGGCACGGCATCTGCGTTGCCAAAATGCTCGATAATGTCGGGTTGCGGTACC
>SAUS01000025.1 GCA_004000625.1 Candidatus Cibiobacter qucibialis | reverse complement strand
AGCATCTGCCGCACCTCGCTCACCGTATCGGCACTTAGAATTATGCGGTATTGCCATAAAGACATCTGGAAAAGTGAAAGGAACGTGGTTTGCGGCATGGCCAGCCATACAGGCAAAATTGATATGATCCGCGGCTCCATCATCAAATCGGCGGCACTGTTTGCCCTGCCGATCTGTGTGGGCAATATCTTGCAGCAGCTTTACGGCACGGTGGATACCCTTGTGGTGGGCAATTTCTGTGATTCCGCCGCGCTGGCGGCGGTGGGCACCGCCACACAGCCAATGGAAATTCTGCTGTGCGTGTTTTTGGGCATCGGCAACGGGGCGTCCATCCTTGTTTCTCAGGAAATGGGCCGCCGCAATGCGGATGGGCTGCGCATGCTGGTGCGCACATCGGTGTGGTTTTTGTATCTGTGCGCCATCCCGGTCACGATACTGGCAATGTTTGTCGGCCCGGCGCTGCTGCGGCTGATGCAGGTCCCGGCAGATGCCTTTGATTATGCGGTGCTCTACCTGCGGATCACGGCGCTGGGCACCCTGGGCAACCTTGGCTATAACATGAACGCCGGTATCCTGCGCGGGCTGGGGGACAGCCGGTCCACCTTGCTGTTGCTGCTGATCTCCTGCCTGACCAATATTGTGCTGGATGTTGTCTTTGTGGCGGTGCTGGGCATGGGTGTGGCCGGTGCGGCGCTGGCAACTACCATTGCGCTGTATCTTTCCTGGCTGGCCAGCATCCTGTACGCCCGCCGCAATTACGAGGGTTTGCAATTTCCTCTGCTGCCCCATGGCTATGATAAGGCGCAGCTGGCGGCTATCCTGAAAGTGGGTGTGCCGCTGGGGCTGAATAACTCGCTGTACTCGGTGGGGCATGTGGCGGTGCAGGCTGTGTATAATATGCAGGGTTCGGTGTTTGTGGCCGGGTGCTCCATTGCAGGCCGTGTAACCGGCATTGCCGGTATTGCCATCACCTCGTTTTCTTCTGCCGCGGTGGTGTTTGCCGGGCAGAACCTGGGGGCCGGCAACTACCGCCGCTTGCAGCGGGGCGTGGTGCAGATCACCTGCGCTGCCGGTGTAGTTACATTACTGATTGGCCTGGTGGCTACTGTGTTCTGCCGCCCGCTGCTGGGGCTGTTCAGCAGCGACCCGGCGGTTCTGGATGCCGCAGTGCGCTATACCTGGTGGGTGCTGCCCTTTATCTGGACTTATGCGGTGTTCAACTGCATGATGAGCTTTGTCAACGGTACCGGCGCGGTCAAATATACCACGGTGGTCAACCTGCTGATCCTGTGGGCCGTGCGCATCCCGGCGGCGTATATCCTGCATGCGCTGGGGTACGGCACTTCCTCCATGGCCTGCGTTTCCCTCAGCTATGCCGTGGGCCTGGTGGCCATGCTCGGTTATTTTTTGACCCCGGAATGGGGCAAACTGCGCCGCAAAGCAAAGGAACTGGGGGACGCGGTGACGGCGGAAACAGAACCGACACTGTAAAATATAAAGGCAACACCGCACAATTCCCGCCTAACGGCTCAAGCACCGCTCCGGCGGCTGCGGCACGGCATCTGCGTTGCCAAAATGCTCGATAATGTCGGGTTGCGGTACCCGCATCGTGCTTCGGGGGCAAAAGCCCCTCGCACTCTGCGACCGCTGCCCCTGCTTCGGTTCGCTGTTTCCGCCACTGGCGGCGCTCACCTTTGCAGCATCCAGTATTATCTGCGCTTTTGGCTTAGCATCTGCCGCACCTTGCTCGCCGTATCGGCACTTAGAATTATGCGGTATTGCCTAAAATCAATAAAAGTCTGCGGAGAACTCCCAAAGTGACAGAACGAATCATCGGCAACCAAATCCGGCTGATTCCCTATTATCGGAATGATGCGGTGTCCCTGCCGTGGTATCGGGACAGGGACGTCTGCAAGCAGGTGGATAACCGGGATGCACCATACGATATGGAACTTTTGCACCGCATGTACGATTATTTGAGCACCCACGGAGACTGCTACTATATCGAATACGAGGGCGAATTGGTCGGGGATGTTTCCCTGCAGGATAATGCGGAAATTGCCATTGTGGTAAGCAAAGCGTTCCAGAACCAGCACATCGGGCGGCGGAGAGGGTAAAGCGGGCAAATCGGAACTTGTCGGAGTAAAACTCCGCCATCTTGCGCTGTGCGCAAGCCCGTTCTGTCGCTTGAAAGCCCCCCACTGGGGCTTTCATTGCTTCACTTCGTTTCGCAAGCGCGAATTTATTAATATTTATTTCCCGAAGCGTATATTCTGTACGGTTCTTTTTTCAATCGTCAGATTTTCGTAGATGCGAATGCCGCCGTTTCCCTGCGGCGCTTGCGCAAGCAAACCCACTTTCACCTTTTTTGCCCCGAAAAGATTGAAAAATCTGGTCATGTAAAAAGTCTTTCCATCCTCGGAATAATGGAATGCGTACGAATCGTTCACTCTGCAAATTTGTAGCCAAACACAATTTCCTGCAATATTGCATCCGTTTGCGTCATCGGATACACCATTTTTGGTAACTACACTGACCGCGGCGTGTGTACCAAAGTCAGTTTTTTCAAAGCAGCTTTTTGCCCAGTTGTTTGCATCTTCCATGACCATGAGCGATGCGGAATCATAGGTATCCTTAAAATCATGAGACACCTTAACTTTAAGAACAAAGTCTCCTTCAATTTCGGTAAAGTAAAAAGGTGCATTACATAGCGTTTCGGGGGTTATCCCTTCTTCTGAAACAGCGCCGTTGTTACAGAAAAAGTCGCTCTGCGCAGGTGCATAAATTTCTATTTTTCCGTTTTCCGTTGTTATGTTGCCTTTGTTTAGCCATTGGAAATCCATAATTCTTTACCTCCACAAACTCCGATTTGCATGTTTTACAACACTTTACTTCAAATCAATACCGGTACACAATGCCCTGTTTCACGGCGTTGGCGGCCTGCTGCCCGGCCAGGCGGCTGGCGAGGGCCAGCGCAAAGGGGATGGCCGCACCCAGCGCTTCGCCGGTAATGATGTTGCCGTCCAGCGTGATGGGCAGGCCGGTGTACTCAGCCCCGGCGGCGGTCAGCTTATCTTCCATGCCGGGGTAAACCGTTGCCTTTTTGCCCTGTAAAATGCCGAACGCCGCCAACACAGACGGTGCGGCGCAGATTGCGGCCACGACCTTGCCTGCGGCGGCAAACTCGGTGCAGACCTTGCGCACCGTGGCATCGGCTTTCAGGTTGTCCACACCCGGAATGCCGCCGGGCAGGATGGCGGCATCAAAAGCGGAATAATCCAGCTCTTCGGCCAGGGCATCCGCCACAACGCTGATGCTGCGGGCAGATTTGACGATCTTTTCGCCGCCCACGGCAGCAATCGTTACTTCCACACCAGAACGGCGCAGCAGATCCACGCACAAAAGGCCCTCGCACTCTTCCAGGCCGGGCGCAAAAAAGATAACAGCTTTGCTCATACAAAACACTCCTTTACAAAATAATACAATTTGAATAATATAAAACAAATATACAAATATGACTAAAACTCTTCTGAATAATACAATCTGGAAAATACAAATAAAATATACGAATTAAAATGGGTGGAACCGCGCGACCAGCAGGCCAATGAACGGCAGGGGTGCGGCCCGGCGGCGCAGCGCCGTGATAAGCCCCACCAGCGAAAGCACATCTACCAGCAGCGTCAGGCTCAACGCAACCTGCTCCAGCACCGGAACAAACCCAAGCGCGGCACAGATGGTTGCCAGCATCAACACCATCAGCCCCTGGTTCAGGTGGAACCGTACAAATTCATCCTGCCGCCATTTGGTGCAGGCGGGAATTAAAATCAAAATGCTCAGGTAGCACAAAGCACCCATCCAGCGGGCCGTGCTGCTGACGGCGGGTTCTTCCGGCTGGGTGTGTTCCGCTTTGGCCGGTTCAGCAGGGGCAGCCGCGGGGGTGCTGCGCTTTTTCTTTTTACTCATACTTGCCACCAAACAAAAAGTCCATGCATGCAGGCACCTGCTTGGCCCAGCAGGCTTCGCAGTGGGTGCCGTCCGGCTGCATATAGGGGTCAACGGCGGCGCCTTTGCCCAGCAGCGCGCGGCATACTTCCAGCGCATTGGCGGTGTATTCGCCCAAAGCACCGGGCTTATCGCTCTCTTTTTCGCCCCAGCTCAGATAAACACGGGTGCCGGGGTGGATCGTGGCGTTGGCAATCTCCTGCCGCAGCTCTGGCATGCACAGCCGCACCGAGGGCGACAGGCATGCTGCTTTGGAAAACACTTTGTTGTAAGCGGTGATGGCGTACAGGCTCATCAGGCCGCCCATGCTGCTGCCGCCAATGGCCGTGTTGGCGCGGCCAGGCAGGGTGGGGTAGCGCTTGTCCATCATCGGCTTGAACTCTTTGGTCAGCCACTCCATGTATTCATGCCCGGTGCCTGTAATGCCGCCGAACCAGTCCGACTGGTAGGGACAGTATTCTTCCAGCCGCTTGTTGCCCTCGTGGTTGCACTCCGGTGCGGCAATGATCCAGTTGGGGTGGGCGTCACAGTATTCTTTCAGCCCCCAGCAGGTGCCGTATGTGGCGGTGGAGTCAAAAAACAGGTTGTGGCCGTCAAACATATAGAGTACAGGATATTTTTTGCCGGAAGTCTGCCAGTCATCCGGCAGGTAAACAAAAGTCCGGCGGGTCAGCCCGTACGGGGTAATGCTGACATCAAACGTTTCAACCATACAAAATCCCCCAATTCCAGCAGGGCAAACGCCCGGCCAAAAGATTGGTATTATTGTACCGCAAAAACCGATCTTTGACAACCGCCCGCAATCTGCCCGCTCTTGGTGGAAAACTATTGTCATGATTTGTGTCTTGACACATGACAACTTCGGCGGTACAATGCTGAAAGATATCTGAGAGGAGCAAGAGTATGGGAAAGCTTAAGGAATTTTTGAAGCGCAAGGACGTTGTGTTCTCGGCGCATCGCTATGGCATCGATGCTATGGGCGCTATGGCTCAGGGCCTGTTTGCCAGTTTACTGATCGGCACCATCATTAAAACGCTGGGCGAGCAGATCGGCCTGCAGTTTTTGGTGGATGCCGGTACTTTCGCCCAGAGCGTGGCCGGGCCTGCCATGGCGGCTTCCATCGGTTACGCCTTGCACACCCCGCCGCTGGTGCTGTTCAGCCTGATCGCTGTGGGCAGTGCTGCCAACAGCCTGGGCGGTGCAGGCGGCCCCCTGGCCGTATACTTTATCGCCATTGTTTCGGCAGAGTGCGGCAAGCTTGTCAGCAAAGAGACCAAAGTCGATATCATCGTTACCCCGGCGGTCACCATTCTGGTGGGCACGGGTCTGAGTGTGCTGTTTGCCCCTGCCATCGGCGCGGCGGCTTCTGCGGTGGGCAGCGTGATCATGTGGGCCACTGAGCTGCAGCCCCTGCTGATGGGCATTCTGGTTTCGGTGCTGGTTGGCATTGCGCTGACTTTGCCCATTTCCAGCGCAGCCATCTGCGCGGCGCTCAACCTGACCGGTCTGGCGGGCGGCGCTGCCGTTGCGGGCTGCTGCGCCCAGATGGTCGGCTTTGCCGTGATGAGCTTTAAGGAAAACGGCGTGGGCGGTCTGGTCAGCCAGGGCATTGGCACCAGCATGCTGCAAATGCCCAATATCCTGAAAAAGCCCCGCGTGTGGCTGCCGCCGATCATTGCTTCCGCCATTACCGGCCCCATTGCCACCTGCGTGTTCAAATTGCAGATGAACGGCCCGGCGGTTTCTTCCGGCATGGGCACCTGCGGCCTGGTGGGTCAGATCGGCGTGTACACCGGCTGGGTGGCCGATGTGGCATCCGGCGCAAAAGCGGGCATCACCGCCTTTGACTGGGCAGGCTTACTGCTGGTCAGCTTTGTTCTGCCCGCCGTGCTGTGCGCGGTGCTGGGCGCACTGTTCCGCAAAAAGGGCTGGATCAAGGACGGCGACCTGAAGCTGGACTAAGCCAATGGACGTTTAGGAAGTGTGGGCGACGCTGGAACAGCACCAGGGCGAGCAATTTTATACCGCAAAATGCCTGCCGTTTTGCTATATCATCTGTGGCGGCGAGCTGTTTGTGGACCGCCGCAGCAAATCCATCACCATCTCCACCGTGGCGGCGGCCCTGCAAAAGATTGCGACCCGCCAGGCACCGGGGGAGGCCATCACCGGCCCCAAAAAGATTGGCTGCTATGGTGCCAGCTACTTATACCCGATGTTTTAAATCTGGGTATCATTCCACAACCTGAAACGGGCAAAGAAATTTAAGGCAATCAAAGAACTTTTTCGGCAGTGCCGGGCAGATTTCTGCCCGGCACTGGCTTTTTTACTAAAAAGCGACAGATAAAATTTAATATCAAGTCTTAAAAATTGTCTTTACAAATCTCAAAACTGCGCTATAATAAGGCTATAGAACAAGACATAATATACTGATGCAAAAACTTTGATTCAGAATAAATCTTAAACTATGAATAAGGAGAATGTTATGAACAAGTATGCTGGTACCCAGAGCGAGAAAAACCTGATGACCGCATTTGCGGGCGAATCCGAAGCACGCAACAAGTACACCTTCTTTGCCTCCGTGGCCAAAAAGCAGGGTTTTGAGCAGATCGCAGCACTGTTTTTGAAAACGGCTGATAACGAAAAAGAACATGCCAAGCTGTGGTTCAAGGAGCTGAACGGCATCGGCGATACCGCCGACAACCTGAAAGCCGCCGCCGCGGGCGAAAATTACGAATGGACCGATATGTATGACAGCTTTGCCAAGACGGCTGAGGAAGAGGGCTTCCCCGAACTGGCTGCCCGGTTCCGCCTGGTGGGAGCCATTGAAAAGCATCACGAAGAGCGCTACCGCGCCCTGCTGCACAACATTGAAATGGCAGAAGTGTTTGCCAAGAGCGAAGTAAAAGTGTGGGAGTGCCGCAACTGCGGCCACATCGTGGTGGGCACCCAGGCCCCCGAAGTCTGCCCCACCTGCAATCATCCCCAGAGCTACTTTGAAGTCCACGCGGAAAATTATTGATGATGGAGAACCGCCCCGGAAAGCATAACCTTTCCGGGGCGGTTTTTGGTTTGCAGCACTTATAAATGCGTGAACACTTCGTAGGGGGGCGCACATTGTGCGCCCGCCAACAACCTAAGGGAGATAGCGTTTCCACAAGGTATTGCACAAACCAAACATTCGCAGGCACACAATGCGCGCCTCTATGGGAATTTGCTGACCCGTAAAGAGTACATTTCCCAGGCAATCTACCGCTCATCAAACAAAAAATCTCCGCACCCCTTGCCAAACACAGCAGGTTACGGAGATTTTTTATGCTATATTGTGATTTTGTTAAATCAGTTCGCGCTGGGGGCCTGGCTCAGGTCGGTGCCAAAGTACTTCTCGCTGATCTCGGCAATGGTGCCGTCCTCGCGCAACTCATTGATAGCCTGGTTCAGAGCCTCGCGCAGGGTGGCGGTTTCATCGCCCTTGCGCACAGGGAAAGCAACCTGGGAAGCATCATTGGTCAAAGCCGCGATCTTGATGTTCGCATCGGGATGCTCTTTCAGGTAGTCAAAATAGGTTACTTCGGCGTTCAGGGTGGCATCCACACGGCCGTTCAGCAGCAGCTCAATGGTCTGGTTCAGGTCGTCCACACCGGTGGTTTTGGCGCCATAGCTTTCGGCCAGTGTTGCATAGGTGCTGGAAATGGTGTTGGCGGTGGTCTTGCCGTTCAGATCCTCAAAGCTGTTGATGCTGTCATCATCGCTTTTTACAATAATGGCAGTGCGGATGTAGCAGTACGGGTCAGAAAAATCGTATTTCTGGGCGCGCTCTTCGGTAATTTCCACGCCGTTGGCCATGCTGTCATAGCGGCCGCCGTCCACGCCGGCCAGCAGGCCGTCCCATTCGCCCTCCACAAAGGTGGCCTTTACGCCAAGCTTTTCGGCAACCTTCTGGGCAACTTCAATGTCGAAGCCAACCAGCTGGTCGTTTTCGTCATGGTAGGTCCAGGGGGACCAGGTGCCCTCGGTGCCAAACACGATCTCGCCGCGCTGCTGAATCTGGGCCAGCAGATCGCCGGAGTTATCGGCGCTGGCAGCGGTTTCGCTGGAAGTATCCGCTGCCGGTGCAGCAGAGGACGCTGCAGAGGAACCGCAGGCGGCCAGCAGGGCGGCTGCCAGTACGGCAGCGGTCAATGCTTTCAGTTTCATATGTGCTTCTCCTTGGTTATG
Organism: Candidatus Cibiobacter qucibialis; assembly: GCA_004000625.1. Classification (GTDB taxonomy): domain Bacteria; phylum Bacillota; class Clostridia; order Oscillospirales; family Ruminococcaceae; genus Gemmiger; species Gemmiger qucibialis. The sequence goes on along the minus strand of SAUS01000025.1, from coordinate 25,879 downwards.
TAAAAACTTTTATTTATCTTCAACCAGACGCAAAAAAGCGCGGGTGCGCTCCTCGCGTGGGGCGGTAAAGATCTCTTTGGCGGGACCCTGTTCCACCACAACGCCGTGCTCCATGAACACGACCTGGTTAGAAACGTTGCGGGCAAAGCCCATCTCGTGGGTCACGACCAGCATTGTCATGCCATCGGCGGCCAGGTCCCGCATCACGGCCAGCACTTCCACGGTCAGCTCCGGGTCCAGCGCGCTGGTGGGCTCGTCAAAATAGATGATCTTGGGGTCGGTGGCAATGGCGCGGGCAATGGCCACGCGCTGCTGCTGCCCGCCGGAAAGCTGATTGGGGTAGCTGGCACCGCGGTTGCCCAGGCCGACCTTTTCCAGCGCTTTTTGGGCGCGGGCTTCGGCCTCATCCCTGGGCATTTTGCGGGCAACAATCAACCCTTCGGTCACGTTCTGCAGCGCGGTCTTATTCAAAAACAGGTTGTAATTCTGGAACACAAACGCTGTGTGGCGGCGGGCTTCGTACATCTCAGTGCGGCGCACATGGCCCAAATGGTAGGTCTGGCCGTCCAGCACCATAGTGCCGTCCTCGGCCTGGTCCAAAAAGTTGGCGCAGCGCAGCAGCGTGGTCTTGCCGGAACCGGAAGGCCCGATCAGCGAAACAACCTCGCCCTTGTGCACCGTCAGGTCCACGCCTTTCAGCACATCCAGCGTGCTGAACGATTTGCGGATTCCGGTGATTTTCAGCATCTCCTGCATGGCGGCACCTCCTCAGGAATTCTGGCTGAAGCCCTTGGCGTTCAGCTTTTTTTCGCCCCAGCGCTGGACCTGCGTCAGGATGGTGGAGAACATCAGGTAGATAAAGGCAACTTCCAGATAAAGCGGCAGCGATTCATAGGTGCGCGCCACAATGCGCTGGGTGGCCATAAACATCTCGGTTACCGTAATGTTTGCGGCAAGGGAGGTATCTTTGAGCAGGGAAATCAGCGAGTTGAACAGCGGCGGGAACGCCGTGCGCAGTGCCTGCGGCAGCACAATACGGCGCATCGTCTGCAGATAGGTCATGCCAACGCAGTACCCGGCTTCCATCTGACCAGCGGGAACAGATTCCAGCGCGGCGCGGATGGTCTCGGCGCAGTAGGCACCCTCATTGATGGCAAAGCAGGCCACAGCAGCCGGGAACGGGTCGATCAGTACGCCAAGGCTGGGCAGGCCGTAAAACACCACGAACAGCTGTACCAGCACCGGGGTGCCGCGGATGACCCAGACATAAAACCGGGCAAGTTGCCGCAGAACGGGAATTTTGGCGGTCTGCACAAGGGCAGTAATCAGCGCAATGACCAACGCAAGCGCAAAAGAAATGATCGTAAGCGGCAGGGTGACCGTAAGGCCGTTAATTAAAATCTTAGGAAAAGAGTCGATCAAAATGCCGACCAGACGTGTATTCACAGCGGAGTCCTTTCCGTTTTTGCAAAACAAGATAAAAATAGACAAACTACCCATCATTATACTAGGGTATGGGAGAAAAAGCAAATTAAATCTGCTTCATAAAATAAAGCAGAGTACAAAATGGCAGGCAAAAACACAAAAGCCCGCTTGAAAAGCGGGCTTTTGTGCATAGAGGGGTGGGAAAGTATATAAAGGTCAGAAGATGGTAATGTAATAAATGGGAACTTAAAGGGGTTATACTCTGTTTTTCTCTTTCTTGTTACAAGTACATTATAGCCTTGATTATTAAAATGTCAAATGCAATACTTGCAATTTTGTTTTGCTTTTATTATAATGATGCCCAGATAACTTAAAATAATTCAGCATATGCACAGAAAATGAAAGAGTTTTCGGTTTTGTAATGCCATACAAGGTTTATTTGCTTTATTTTATTTTTATTGTGCTCATTGACTAAAACTGACAGGAAGTGACTCGACATGGATGAATTAGACAGCAAAATCATCCAGCTTATGATGCGCAACGCCCGCATGCCGGTCAAGGAAATCGCCAAACAGGTCAACCTGACCAGTCCGGCGGTGTCCAGCCGTATTCACCGCATGGAGCAGGAGGGCATCATCGGCGGCTATACCGTGCGCCTGCACCACCCCGGCGAGAATAACCGAGTCCAGGCGTTGATTTCCATCCAGACGGCGGCATCGGAACGGGACCATTTCCTTAAAATGATCCAGGGCGAACCGCAGATCCTGCAGTGCTACCGCGTGACCGGCAGCTATAACTTTATCGTCAAGGTCAGCTGCCCCGGCATTGATGCACTGGAACACCTGCTGACCCACCTGCAAAAGATGGGCAACACCAACACCCAGATCATTCTTGCCACACCGCTGGACCGCAGTCTGAGCCTGGAAGGGGACGTATAAATGGAATTGCATATTTGTAAACAATGCGGTCTGGTGGCTCCCAAGGGCACTACCGTCTGCCCGCGCTGCGGCCGTGCGCTGCCCCCCACCAAAGCAGAAGCCAGCCGCCCGCGCTATACCATCCATGTGGACCCGGATATGGTTCAATACTGGGATGATGAAGACGAGGATGAATTTCCGCTGAAAGATGATCCCTTTTTCATGTGCTATGAGGGCGAGCAACAGGAAGAGATGGGCACTGGGCATTACCTTGCAACGCTGCTGTTGTTTGCCATCCCGGTGGTGGGCCTTATCATGATGATTTACTGGAGCCTTTGCGGCAGCAAATGGGAGGAACGCCAGAAGCTGGCCACTGCCTGCATGATCAAGCGGCTGGTGGGGGACCTGGTCATTCTGGCCCTGCTGATTGCGGCGCACAGTGTGATCGTTGGCCTTTCTTACATGCCCATCCTGCTTGGCGGCATGGGTTATTAAAAGGAGGAAAGCACAGTGAAAGCAAGCGTGATTATCCCCAATCTGAATGGTGCTGGCTGGCTGCGGGATTCCATCGAATCCATCTGGGCGCAGACTGAGCAGGACTTTGAGCTGATCGTGATCGATAACGGCTCCACCGATGAAAGCCTCGAAATTGCCCACAGCTACTGCGGTAACCCCCGCTACCACCTGATCGAAAACAGCGAGAATACCGGTTTTTCCCATGCTGTCAACCAAGGCATCGCCATGGCCAAAGGCGAGTATATGGCCTTGTTCAATAACGATGCCTTTGCCGAACCGAACTGGTTGGAAGAGCTGCTGAAAACCGCTGAGAGCGACCCGAAGATTTTTGCGGTATCCAGCCTGATGCTGCGCTATTACGAGCCGGAACTGGCCGATGACGCCGGAGATTATGTGACGATTCTGGGCTTTGCCTGCAAGCGCGGCGACGGCCTGAAAGCCAGCCGCTACCAGAAGCCCTGCCGTATTTTTTCTGCCTGTGGCGGCGCAGCACTGTACAGAAAATCCATTTTGGATAAAATTGGCGTTTTTGACGAATTGTTTTTTGCCTACTATGAGGATGTTGACCTCAGCTGGCGCGCCAACAATTTTGGTTATAAAAACGTCTATTGCCCCACCGCAAAGTGCCGCCATATCTGCGGTGCCACCACCGGCGCGGTGCGGTATAACCCATTCAAAAGCATTCAGAGCGGCCGCAACAGCATTCTGCTGCCCTACAAAAACCAGCCGGTGGTCATGCTGGTTGTCAATTTTATCCCCATGCTGCTGGGCTATTTGTTGAAAGTTATCATGTTCCGTCACCGCGGCTTCGGCAATGATTATGCCAAGGGCTATGCGGAAGCCAAGATCGCCCTGCCCAACATCAAAAAGCCCAAATTTTACTGGCGTAATCTGCCTAACTATTTATGGTGCGAGGGCAGCATGATCGTTGGGCTGTTCCGCTACCTGGTCTACCGCGTTCAGCGCGCGCTGAAAATTACCTGAAAGATAACGGAAGCAATAGAATAAAATAAAGCATGTGATTTCCCGCCCGGCAAAGGTGGAAAAAGCACATGCTTTTTGCATTTGTGGAATCGTGTTATATCTAAGGCAACACCGCACAATTCCCGCCTTGCGGCTTAAGCACCGCTCCGGCATCTGCCGCACCTCGCTCGCCGTATCGGCACTTAGAATTATGCGGTATTGCCCTACAAATGCTTGCTGGGGTTTCGTGGATATTCGTTATTTTCTCCCGCGCTGCAATTCGATCCAAGCCAGGTCTCCGCGCTCCAGGCCGTGGATCAAAACCTCGGCAGTGGCAATGTTGGTGGCAACGGGGATGGCGCGGGTATCGCACAGGCGCAGCAGGGTAACGGCGTTCGGCTCATTGGGCCGGGCGTTGACGGGGTCGCGGAAAAACAGCAGCATATCAATTTCGCCGCAGGCAATCATGGAGGAAATCTGCTCGGCACCGCCGCGTGCACCGGGGTACAGGCAGCGAACCGGCAGCCCACAGGCATCGTGTACCACTTTGCCCGTCACGCCGGTGGCAACCAGTTCGTTCTGAGACAGAATACGCACATAGGCTGTGCAGAACTGGGCCAAAAGCTCTTTGCGGGAATCATGGGCAATCAATGCGATCCTCAAGGTGGGTGCCTCCTATAATTATAGTTATTTGTATAATATCATAGAATAGATTGCTGAAAAATGCAAGCCACCTTTGGTTAAACCACCCGCTAACCCCGAAAAAGCGTGCAGTGTTACCAAAAAACTTTACACGATTTTGGCAAAACCGCTTTGTGCGAATGTGCTATAATATGTACAATAAATACATAACCTGTAAGGCACCAAAAGCGCCGCACAGGCAAAGGAGGAAAAACGCTATGAAAAAATCCGCACAGACCGTCATTCGGGAAGGCGCCTGCTATACTATCGCTGCCGCCAATGGCCGCGTGCTGGAAGTTGCCGATTTCAACACCGAGAACGGCGCATCCATCCGCCTGTGGAGCTATGAGGGTCAGCCCTGGCAGCAATGGATTTTTGAGGAAGCCGCCGAAGGCCAGTACCGCATCAAAAACCGCTTTACCGGCAAGGTGATGGACCTGGCCATGAGTGGTGTTGTGAACGGAACCTGGGTGCACCAGTGGGAGAAAACCACCGGCAAGGGCCAGCGGTGGGAGATTGTTCCCGCCGATGGCGGCAAGGCCAAGATCCGCAATGTGCTGGCTGATAAGGTCATTGACCTGGTAGGCATGCGGGTCGATAACGGTACCCAGGCCCAGATCTGGCAGGATGTGTTTGGCGAAAACCAGCTGTGGAGCATCCAGCCCGTGCCGGATAAGCTGCTGCAAAAGGATATGCCAAAGCCGGAACCCAAGAAAACGGCCCCCAAGTCCACCCGCACCCAGACCGGCACCGGCCGCGCCAAAAAGACCGGCGGCAAAGGCGGACGCCGCGCAGCCAAGTAAAGCAGAGAAAACCAAATAAATAAAATTGAAACAGCCCGCTCATCCGGCAACAAACGGATGGACGGGCTGTTGCGGTTACATTTTGAAAGCCAAACTTTACTGGCGGATCATGCGGTAGCCAACGCCGATGTGGGTCTGGATATAGCGGGGGTGGCTGGGGTCTTCCTCAATTTTTTTGCGCAGCGTTGCCATAAATACGCGCAGGGACGGCGTATCCGATGCGGCCGGGCTGCCCCAGACTTCGTTCAGCAGATAGTTGTGGGTCAGCACTTTGCCGGTGTTCTTGGCCAGCACGCAGATCAGCTTGTACTCAATGGGGGTCAGGTGAATCTCCGTTCCGCCGCGGTACACACAGCCTGCGGCATAGTCAATGCGCAGTTCTCCGTTCTCGTATATGCTGGCCTGGTCACCTGCGCGGGAAGTATCATACCGCACACGGCGCAGCGCCACGCGCAGCCGGGCCAAAAGCTCCTCTACGCTGAACGGCTTGGTCAGGTAATCATCGGCACCGGCATCCAGGGCGGATACTTTGTCGGTATCATCACTGCGGGCCGAAACCACCAGAATGGGTACGTTGCTCCACCCGCGAATCTTGCGGATCACATCAATACCGTCCATATCCGGCAGGCCAAGGTCCAGCAAAATTACATCCGGCCGTGCCGAAGCAGCTTCCAACAGGGCACCGGCTCCGTTCTGTACACGGTGGTACTGATAATTGTGGGTTTCCAGTGTGGTGGAGATCGGCCGTGCAACAGCCGGGTCATCCTCCACCACAAGGATCAGCGGTTTATTCATACAGGGTCACCTCAGTTCGCGGGAGTGTAAAACGGAAGCAGGCACCGTGCGGTGCAACGTTCTGTACATTGATCACACCGCCATGGGCGGCAACAATGGAACGGCACAAGGCCAGCCCAAGACCCAGCCCGCGGCGGCCATCGCTGCGGGTTTTGCCAAGGGTATAAAACATATCAAACAGCTTGTCCCGGCTTTCTTCCGGGATGCCGGGGCCGTCATCCGTTACGCAGATGCGGACAAATTTACCCTCCGGCGCGGCGAAAAGCTCGATGTGGGAATGTTCGGGGGTATATTTGATGGCGTTGTTGATGAGGTTCACCAGAACCTGCTCGATCAGCTGGGTGTCCATATCGGCCATCAGCAGGTCATCCGCCACGTTGGTCACAATGGTGTGGCGGGCGGCGTCATGGTCTAAATGAGCCAGTACATCGTCAAAAATGTCTTGAATCAGCTCCGGCTGAATGCGCAGGTTTACCTGGCCGTTCTCCATCCGGGTGATGGAAAGCAGATTTTCCACCAGATGGTTCAGCCAGTTGGCGTCCTCATAAATTGCGGCAGAAAGCTCCCGGCGCTTTTCCTCGGTCAGCAGGGGATTTTTCTCAGTCAAAATCAGCGCGTTGCCGGAAATGCTTGTCAGCGGGGTGCGCAGGTCATGGCTGATGCTGCGTAGCAGGTTGGCGCGCAGCTGTTCCTGGCGGGCGGCTTCCTCAATTTCGCGCCGGGCGCGGTTGGAGGCTTCTTTTTCCAGCGCCAGGGAACACACATCCAGGATGGATAATGCCAGATTGTGCTCATAGGTGCTGAACTCATGCAGCGCCGGGCAACTGCGGTAATCCGTCTGGGCGGGAGGGGGCAGAATCAGGGTTCCCGGTGCAATGTGCTCCGGTGCGGGGGCAAAGCAGACCGGGCGCTCCAACAGCTTGCCCAGCTGGGTGGCCGTTATCCGCAGAATGGTGTCAGGGTCCTCGGCCCCCAACAGGCTGCGGCTGGCTTCCAGCAGCACCTGCGAAGCATAGGCTTTGCGCTCGCTTTGGGCGGCCTGTACCTTGATACGCCCCGTCAGCGAGGAGCAGAGCAGCGAAACGCAGAGCATGACCACTGCCGTTACCATGTCGTCTGACCGGATGCGGAACTGCATAAAGGGGGCAATGAACATATAGTTGACCAGCATCACCGAGAACAGCGAAGCCACAACGCCGTACACCAACCCCGATGTAAAGACGTTGATATACATGACGCCCAGGATATAGGTCAGGATATAGTTGGAAGAAACAAAATCCAGCCGGAAAAATACCCAGCTTGTCAGCGTACACAGCGCAAGGACCAATGCGGTCAGGGCGAAGTCCCGCAGCCAAAGCAGGGCAGGTTCGCGTTGCGGCATGGGTGCAGGCTCCTTTCCACTACAGGGCAGGGAATGCGGCAAGGCGGCCCAGCACTGTATTTATCCTATTATAACATATTGCCGAACTCTTTGATACAAACGGAATAATCTTTATATAAATTTAATGCAGGCCTACCCTATCCGCGGCAACCCCGGCACTTTTTTGCACGCTGGGCGGGGCATTGGTTGAAATCAGGCCGCAAATCGGTTATACTATTTTGTAATAATTGGATTGTTCTGCCCTGCGGGCGGTATTGCCATATAAAAAGGAGTGTTTTTACAATGTCCCATACCGTTATGGTGACCGGTGCCGATGGCTTTATCGGCAGCCATCTGGCCGAAGAGCTGGTAAAAAGCGGCGAGAAAGTGCGTGCTTTCTGCCTGTATAACTCGTTTGGTTCCCTGGGCTGGATCGATACCCTGCCCCCGGAGATCCGCAATGAAATGGATATCTTTATGGGCGATGTACGTGACCCCAACGGCGTGCGTACGGCCATGCGCGGGCAGGAGCGCGTGTTCCATCTGGCTGCCCTGATTGCCATTCCGTTCAGCTACCACAGCCCGGACAGCTATGTGGATACCAACATCAAGGGCACCCTGAACGTGCTGAACGCCGCCCGCGAGCTGGGCACCCAGCGCGTGATGGTTACTTCCACCAGCGAAGTATACGGCACCGCCCAGTATGTGCCCATTGACGAGCATCACCCGTTCCAGGGCCAGAGCCCCTACTCTGCCACCAAGATCGGCGCGGACCGCCTGGCTGAAAGCTTTTACCGCAGCTTTGACCTGCCGGTTTCCATTGTGCGTCCCTTCAACACCTATGGCCCGCGCCAGAGCGGCCGCGCCATCATCCCCACCATCATCACCCAGCTGCTGGCCGGCCAGCAGGAGATCAAGCTGGGCAGCCTGACCCCCACCCGCGACTTTAACTATGTCAAGGACACCGCCCACGGCTTTATGGCCATTGCGGACTGCGATGCCGCCATTGGCCAGGAGATCAACATTGCCACCGGCGTGGAACACTCCATCGGCGATTTGGCCAATGAGCTGATTGCCCAGATCAACCCCAGCGCCAGGATCGTCTGCGAAGCCGAGCGCCTGCGCCCCGAAAAGAGCGAGGTCAACCGCCTGCTGGGCGATGCTACCAAGCTGCGCACTCTGACCGATTGGAAACCGCAGTATACCTTTGAACAGGGCCTTGCCGAAACCATTGAGTTCCTGCGCGGCAACCTGGACCAGTACAAGGTCGGCCAGTACATTCTGTAAGGGCGGTTGTAAGGAAGTTTTATGCCAATAAAATTACAAAAGCTGCCCGCCGCTGTGCGGTGGGGGCTGGCTGTGCTGTGCGCCGCCGTGTGCGGCGTGCTGTGGGCCTATTACTGGCGGGTGTTCTTTGGACTGGATAACCGTGTGTCCCCCCTGGTGGTCACGCTGGGGTGTGCGGCCTTTCTGGAAGTATGTCTGCTGGCCGGGTATTGTGTGCGGCGGCTTGCAAAAGGATTTGCGGCAAAAGGGGCCGTGTGCATCTTTTTGTGCGGGCTGCTGTTTGCATTTGCCAACCCGCCGCTGCAAACGCCGGACGAAGCCGACCATTACCTGCGCACCTATGCCATCTCCACCGGGCACTTTGATTTTGATGCTTCCCGCACCTACCCGGACGATGTGGCCTACCTGCTGGAAGCGTTCCCCGGTGCATGGGTGAATGCGCATACCTCTGCCGGTGTGGGCACCGACCCCGATACCGGGGCGAAAAAAGCCTATAACACCGCGGGCTATGCCCTGAAGCAATACGGCAAGGACGGCGCAGTGCAGAGCATGGCGGATAGCTTTGCCCTGTACCTGGCGCACGATGTGCGGGATTCTGTGCCGGACCCGGTCAGCGAGCCGGTCAGCTTTCTGGTCATTCCATTCCTGCCGGGTGCGGTTGGTATGGCGTTGGCACGCCTGCTGGGCTTTGGCGCGCTGGGCTGCCTGTATGGCGGGCGCATCGTCAACCTGCTGGCCTACACGCTGTTGTGCGCGTTGGCGCTGACCAAAGCGGAGCGTTACCGCCCGGCCTTTGCGGCCATTATGCTGCTGCCGATGTCGCTTTTTATGGGGGCATCACTGAGCTATGATGCAACCCTGCTGGGCTGCTATTACCTGATGCTTGCCCTGCTGACCCGCAAGGAGTGGAACACCCAAACGGCGGGCATTTACACCGCCGCCTGCATCTTTGTCAATATCGCTAAACCGTACCTGAACCTTTTGTGGGTGCTGCCTATCTTTTTGGTGGCAAAGCGGGAATGGCACGCCAAGGGACGCCGCCCGCTGTGGGCGCTGGGCGGCTTTGGCGGTGCTATGGCCGTTACCCTGCTGACGGAATGGTACGGAACGGCGTTCCGCTATAGCTATCCCATCATTGAGCGCCAGGGCGGCAGCACGGTAAACGGCGGTGAACAGCTGGCCTTTGTGCTGCGCAACCCTCTGCGGACCATTGCTGCGTTCTGGGGGACCCTGGGAGAGAATGATTTCTTTATTGGGCAGCTTGGCCTGTTCGGCTGGAAGGACCTGCCCATCAGCTTTTTGAACCTGACCGGCCCGCTGGTGCTGCTGTTGGCCGCTCTGCTGGCTGCTGCGCAGCCAAAACGCGCCGATGCGTTCCCCACCCGCCGCCGCGTGGGCGGGGCGGCGCTGCTGGCGCTGGTGTACGCCGCCGGTGCCATGGCAGCCATGTATATCACCTATACCCCGGTGGGCATGGTGCGCATTGTGGGGCTGCAGGCGCGGTATTTCCTCTGCGTCTGGCTGGCATTGCTGCCCGCCCTGGCTGTACTGCTGCGCAAAACCATCTGCCCCGCCATCACGGAAGAAAAGGCCGAAGCGGCCATCATCCCGCTGTGCGCCTGCTATGCCGTTTTTGGCGCTGTGCTGCTCTTCCAGCACTACTTTGTGGGGCCGGTGTACGTCGTATACGCGTGAGCTGGCTTACGCGTATATGAGAGAATAGTTAAAAGAATAAAGAATAATGGCGGTGTGCCTGCGGCACGATCAAATCTGCGGTTTTTCGCGGCTTTTGCGTGATAGTCTGCGAATATGGAATCAGCCTTTATATGCTACCTTGCCCCAATTTTCTAAGCCGCCCACCGGGCGGCGGTCCACCAACATGATTCTCTATTATTTTTTAATTTCAATCCGGGAGGTGCTGTACCGTGCAGATTGTATTCGGCCTGCTGTTTTTGCTGTTCTTCTCCGCATGCTGTCTGTGCGTGGCGGCATGTACCCGGTTCGATGCCGCCCTGCTGCCGCTGCCCGCTTTGTGCGGGTCGGCCGTGGTGCTGTATCTGCTTTCCCTGCTGGGGCTTTTGCAGTTCGGCCATTTTATCATCATGGCGGTCTGGCTGGCCGGCGGGGTCTACTTTGGGGTGCGTGCCGGGTGGCGGGCTATCCGGCGGGCGCTGTTCAGCCCCGGCTTTTTGCTGTTTGTGGGCGGCAGCTGTTTTTTGTGGGTGCTGTTTGCTTTGCAGCAGCCCATGTTTACCCAGTGGGATGAATTTACCGCCTGGGGCCTTGCCCCCAAGATGGTGGCGGAGCGCGCTGCGCTGTATGTGGCGGATCCCATCAACCTGACGGCGAGCTTTACCTACCCGGCAACCAGCCTGGTTTCCTATCTCTTCCAGCGCGTACCGGGCCAGTTTTATGAATGGCAGTGCCTGGCCGGGCTGGATATTTTGTTCCTGGCCTGCATTGCCCCGGCGGCAGCCATGCCGCGCAAAAACTGGGCGGGTGCTGTGTTGGTGTTTGCTGCGGGCTTTCTTCTGCCGTTCTTTTTCAGCGTGGTTCCGGCGGGCACCCCATCCACCATGTACGCCAACGCCATGGCGGATACCCCCCTGGCGCTGCTGTTTGGCGGAACCCTGTGCCTGTATGCCGCGGCGGGCGGGCGCAAAACCGGCTTTTTTGCCTGTGCCATGCCACTTGCCGTGCTGACCATGACCAAAGATATCGGTTTTGCCTATGCCTTGATCGTTACGTTCCTGATCGGGCTGGATCAACTGTTCGGTACGCCGCACCCGGATACAAAGCCTGCCCGTATTTTCGGCGTATCGCTGGCAAAATGCAGTATTCTGGCGGCGGTGGTGCTGGCGGTGTTTATCAGCTGGAACCGCTATACCGCCGCCGTGACCCCAACCGAAACCACTGGGGCCAGCGTGGGCAGCGCGGGCCTGAGCTATGGTGCTGTGCTGACCGGCGGCATCAAGCAGCTGCTGGGCATTGGGCGCGAAGAACGCTTTGCCCAGATCATGCAGAGCATGGGCCAGGCATTTTTGTACCGCCGCGTCTGTTTGGTGGGCGCGCCCATCATGGCCGTCAGCTGCATTCTGCTGCTGTTCACGGCGGCCTTTGTGGCAGCGCCTGCCGGTGCCGCACGCCGCCGCACCGTGGTTGGCTTTGTGGGCGGGGCGTTCTGCTTTGCCGCGCTGTATCTCTTCCACCTGATTTTGTACTTCTACAATTTCTCCGAGGCCGAAGGATCCGCCTTGAAGGACTATGAGCGTTATATCGCGCCCTACCTGCAGGGGTGGATGCTGTACGGCTTCTGTGTGCTGGGCTTTGCGGTGGGGCAGGGCAGCGGCGCGGCGCAGCGGCTGGGCCGTGCGGCGCTGGGGCTGGCCGCTGCGGCAGTGCTGGGTATTTTTGCCTGGCGCGGTGTGCCCGCAGCCGGGTTCTGGACCAACGCCGACAGCCTGTACACCCTGCGCCGCGATGTAAAGAACCGCGCTGAAGCAATGAACACCGTGCTGGACTGGCCGGACCGCGTGCTGGTCATCAGTCAGGGCGATGATGCCACCCGCTGGTACTACTACAAGTATGAGCTGACCGCCAAGGTGGTCAACGGCTATGGCGGTACCTGGTGGGGCAACGATGATTATTCCAGCCGGTGGGACTCCGACTTTATGAACCTGGTGGAAAGCCTGAACTGGACCTTGTATGACTTTGAGGCGGTCTGCACCGCAGACTCTCTGACCGCCTATATGGAAGAAAAGCAGATCGACTACCTGCTGATCGACCGCGCGGACGACTATCTGGAGCGGGAGTTCAGCAGCCGGTTCGAAGGCGGGCTGAAAGCTAATATGCCCGCAACCCTCTACCGGTTTGAAGGCCGCAGCAAGCCGATCGCCTTTACCCCGGTGGCTGTGGCAGAAAGTGGGGTGGTACAATGAAAGATAAACGCCCAACCAAGCGTTTCGCCGCCCCCGCCCGTGCGGGCCGCCCGCTGCGCCCCCAGCAGCTGCTGATATTGGCATATGCCGCCGCTGTTATTGTGTGGCTGGTGTACGTGCTGGTGGGCAGCGCTGTGATGCTGAACCATAAAGCAGACGGCACTATGGTGACCCGCACCCTGACGGCGGATGACCTGGAATTTGAAAGCTTTGTCAATTATGATGACGATGAATGGCATACCGCGCCGGTGGATGAACCCGGCTGGTATCTTTCCACCGACAACGACCCGCACATCATCTGGCGGGGCGAAGCCTGGCTGGAAACGGTGGAGCTGGACGCCGTGCACTATCTGCCGCCCGGCAGCGTGGCATTGTATTACCTGAGCCCCGGCCAGACCGAGTACAGCGAGACCCAGAAAGTTTTTGCCCGCGTGAGCGGCGAAAACCAGTATACCTTTGACCTGGGCGGCCTTACCGTGACCGGGCTGCGCATTGACCCGGACAGTGTGGGCGGCGTGCCTACCCGGCTGGACGGCGTGGTGCTCAACCCGGTGCAGCCGTGGTACCTGCGCTTTGTGCCAAACGGCGGCCAATGGCTGCTGCTGTTGTTTGCCCCGGCTGTGGGGGCTGCGTTTGCCTGCCTTGCCGTTGATGTTTTCCGCAAAAAGTAAAAAAGAGCCCTGTGGGGCGGTGCGTCCATGGCTTGGGGGCACACCCGCAGGGCTTTTATGTTGTATAAAATGGTGATTCTATGGAGCTGCTTTGCATCTTTGCCGCGCTGGCGGTGCTGTTTTTGTTCTGCGCGTTCCTAACGCTCAAATGTAACCTGCATGCTGCGCTGGCCCCGCTGACCGCGCTGGGCATTGCCGTTGCCTGGCTGACGGCTGCAGGCATGGCAAACCTGCTGCTGCCCGGCACTGTGCTGCTGTGGGCGGTGTTTGCGGGCAGCGGCGTGTGGGCGCTGGTGCCCCACAAAGGCCAGCGTCCGGCCTACCGCCGCCTGGTTACACCGGGGGCGGTGCTGTTCTGGGGCATGGCGCTGGCATTTGCGGTGTACTTTTTCATCCGCCAGCCGCTGGCAACCAAGTATGATGAACTCAGCCTGTGGGCTACCGCCGTAAAGGTGACCAAGGCGGATAACCGCCTGTATGCCCTGGCTACCCTTGGAACCCCCTGGCCCCAGACCCAGAACCCCGGCCTGCCGCTGCTCTCCTACTTCTTCCAGTTTTTGGGCCATTATGCAGACTGGAAGATCTATGTGGCGTATGATGTGCTGGCCGCCGCCGTGTTTGCCGCGGTGCTGGGCGGGCTGAACTTCCGCCAGTACCGCATTGCGGTGCCGCTGGCAGCAATCTGCTGGTTTGCCCCCTGGTTTTTGACGGTGTATAACCATACGATCTATCTGGATACCACTTATATGACCGCCTATGGCGATGTGCCCGCGGGCCTTGCACTGGGCGGCGCTGTGGCGCTGTGGCTGGCGCTGCGCAAAACCGGCGGCCCCAAGTGGGCCGTACTGCCGGTACTGGCGCTGGCGGCCAACATCAAGGCCAACACCTTTGTGCTGTCCCTGGTGGCGGCGGGGCTGATGGCTGTGGATGCCTGGCTGTTTGCGGAGCACCCCTTCAAAAAGGGCCTTGCCCGCCGCACCGGCTTTGCCATTGCCTGCTTTGCCGCGCCCATGCTGATCTATTATTTCTGGAACATCCGCTATGTGGGCATTCTGGTTGCCAAAAGTGCCAGCGAGGGCGGCACCGGCGAAACCAGCGCCCCCTTGTCCGCTGTGGTCATCAACGGCATCAAGATTTTGCTGGGCCAGCCGGTGGAGGGCTTTTACGCCGAGCGCCAGAGCCAGTTCACCCAAGCCATGGCCGATATGGGCCACCAGTTCTGGACTTCGGATGGTCGGCTGAGTATGATCGGCCAGGGCCGCAATGTTGTGGTGCTGATTCTGCTGGTGTTCTTGGTGGCGGCCATCTGCGCCAGAGGCCGCCAGCTCAAGCTGCGCATTGGCTGCATCGGGGTGCTGTCCCTTGCATGCTTTGTGGGGTATAACCTCATGCTGGCGCTCAGCTATGGCTTTATTTTCAAGCCGGATCAGGCCGTGGGGCTGGTGGATTATAACCGCTATATCTATACTTACTATATCGGCTGGTTCTTTATGGCGCTGGCCTGCTGGAGCACCGCCCTGCAAACCGCGGATGGCGAACAGAAAGCCCCGGCCCGCCGCTGGATTGCCCTGGCGGGCCAGGCCGGTGTTCTGCTGATGGCCGCCGCCATGCTGGTGCGGGTGAACGGCATGATCCTGCCGCAGCTTTCGGTGCTGGGCTTCTCGGATGGCGAATTCGCCGACCGCAAGACCGCCCGTGCCGAAGCTGACTGGCTGTGCAGCGATTACCTGAACGAAAACGACCGCGTGTTTTTTGTCAGCCAGGGGGATAACGGCGAACACTGGTTCTCTGCCGTGTTTGATTTTTACCCCGTCCTGGTGGATTACTCCGGCGTGGGGGCCACGCAGGAGGGCGGCGGCGGAACCTTCGGCCTGCCGGAGCTGGAACCGCAGGAGGAGGGCGTGAAGCAGCGCTACTACCACCCCTACACCGCTGAACGCCTGGATGAAACCGTGCGTGCCAACGGCTGTACGGTGCTTTACCTGCAAAAGATCGACGATATCTTTGTGCAGAGCTATCAGAACCTGTTTACCGACCACCTGGCCGCTGCGCAGGCGGGGCAGACCCTGCTCTACCGCGTAACGGATGCCGGGTATGAGCCGGTCACAATGCAGATGAGCAAGGAGGCGGCCCAATGAAAGAGATGACATGGAAAAGCCGCCTGAACCGACTGTTTGCCCATCGCTTTGCCTTGCCGGTGCTGTGCTGGTGCGCGGCGCTGGTGTTCTGGCTGGTGCAGGGTGCGGTGGCCTTTGCGGGGGATAGCTCCGCCAAGGCAAAAGGCACCCTGACTGAAACCTCGATCCCCATTGAAAGCTGGCAGCTGGCCGAGCTGACCTGGGGGGAGCCGGGGGAGAACAGCGCACCCCAGGGCCAGCTGATTACCACAGGCGGCGACCCGCAGATGATTTTGGAGGATGTATCCGGCCGCGTGGTGCGTACCGTGAGCTACAACGTGGAGTTTGACGGCGATTCCCGCGAAATGTGCCTGTATTACACCACAAAAACGGGGGAGCCCTACAGCCAGGACCGCCGCGTCTTCCCCAAAGTGCTGGCAGACGGCACCTATGTGTACACCCTGCCGCGCACCCAGATCGTGGCACTGCGGCTGGATCCCTGCAGCCCCGATGAAAACAAGACCGTGGGCCTGACCTTTACTCCGCAAAGCATTACCCTGAACGCTGCCAGCACCCTGCCCGGCGGGGCAGATTACTTTATCCCCACCTGGTACCAGCTGTTCGGCCTGATCGTGTACCCCGCCCTTGCCGCCGCCGCATTGGATTGGCTGTGGGCCGTGGGCAGACAGCTTGCCAAAAAGAAACAATAACCCGACAATAGCCTGATACAACAAAGCACCGTGCCGCAAGCAGGAGAACCCCCTGCATGGCGGCACGGTGTTTGTTGTTGGTATGGGTGAAATCAGCAAAAAGCATCCCCCAGCCGAGAGCGAATGTATTCCAGGAACGCGGCAGATGCTGGGGCATATTGCCATCGGATGGTGCTGTCCTGGGCATTGTTCCCGGCCATGGTGGCCACCGGCACCGACAGGATCTTCGCCAACCTATTCTGGATGGGGGTGATGATCTGGAGAAAATGAAAAGCGGGCTAAGCAGCCAAAAAGGAATCACAATGTTGAGGCAACACCGCACAATTCCCGCCTTGCGGCTTAAGCACCGCTCCGGCAGCTGCGGCACGGCATCTGCGTTGCCAAAATGCTCGATAAGACATCCAGTATTATCTGCGCTTTTGGCTTGGCATCTGCCGCACCTCGCTCGCCGTATCGGCACTTAGAATTATGCGGTATTGCCTTGAGAATCTTGAATGACACAACAAAAAAGCACCGGACAAAAATTTGTCTGGTGCTTTTTGGTGCGCCCGCGGGAATTCGAATCCCGGACACCCTGATTAAAAGTCAGGTGCTCTACCAACTGAGCTACGGGCACAAATACTCAATTTGCCTGTTACAGCTTAAATATTGTAACAGGTATGGGAGAAAAAGTCAAGCTTTTTGCCGCATTTTCAGCCAGAAAATCTGCCGCAGGGCAGCTGGTGCAGGAACCTGAAGCATAAACGCATTGCAAAACAGAATAAATATATTGAAAAACGATAAAAACGTATTGCAAAACGATGCGATATATGCTATGATAACAGCATCGGATATACCATAAAACATCAGGGGGAATGACCAATGCGTCAATTACCAGAAAACTTTTTTGGCTGGAACGACCACAAAAGCATTATGCTGACCAAGTTCGCCACCCTGGCGGCGGCCATGGGGTGCGTGGTGATGGTGCTGTGCGGGCCGCGCATCGTCAGCTGGGTTTTGGCGGTGCACGCGCTGCAGCTGGTGCATGGGCCAAAGCTGGGGTATTTTTTGCTGGGGCTGGGCTATTGCAGCGCCGCGCTGGCCCTGTGGATGCTGTATAACCTGTACATGTTTTTGGCGCGCATTGAAAAAGAAGAGGTGTTTACCCCTGCCAACGTGTTGGCCCTGCGGCGCATCAGCTGGTGCTGCACCTGGGCTGCAGCGCTCTGCCTGCCGGTGGGTGCTGTGCTGGGGCTGCCGTTCATCTTTGCCATTGGCGTTGCGGCGGCGTTTATGGCGCTGATCGTGCGGGTCATCAAAAATGCGTTTGCCCAGGCCGTTAAGATGAAAGACGAACTGGACTATACCGTGTAAGGGGGCGCAGAAGATGCCAATTATCGTCAACCTGGATGTGATGATGGCAAAGCGCCACATGGGGGCGGGGGAGCTGGCTGAAACCATCGGCATTACCCCGGCCAACCTTTCCATCCTGAAAAACAACAAAGCAAAAGCGGTGCGGTTTTCCACCCTGGAAGCCCTGTGCAAAGCGCTGGACTGCCAGCCCGCTGACCTGTTGGAATACCGCCCGGACGAAACGTAAAGAAACGACCTTGATATAAGGAGACAACCCAATGAAATTTGATAAAAAAGAGGCTGCAGGCCAGCCCCTTCCATTTTCTGCACCCAAAAATCCGCAGTGGGTCATGCTGGCCGCCCTGCTGCTGAGCTATGCGGCGGGCTATGAATATGTTGACCGCTGCCTGGGTTTTGGGGTGACGAGCGAGTACTCCGCCTGGCGCGCCGGAGTGCTGGTGTTTGTGGCGCTGTATACCGTAGTGGTGGAGCTCGCCGCCTGGGCGGGGGACCGCAAACCCAGCCGGACCGCCGCGGCCTGGTGGTGCTGCTGGCTGGTGCAAAGCCTGGCCATGGCGGGGTGGAGCCTGCACACGGACGACCTTGGCTTCTGGCAGGTCGTGGCGTGGCACTGCACGGCTATTTATTATGTGCTGGCCCGCAATGATTTACTGGCGGCTGGCCGCACCAGCTGCCTTGTGCTTCTGGATGGCGTGGCGGGCATGTTTGCCATCCCATTCGGCAACTTTTTGCTGCGTACCCAGCTGCTGTGGCAGGCACTGCACCGCTGGTGGGCCAATCATGCGGGACGCAAAGGCCGCACGCTGGAAACCGCCGTCAGTATAACTGCTGCCCTGCTGCTGGGTGGTGCGGCCTGCGCCACGCTGGCGGGGGCGGATGATAACTTTGCCCGGCTGTGGGGGCATCTTGGCAGCTGGCTGGGGCAGCTGTTCGGGCAGGATGCCCTGCTGGCAAATCTGCTGATCTTTGCGCTCTCCCTGCCTGTTGGTGCCTGGTTGTTTGGTCTGGCGGGCGGCAGCGCCCGGCGCAAGGCGCCGCCTGTTGCGGCGGAACAGTTTTACGGCAAACTGGCAGCCCTGCCGCGCCTGCCCCAGCTGATGGGAGTGTTAGTCATGGCGGTGCTGTGCGGTGTGTATACGTTGTTTTTTGCCGTGCAGGCGGCGGAATTCGCCGCTGCCCTTGGGGCACCGCTGCCCCTGACCGCGCCGGATGCCGCCGCGTTTGCGGTGAACGGTTTTTGGGAGTTTTGCCGCATTCTGGCGCTGGACCTTACTGTGCTGGCGGCACTGCACTTTTTGGGGGCGCAGCCGGTTACCCAAAAGGGCTTATCCCGCGTGTTGGCCGTGGCGCTGTGCGGGTTCGGTGCCGGGTTTGCGATGCTAGCCGCGGCCAAGCTGGCGGTGTATATCAATCTGTACAGCCCAACGGTGCGGCGCATTTGGGCTGCGTGGGTGCTGGGAGCATTGTTACTGGCCAGTGTTCTGGCTGCGGTGCGGTTGTTCCGCTGCATCCCGGCGGCACGCATGGCCTTTGTGGCAGCGGCGTTCAGCTTCAGCCTGCTGTGCTGCCTGCCTCTGGAGCGCTTCTGTGTGGATGCTCAGCTGGCCCGCCCCGATTGCGATTGGCAGCTTTTGCAGCGCTACACCTGGCAGAGCAGCGAGCTGGACGAGTATATCACCCAACAGGCAGGGGAAAACGCGAACTTGTCGGAGTGAAACTCCGCCATTTTGCTTGCGCAAAAACGTTCTGTCACTCAAACACCCCGCAGGGGTGTTTGTTGCTAGCGCAAACGCGAACTTGTCGGGGCGCGGCCCCTCCATCTTGCTATCGCAAGACCGTTCTGTCGCTTGAAAGCCCCACTGGGGCTTTCATTGCTTCACTTCGTTTCGCAAACGCGAACTTGATAAGCTCCTCTAAGAGATTATGTTTCAATTTTCTTCTATGTATTTCACTACTCTATCTATATTTCCGCTTTCATATTCATCATGTGTTAATTTGAAACACTCATCCTTACTAACACTGCTGTAGTCTATATACCTAGCAATATCTTCTGGAATTAAAAACAAGTTTACTCCTTCTCGTTTCAGCGATTGTAAATCTCCGTGATTGACATCAACAATTACTTCCGCTTCCCAATTTTTTGCTTTAATTACAGACTGTAAATTTTCTTTTAATACAGTACTTCTCTTTTTTTTAAAAATATTAAAATGTCCATCATGTCCAACCTGTGAATTTCTCCCATTAGTTACATAGGGTACAATGGCTATTTTTTTTATCATTAACTTGTCCTCCTTTTCCACTTCTTATAACTTTCGAGTTGTATGTCTCTATTATACCATAATGATACCATCATGAAAAATACAAATAGTTCGTAAAATTATACTTTTACGAACTGTTTGTATTTTTGGTCAGTTTTGCAAACGCGAACTTGTCGGGGCGCAGCCCCTCCATCTTGCTGACGCAAGACCGTTCTATCGCTTGAAAGCCCCACTGGGGTTTTCATTGCTTCACTTCGTTTCGCAAACGCGAATTTACCCAAGGGAGTGTGATTGCATGAAAAAAATAAACATCATTATAAACATCTTTATTGCAGTTTTTATTGGTGTATTTATTGGACACGGGGTTTATACTGTTTGGGACTTCAAAACTCATCCCGAATTATACGTTGTGCAATCAGCACCGTGGTATACAAGCATCTTGATATATGGTGTATTGACCATTATTTTGTTACTGATTTGCATTGTGATAAAAGTGATCATCAATCATAAATCTAAACAGAAGTGAGAAATATATGATTACAGTATCGGGAAGTTGACAAAGCTACAAATCCTAAGTTGATCTGAATAAGAAGTCGTAGTATAATAGTCTCAATAAGTAGTCGGAATGTGTTCAAACTTAGAAAGGAGTGACATTAATGTTTAATATGTCTAAAAAAGCTTTTTGGGTACCATATAACGAAGGAGACATCTATCCTACTGTTGTTAAAGCGCACCAAGCAATTTCCAAGTATTGTGATGAGAATGGCGACTCATACACTTTTACAGGTGATGACGAAGTTGTAATAAACGGCAAACTCTATGAAATATATAGGGGTTATGAATCTGGAAGCCGTGGTAATTACGGAATTAAGTGCAGAGAAAAGTGAATTTGTCGGGGCCTTGTTGTATATCTCATTATGGCATATACAGCGAAGCCCCGGAACGGTCAAGACCGTTCCCTACAGCTTATTTTATATTGCGGTGCAAACATACAAATGATCTGTAGGGCGGGATGCCCTCATCCCGCCGCGGAGAAGCCTTGCTGATTGCGTCAAACCTTGCGAATTTGTTCAAATTTTGTTTACAATTTGTCCAAGAATAGCCGGTCGAAACTGCGTGAAATTTATCCGCATCACCAAAAATGAGGTAAGCGCTTTGTACAGTGTTGACAAATGTGTGCCAAAAGGTTTATTGTAATAGCAATTCATCAGCCAAATGCAATGAACAGGAAATGACCTATCCGTATCACCGCTTACAGAAAGCCGTCGGTTGTGCAAGGCGGCAGCAAGGCGCGGTCTGGCCCTCACCTGCGAGCAGCTTGGGTGAAAGCGGGCAGAACCGCCCGCCGTGTAGTTCAAGCCGGGAACTCTCCGTTAATGGGGTGCGCAGTCCGGCACAGTGCGGTGTGGGGCTGCGGGTGAGCGGTCGGCATTGAGCCGGCAAAGCAAAGTGGTAACGCGGAAGTAAAAGTTGCAATGGTGCAGCGCATGATTGCAGTGTATGCCTTCGTCTTTGCGTTGGTCCAAATGGGCCAACAAAGAAAGACGAAGGCTTTTTTGTTTACCGCATTTGGCTGGATGGAGTGGAAAATTTTTATTATTAACGGAGAGAAGGATTATCATGAACACACTCGTCATCGTGTTGATCGCTGCTGTGGTTCTTGTCTGTGCTTATGCGTTTTATGGGCGCTGGGTGGCAAAAACCTGGGGCATTAACCCGAACGCACAGACCCCCGCTGTTAAGTATAACGACGGTAAGGATTACGTTCCCACCAACGGCTGGACCGTTTTCAGCCATCAGTTTTCTTCCATTGCCGGTGCAGGCCCTGTTACCGGTGCAATCCAGGCTGCAGCCTTCGGCTGGCTGCCGGTTCTGCTGTGGGTGCTCATCGGCGGCGTTTTCTTTGGCGCTATTACCGACTTCGGCGCTTTGTATGCTTCCGTTAAGAACGACGGCAAGTCCATGGGCATGCTGATCGAAAAGTACATCGGCAAGCTGGGCCGCAAGCTGTTCCTGCTGTTCTGCTGGCTGTTCTGCGGCATCGTTATTGCAGCTTTTGCTGATATGGTTGCCGGTACTTTTAACGCTTACACCACGGTTGACGGCGTTACCAGCCTGGCTGATGCAGCTACCACCAACGGCGCAGCCGGCATGGTTTCCATCATGTTCATGCTGTTCGCTGTTGTGTTTGGCCTGATCCAGAAGAAGTTTAACTTCTCCGGCTGGAAAGAGGCTGTTCTGGGCATCGTATTCATCGTGCTGTCCTTTGCTGTCGGCATGAAATTCCCCTTGATTTTTGACAAGACTACCTGGAGCTACATCACCTTTGTTTACATTTTCTTTGCTGCAGTTCTGCCCATGTGGCTGCTGAAGCAGCCCCGCGACTACATGACCACCTTCATGTTCATCTGCATGATTGCCGGTGCTGTTGTTGGCCTGCTGGTTGCACATCCCACCATGAACCTGCCCGTCTTTACCGGTTTCAATAACGAAAAGCTGGGCACCATGTTCCCCATTCTGTTCGTTACCGTGGCTTGCGGTGCTGTTTCCGGCTTCCACAGTCTGGTTTCCTCCGGTACTTCTTCCAAGACGGTTGAAAGCGAAAAGGATATGCTGAAGGTTGGTTACGGTGCTATGGTGCTGGAAAGCCTGCTGGCTGTTCTGGCCCTCTGCGTTGCCGGCGCAGCCGCTGCTGCTGACGGTACCCCCGCTGCTGGTACCCCGTTCCAGATCTTCAGCCGCGGCGTTGCCGGTTTCTTTGAGATGTTCGGCGTGCCCGTTTATGTTGCTACCGTCTTTATGACCATGTGCGTTTCCGCTCTGGCTCTGACCAGCCTGGATGCTGTTGCCCGTATCGGCCGTATGAGCTTCCAGGAACTGTTCAGCGTGGACGATATGGAGCATGCAGAAGGCTGGCGTAAGCTGTTCTGCAACACCTACTTCTCCACCATCATCACCTTGGCATTTGGCTTCCTGCTGACCCAGGTCGGCTATGCCAACATCTGGCCTCTGTTCGGTTCCGCCAACCAGCTGCTGAGCGCTCTGGTTCTGGTTACCCTGTGCGTCTTCCTGAAGGTCACCGGCCGCAACAACAAGATGCTGTTCCCGCCGCTGATCATCATGCTGTGCGTCACCTTCACTGCTCTGGTTCAGCGCCTGATTGCTATGGTCAAGGCCATCCAGACCGCAGCTTCCACCACCATCCCCGCTGGCGAAACCACCTGGGGTGCTGTGTTCATCGCAAACGGCCTGCAGTTGATCATCGCTATCCTGTTGATCGTTCTGGGCATCACCATCGTGGTCAACTCTTTCAAGAGCTATGCCAAGAGCGAAAAGAACAGCGAAAAGGCTTCTGCCTGATTTATCCCTGACAGTTACTACCTTCCATAAATAACAGCCACCCCCGCAGTGTCATGCCATGCTGCGGGGGTGGCTGCTTTTATGGCAATACCGCATAATTCTAAATAATTCTAAGTGCCGATATGGCGAGCGAGGTGCGGCAGATGCCAAGCCAAAAGCGCAGATAATACTGGATGCTGCAAAGGTGAGCGCCGCCAGTGGCGGAAACAGCGAACCGAAGCAGGGGCAGCGGTCGCAGAGTGCGAGGGGCTTTTGCCCCCGAAGCACGATGCGGGTACCGCAACCCGACATTATCGAGCATTTTGGCAACGCAGATGCCGTGCCGCAGCTGCCGGAGCGGTGCTTAAGCCGCAAGGCGGGAATTGTGCGGTATTGCCTTATATCTAATTATAAAGTGCTCTGTAGGGAACGGTCTTGACCGTTCCGAAAGCTTGAGGTGGATGGTGTAACAAATTTATGAGAAATGTTGACTTCCCCTGAGGATAACTCCCCGCGCAGGGGCCGATGCTCGCATCGGCCCACAGGCAGAACGTCTCGTAAAAATGGCAAGCGGGCGCACAATGTGCGCCCCTACGGGGTTGGTGGCGGTACCCCGTTTTTATTTTTTCTTCCCCAGCAACTGCGTGCGGATATACCGGAAACATTCGTCCTCGCCTTCATCCCGCAAAATCAACAGGCAGGTTTCCAGCTGTTTGCGGGTTTCGGGGTGCAGGATGTAGTGGTCACGGCTGTGTTCGTAATACTCCCACGCGGCGGCGTCTGTGTAGCTGGCACCCTTGTAATTCTTGCTGGCGGCAATGCGGTCACACACCATTTCCGCCACATAGCGGTTGGGCATGCGCATCCCGGCCATGGCGTGGTCGCCGTTGGGGGCATAGTCAATCCAGTATTCCAGGTGGTGCTTGTTGCGCCCCTTGTGGTGCAGCCATGCGGCAGAGTAGCCTTCCGCCTTGCGCTGGGCGTTGTTGGGGCTGCAGGTGCCCTGCCAATATTTGGCACCGGCCCAGAATTCCACGGGGGACAGTTTGCTCAAATCATGGGTCAACCCCTGCCAGTACAGCCCGCAGCGGAAACACCCCTGCATGACCAGCATTTTGTGGTGATGGATGGTTTTATAATGTTTGATGGGATGCCACATGGCAGATTCCCCCTTTGCTACTCAATCAAAAACGCATTGCTGCCTTTGATTGTAATACAAACGCCGCCGGTGCGCAAGCCCGGCGGCGGGATTCCAATTATTCTTTTACCGCAGTGATGGCGGTTTTAACCAGCCACACCAGCAGCGCACAGCTGACCGGCACCAGTGCAAAATGCCACAGCATGGGCACCAGATGGACATGCACATAGGCGTGTGCTTTGGAAAGCACCATCCAGGATACCGGTGCCGCCAAGCTGAGCCCCCACACCAGCGCAGGCCCGGCCAACACGGCCAGCGGCTTTTTGCGCAGGGCCAGCACCGCAAGGCACAGGGCAAAGCCCAGCAGGGTAACGGCGATCAGCGGCTTTAAGGTGATGGTCAAGGGGCCGAATTGCAGCAGGGGTTCATCCACCTCCGCAAAATAGCGGGTCAGAACCTGTGCAACGCTGACATCGCTCACCATATCATCCGTCAGGCTGACACGGCTGGTAACAGCCCCGGTCAGGTTCTGCCAGCTGTCTGCGGCACTGCCAAAATAGATGACCCCCTGAATAAACCAGGCCTCCAGCGCCGCTGCCACGCCGCCCACAGCAGCAAAGCCGTTGCATATCATGCGGCGCAGCCAGGCGCGGCGGTCCCCGCCGGCCCAACAGTAGACAAGCGGGGCTTCGCACAGGATCAAAAAGGTGGAAATAAACTCAAACCCGCACATGCAGCGCACCATGCAGGCGGCGAACACCAGCAGGTAACACCACCAGGGCGTTTTGCCGCGCCGCCGGGTAACGGCACAGAGCAGCAGCCCCGCCAAAGCGGGCAGCAACCAGGTCCACAGGCACCAGTACAGGTCTTTCATGCCGCGCTGCGGCCAGGGGGCAAACACCACGGCGCACAGCCACGCCAGCGCGGAAAGCGGCCCCCACGCCCGCCATACGGCCAGGCAGACCAGCAGAGTGGCCGCATAGAACAACATACTGTTGATGCTGTACAGTATGATTTCCCGCGCTTCGCCGCGGTCCTCAAAAACAGAGAGCACTTTGTTCAGCACGCCGAACGCCCAGCCCTGCAGCCCGGTCTGGTGGGTGTAAGCCTGAAAATCCTGCGGGGAAACGGGGGTGTTGTCCTGGTACCAGTAGCGGTTTTGCTCATCGCTCCAGTCCTGGGTATATACCCCCATAAAGCCGCCGGGGCTGGTCTGGTTCTGCTGCATCTGCAGCATGCGGCCGAACACGAGAGTCTGGGAGCCATTGTCCCAAAAGCCGGTCAGATAGGTGCTGCCGTTGTGCCGCCAAACGGTCAAAACAACCGCCAGCACCACAACCACCACCGCCGTTACAGCCACCTGCACCGCCGCAGGCAAGGATCGAAATTTTTGCTTCAAAATAATAAGTTCCTAACGTATAGAATCAATATCGTCTAAAAAGTTGAAAAAGCAGGAACAAAGAAAGGAAACCAGCGAGTTCTATGAGCCACACGCCCCAACTCCTAAGGCAACACCGCACAATTCCCGCCTGACGGCTTAAGCACCGCTCCGACGGCTGCGGCACGGCATCTGCGTTGCCAAAATGCTCGATAATGTCGGGTTGCGGT
>SAUS01000119.1 GCA_004000625.1 Candidatus Cibiobacter qucibialis | reverse complement strand
TGATGGAAGCAGCGTAGTTGCCGCCGCACTTGGTAAAGCCGGTCAGGCCCGGGGCTGCACGGATGTACTCGTCCTCAACATAAATGCGGACGGGATCCAGGCCCTCGGCATAGTAAGCGCCGGAAGGTGCGCAGATGATGCAGAACAGGTAATGCTTGGAAGCATGCACGCCCAGGCCGACATCGTTTGCAAACACGAACGGGCGGATGTACAGGCTTGCGCCGTCGCTGTGGGGAACCCAGTCACGGTCAACGTCAACCAGGGTCTCAACAGCCTGAACAAAATCCTCAACCGGGATCTTGGGGATGCAGAGACGGTCAGCAGAATCCTGGAAACGCTTTGCATTGCAATCGGGGCGGAACAGCTGCACACTGCCGTCAGCAGTGCGGTAGGCCTTCATGCCCTCAAAAATTTCCTGTGCGTAATGGAACACCACGGTAGCGGGGTCCAGCGGCAGGGAGGCATACGGCACAACGCGGGCGTCATGCCAGCCTTCACCGGCGGTATAATCCATCAGGAACATATGGTCGGTAAAAATCTTGCCGAAGCCAAGCTTGCTTTCGTCCTGCGGCTTTGCCTTCGGTTCAGTAGTACGAACAATTTTGATATCCAACATTATTTCCTACTCTCCTTATTCAGCACCGCATGAAGGTTCGCACAAACCTGATTGTGGTGCGAAATTGTAATTATTATAACGCTCTAAAGCGGCAAATACAAGAGCTATTTTTCCGCTTTCTGCACACATTTGCAGCTTTTATGCAAAATTTGACTACTTTTTGATTGCACCACCTCATTTTATGGGGTACAATAATAGCATCAGTCGCGCCCGGCCACAGCGCCGGGCAGCATTTGCAAAGACAAGAAGAGGGATCACACACTATGGCACCGAAAGTAAAAGGCGTTATTTTTGATATGGACGGCCTGATGTTTGACACAGAGCGCATCTGGGACCAGTTCTGGAGCCCCTGCTGCCGCAAGATGAGCCTGCCGGACCCGCCGCCGGAGTTTTATTCCAATGGCCGCGGCCTGGCCGGGGAGCACCAGCTCCAGTACATTGCCGGCTATTACGGCGACAAAGCCGAGGAACTGCTGCATGCCGTGTGGGCATACGGCGGCGAGCAGATCAAAAAGGGCGTGCCCTGCAAGCCCGGCCTGAAAGAACTGCTGTCCTACCTGGAAGATCTGGGCATGCCCCGCATTGTGGCAAGTTCCAGCCCGCGCACCATGATCGAGCTGAATTTGCAGACCACCGGCACCGCCCGCTATTTCCATGATATCGTGTGCGGCAACGAGGTCAAGCTCTGCAAACCCGCGCCGGATATCTTTCTGGAAGCCGCCCGCCGCATTAAGGTGGACATCCATGACTGCATGGTGCTGGAGGACAGCCACAACGGCATCCGCGCCGGCCACGCCAGCGGTGCCGAAACCGTGATGGTGCCCGACCTTTTGCCCGTAACCGACGAAATGCGCAGCCTGTATGACGATTGCTGCAAGGATCTGTTTGAGGTAAAGGCAAAGATGGAGCAGGGAGTGCTTTGATTGGGAATTAGAAATTAGGAATGAGGAATTAGGAATTTGAGGTAGAGCGGGGTCACCTGAGCCCGCCGGGGCCTTGTCTGGTTTCTATGCTAAGGCAACACCGCACAATTCCCGCCTTGCGGCTTAAGCACCGCTCCGGCAGCTGCGGCACTTAGAATTATGCGGTATTGCCTTAAAAAACATTTGTAGGGGCCGACGGCAAGCATCGGCCCCTATAAATCGTATAGAAACCATCCTCATTCCTGCATCTTTCACATTCAATATACTCATACAAAAGAGCCATACCAGGCGCTTCTCCTGCCTGGTATGGCTCTTTTGTATATATTATTTATTGAATGATTCTTTAATTTTTCAATGCCTGCATCGGTGCGGGGATGCGGCCGCCGCGGTGGATCATAACGGCGGGGCTGTACTGGCTGATGGGCATGATGGGGGCGTGGCCCAGCAGGCCGCCAAAGTCCAGAACATCGCCGGCCTTGTGGCCAATGGCGGGGATCACGCGCACAGCGGTTGTCTTGCTGTTGACCATGCCGATGGCGGCTTCGTCTGCAATCAGACCGCTGATGACCTCGGCGGTGGTATCGCCGGGGATAACCACCATGTCAATGCCAACGGAGCAGACGGCGGTCATGGCTTCCAGCTTTTCCAGCGTCAGGCTGCCGCATTCGGCTGCCTTGATCATGCCGTCATCCTCAGATACCGGGATGAATGCGCCGGACAGGCCGCCCACATGGTTGGATGCCATTACGCCGCCCTTTTTCACGGCGTCGTTCAGCATGGCAAGGCAGGCAGTGGTGCCGCAGCAGCCGCAGCTTTCCAGACCCATTTCTTCCAGAATGTTGGCAACACTATCGCCAATAGCCGGGGTCGGCGCCAAGGACAGATCAATGATGCCCGCGGGCACACCCAGCTGTTCGCTGGCCAGGTTGGCCACCAGCTGGCCCAGACGGGTGATCTTGAACGCCGTGCGCTTGACAAGCTCTGCCACCTGATCCATCGGGGCATCCTTGGGCAGCTTGGCCAGAGCGGCGCGCACCGCACCGGGGCCGGAAACGCCGACATGGATCTCGCAGTCCGGCTCTCCAGGGCCGTGGAAAGCACCGGCCATAAACGGGTTATCTTCGGGTGCATTGCAGAAAACCACCAGTTTGGCATCGCCCATGCACATGTTATCTTTGGTCAGCTCGGCGGTCTGGCGCACCACGCGGCCCATCAGGCCAACGGCGTCCATATTGATGCCGGATTTGGTGGAACCGATGTTGACGCTGGAGCAGACCAGGTCGGTTTCGGCCAGTGCACGGGGAATGCTTTCGATCAAACGCACATCGCCGGCGGAAAAACCCTTATGCACCAAAGCACCGTAACCGCCGATAAAGTTGACGCCGACCGCCTTGGCAGCGGCATCCAGCGTTTTGGCAAACCACACGGGGTCGGCGTCCGGTGCAGCGCCCAGCAGCATGGCGATGGGCGTTACGCTGATGCGCTTGTTGACAATAGGAATGCCATAGTCCGCGCTGATCTTGTTGACAACGGGAACCAGGTTCCCCGCCAGACGGGTGATTTTGTTATAGATTTTCTCACAGGCTTTTTTGCCATCGGGATCAATGCAGTCCAACAGGCTGATGCCCATGGTAACGGTACGCACATCAAGGTTTTCTGCGGTCAGCATCTCGATGGTTTCCAAGATATCGCCGCTGTTCAGAATTTTCATCGTGTGCCCCCTTACACCTTGTGCATCGCGTCAAAGACTTCCTGCCGAGTCACAGTGACCTGCATTCCCATCTCCTGGCCCAATGTGTCAAAACGGGCGCGGATTTCAGCCGGTTCGCTTGCGCAGGCAGAGATATCCACCAGCATAATCATGCAGAACATATCCTGCAGGATACTCTGGGTAATATCCTCAATGTTGATGTTCAGCTCGGCACACACGGCACTTACGCGGGCAACAACACCCACGGTATCGTGGCCGATAACAGTGATAACAGCTTTCATGACAGGCACCCCTCTTTATTATCAAAATCACGTTTATTATAGCAGATAATACCGCATTTGGGTAGCACCTGCCCAAATAAAAAGCAGAAAAATTGCGGCAAAGTAAAAAACTCTCTACCCCAAAGTGGGGCAGAGAGCTTGAAATTCTTCTGAGGCAATACCGCATAATTCTAAGTGCCGATACGGCGAGCGAGGTGCGGCAGATGCTAAGCCAAAAGCGC
>SAUS01000024.1 GCA_004000625.1 Candidatus Cibiobacter qucibialis | reverse complement strand
GCAGCTGCCGGAGCGGTGCTTAAGCCGCAAGGCGGGAATTGTGCGGTGTTGCCTTTGCTTTTTTATGTAATGCACCGCCATCATACGCGGTGCATTTTTGTTATTTGGTGTAGCTTTCCACCATGCGGTCAAAGTCGATCAAAGCTTTTTCTGCCCCGCGGGAAAGTCTGTGCACGGTGCGGCGGATCTGGCGGTGGTCCTGTGTGGCGGCATATACGGCGGCACCGCCAATGGCCATCCCCACGGCGGCAGCGGCAACGGTCTGGATCATGTTTTCCATTTTGCATTGCTCCTTTTGGTGTTTTTGGCTTTGGGATGCCGGCTTTCCATTCATCCCAGCCTGGGGATAGTTTTTCCATACAGTTTCGTGGTTATGCGTCTTTTTCTGCGGGGAAGTTTGTGGTAAAATCAGTACAGACGTTTGGAAAAGACGTTTTCAGCCGCCGCGCATTCACTTCCCTGCTGCGGGCTGACCTAAATTCGATATAGAAATGAGCGTTTTTCTTATGTCCAATGCACCTAAAACAGTTCTGTGCATCCATGATCTGCCCGGCTTTGGGCGGGCAGGGCTTTCGGTCATTGTGCCTGTGCTTTCGGCGCTGGGGGCACAGGCCGTTGCCGTACCAACAGCAGTGCTTTCCACCCACACGGGCGGGCTGGGCACCCCGGCCAAGCTGGCCAACCCCGGTTACGGCCCCGCAGCCCTGGAACATTACCGCCGCCTTGGCCTGCGGTTTGACTGCATTTATTCCGGCTACCTGGCCGATGCCAGCCAGGCCAAGCTGGTAGAGCAGGCCATGGACCTTTGGCCGGACGCCCTGACGGTGGTTGATCCCGTGATGGGCGACCACGGCCGGATGTACCGCGGCCTTGCGCCGGAAATGGTGCCCGCCATGTATACCCTGTGTTCCCGTGCCAGCCTGATTCTGCCCAACACCACCGAAGCCGCCCTGCTGCTGGGCGATCCGATGCCCGGTGTGACTGGCGAAGCGGAATTGCATACCGCGCAGGCCCAGGCGCAGCGTTTAACGCGCATCTGCCCGCGGGTGCTCATCACCGGTGTGGCCGCCGGGCGCGGCATTGCCTGCGTTGGGGCAGACCGTGCCACCGGCGAAAGTCTGGTGCGCACCCCCATGGTACCCAAGAGCTTCCATGGCACGGGGGATATTTTCGGCGCGGTGCTGGTCGGGCGGCTGCTGCAGGGCAATGTGCTGCCCGCCGCCGCACAGGCTGCCGCCGTGTTTGTAGCCGACTGCCTGAAAGCCACCCCTGATGAAGCGGATGAGCGCCTTGGCGTGTGGCTGGAAAGCGTTCTGCCCCGGCTGATGCAGAACCCGGAATAAGAAACAATAAGGATGTGTAAATTTTGCCAACTGTAAATATTGTACTGGTTGAACCGCAGATCCCCCAGAATACCGGCAACATCGCGCGCACCTGCGCCGTGACCGGTGCCCGCCTGCACCTGGTTGGGCCGATGGGTTTCACGATCGACGATAAAAAATTAAAGCGCGCCGGTCTTGACTATTGGGGCCAGCTTGATATAACATATTATCAGGATCTGGATGCGTTTTTTGCGGCAAATCACGGCCCATTCTTCTACTTTACCTCCAAGGGGCCGCAACGCCATACCGACGCCCATTATCCGGATGGTTCCTATCTGGTGTTTGGCCGCGAGGACGCTGGCCTGCCGGAAGAGCTGCTGGCCGCTAACCAGCAGCAGTGCGTGCGCATGCCCATGCGCAAAGGCGAGCGCTGCCTGAACTTATCCAATGCTGTAGCTGTGGGGGTATACGAAGTTCTGCGCCAGTGGGACTTTGCCGACCTGGAAACACACGGCCAGCTGACCCGATTTGAATGGAAGTGAGGCCAAAGATGAGTGATGTGAAAGTTGCTTTTTTAACGGATTCCTGCTCCGACATTCCGCAGGAACTGACCGATAAATACGGCATTGATGTGATTGGGTTCCACATTATGCTGGACGGCAAGGAATACCTGGAACGCAAAGACATGACCAACAACCAGTTCTATGATATGATGCGCCAGTCCAAAAGCGTACCCACCACCGCCGCCATCACCCAGCTGGAATGGGTGGATATCTATGCCAAATATGTAGACGCCGGTATCCAGGACCTTGTGCACCTGTGCATCAACGCCGGTGGTTCCAGTACATACAATAACGCCGTAAAGGCTGCCGAACTGCTGGAAGACGAGCGCCCCGGCCACAAGATGAAGATTCATCTGATCGATTCGCACACCTACTCCATGCCGTATGGCTGGTATCTGTGCGAGTGCGCCCGCAAGGTGCGTGCCGGTGAGCCGCTGGATGCCTGCCTGCGCGAAATGCAGGACAAGCTGGCCCGGGTGGAAATCTGCCTTGCCGCATACAGCTTAAAGCAGATGAAAAAATCTGGCCGTGTTTCCGCCGCCGCTGCCGTTGTGGGCGATTTGATGGGCATCCGCCCCATCATCAGCCTGAACGATGGCATCAGCAAGGTGGAAGCCAAGGTGCGCGGTGACAACAACGTGCCGCCTGCCATGGTCAAGTGGGTCAAGAGCCGCGTGGACGATGTGAAGAAAATGCCTTACATGGTTGCTTACACCAGCTCCACCGCCAAGCGTGACGAACTTGTCAAGCTGTGCAAAAAAGAGTTTGGTCATGCGCCGCTGCTGGTGTTCCAGCTGGGCGGCGTTGTGAGCGCCAACACCGGCCCGGATGGTATTGCCATTGTATTTGAAGGCAAGCCCCGCCGCCTTGTGGATTACGCGGTGCCGCTGCCGTAAAAAGGGGTTGCTTTTTTCTGCTCTTCCTGCTGCTGTGTGCGGGAAGAGCATTTTTGTTATGGTGTAAGACTTGTAAAACGGAGGATGTATGGAGCAAAAAAGTTTAACCCTGCGGGAGTGCCTGATCGGTGACCGCACCTTTTACCGCCATGTTGCGGTGGTAGTTCTGCCTATTATTGTGCAGAACACCCTGTCCAACGTGGTCAGCCTGCTGGATAATGTGATGGTTGGCCAGGTGGGCACCCTGCCCATGAGCGCCGTTGCCATCATCAATCAGCTGCTGTTTGTGTTCAACCTGTGCATCTGGGGTGCGCTGGCCGGGGCGGGCATTTTTGGCGCCCAGTATTACGGCCAGGGCAACATGGAGGGCGTGCGCCAGACCCTGCGCATGAAACTGCTGATTGCGGTCGGCCTGCTGGTCATCGCGTTCGGAGTGCTGCTGGGGGCCGGGCGGCCGCTGATCGAACTGTATATTTCAGCCGACACCACCGCCGCCGATGCCGCCGCCACGATGGAGTATGCCCTGGGCTACCTGCGTGTGATGCTGGTGGGGCTGATTCCCTTTGCGCTGACTCAGGCTTACGCCAGCACCCTGCGGGAATCCGGCCAGACAACGCTTCCCATGCGCGCCAGCATGATTGCCATGGGCATCAACTTTGTGTTCAACGGCCTGTTGATCTTTGGCCTGTTCGGCTTTCCTGCTTTGGGCGTAGTGGGTGCCGGTATTGCCACTTCGCTCAGCCGCTTTGTGGAGTTTGTCATCGTGGTCAGCGGGGCGCACCGCAGTGCCGAGCGCTACCCGTTCATGGAAGGCGTGTTCCGCAATTTCCACATTGACGGCAATCTGGCCCGCCAGGTGGCGATCAAGGGTTTCCCCCTTCTGCTGAACGAATGCCTGTGGAGCATGAGCCAGGCCATGCTGCTGCAATGCTATTCCGTGCGCGGCATCCAGGCCATTGCCGCCATGAACATTACCAACACCATCACCCAGATTTTTAACGAAGTTTTCCTTTCGCTGGGCAATGCCACGGCCATTCTGGTTGGGCAGGAGCTTGGTGCCAGCCGCATGACCGGTGCACGCCGCACCGCATGGCGGATGATCACCCTGAGTGTTTCCAGCTGCGCGGTGATGGGCACGCTGCTGGCCCTTTTCAGCCCGCTGATCCCCCACATTTACAACACCGAACCCGCCATTCGGGAGCTTGCTTCCAGCGTGATCCGCACGGCGGCGCTGTGCATGCCGCTGTTCGCCTTTGCCAACGCTGCCTACTTTACGCTGCGTTCCGGCGGCAAAACGCTGATCACCTTCTTTTTTGACAGCTGCTATACCTGGCTGATCAACTTTCCCATTGCCTTTGTCCTCAGCCGCTATACGGCACTGCCGCTGCCCATCGTTTACCTGTTTGTGAACGGGGTGGATCTGCTCAAGTGCATCATCGGGTTTATTCTGGTCAAAAAAGGCGTGTGGGTCAATAACATTGTGGCATCCAGCCAGGATGTCCCGCAGGCAGACTGATGGCGGGAGGAAAACGCATGAACATCCAGATTTTTGGCACCAACAAAAGCTTTGACACCAAAAAGGCGCAGCGCTGGTTCAAAGAGCGGCGCATCAAGTTCCAGATGGTGGATCTGAAAGAAAAGGGCCTGAGCCGCGGTGAGTTTGACCGCGTGTGCCAGGCCGTGGGCGGCTGGCAGGCCCTGGTGGACGAAACCGCCAAAGACCAGGATACCCTTGCCCTGCTGCGCTGGCTGGACGATAGCCAGCAGGCTGACAAACTGTTTGAAAACCAGCAGCTTTTGCGCCAACCCATTGTACGCAATGGCCGCGCCGCCACAGTGGGGTACCGGCCGGAGGTTTGGGAGAAGTGGGAATAAAGTTCGGAGTTCGGAGCATTGTATGCAGGCTGAGCCTTCCTGTCAACTGCTTTTTCTTGTAAATTCGCTTATTCTTGCTTTCTATTTGCTTCTTTGTTTGCTTTTATCTGCCCTGCATTTTGTGCTTCTGCCGGAATGCAGGGTTTATTTTTTATAGGAGATTGACATAACGAACGGGGTTTGTTATAGTGCTTTTAGGTTCCTATTTCATGTTGCTTTTTATGTTTTGTGAGGTATTTTTATGGCATATATTTTTGTGAACGTCAACCGTTCGGTCGGCACCATCAACCCCAACATTTACGGTCAGTTTTCGGAGCATCTGGGCCGCTGCATCTATCAGGGCATTTATGTCGGTCAGGCTTCTGATATTCCCAACACCAACGGCATGCGCAATGATGTTGTATCCGCGCTGAAAGCCCTGCATGTGCCCGTGCTGCGTTGGCCGGGCGGCTGCTTTGCCGATACCTATCACTGGCGCGACGGCATTGGCCCCAAGGAGAACCGCAAAACCATTGTAAACACCAACTGGGGCGGCGTGACCGAGGATAACAGCTTTGGCACCCATGAATTTATGGAGCTGTGCCGCCAGATTGGCTGCGAAGCATATTTCAGCGGCAATGTGGGCAGCGGCACCGTGCAGGAATTTTCGGACTGGGTGGAATACTGCAACATGGGCGGCATTTCCCCCATGGCATCAGAGCGCCGCGCCAACGGGCAGGACGAACCGTTCAACGTAAAATACTGGGGCATTGGCAATGAAGCCTGGGGCTGCGGCGGCAGTATGCGTGCCGAGTATTATGCCGATTTGTGCCGCCAATATTCCACCTACCTGCGCAACTACTCGCCGGAGCACAAAATCTTCAAGATCGCATCCGGCGCCAACGTGGCGGATTACCACTGGACCAAAACCGTGATGGAGCGCGCCGGGCAGGCCGTAGATGCGGTATCACTGCATTACTATACCCTGCCCCATCAGGATTGGCAGCACAAGGGCTCGGCCACAGACTTTACCGATGAGGAATACTATACCACCCTGCACAAGACCCTGCGGATGGAAGAACTGGTGGAGAACCACACCCGCATTATCAAGCAGTATCAGGGCGACCGCAAAGTGGGCCTGGCCGTGGATGAATGGGGCACCTGGTACGATGTGGAACCGGGCACGAACCCCGGCTTCCTTTACCAGCAGAACACCATGCGCGATGCGCTGGTGGCGGCCATCAACCTGAATATCTTCAACAACCACTGTGATACCGTCTGCATGGCCAACATTGCCCAGATGGTCAACGTGCTGCAGGCCATGATCCTGACCGAAGGCAGCAAGATGGTGCTGACCCCGACCTATCATATATTTGAAATGTACAAGGGCCACCAGGGTGCCAAGCAGCTGGAAAGCTATGCGGAGACCACCCTGCTGAACCACGATGACCAGGCGGTGCCCGATCTGCATGTCAGTGCCAGCCAGCAGGCAGACGGCAGTATTCTGGTCACTGCGGCCAACCTGAACGATATGGCAGCTATCCCTGTTACCTGCATGCTGGGCGGGGCCAAGCCCACCGGTGTAACAGCCCGCGTGCTGGCCGGTGCCCCCGCCGCCCACAACACCTTTGCCGCGCCAGAGCAGGTTGTCCCCGCGGAACTGAACACCAGCCTGACGGCGGACGGCTTTACCGCCACCCTGCCGCCGTGCAGCGTAGCCGCTTTTGTGGTGAACCAGTAATGGAAGCCCAGCCCAAGCGCTGCCGCCGCTGCTTATTGCAGGATATGGCGGACGAAAACGACTATTACGCCAGCGTGGTGCGCTACCGCGCCACCATGCCCCGCCGTGTGCGCACCCCGGATGCGGAATACACTGCCCGGCTGGAACATTGCCGCACCTGCCCCAGCCTTAACGCCGGGACCTGCATGCAGTGCGGCTGCTATGTGGAAATGCGCGCCGCCCGCACAGACATGCACTGCCCGCTGGATAACGCGCCCTGGTAACAAACCTCTCTATCATTTTCCCCCGCACCGGCAGCCCGCCCGGTGCGGGATTCTTTGTCTGCAAAGGCAGTATTTTGCTCTTTTGCTGCAATATTATGCCCCTTTCCCCCTTGTATCCCCCATTTTCATTTGTTATAATAACAATTTGTTGAGCAACTTAGGATTTTAGGCTCCGCCTGGTTTTCAGGCGCAAACCCACCCAAGCCTGGCGGTCTTGGGCGCGGTCAAAATCTATCCGCCGGAGTGTAATTTTATGTCTACTAGCAAAAACAAACTGTCCGTTCAAACCCTGGTACGCTGCGCCATGATCGCCGCAGTTTACACCGTGCTTTGCCTGGTATTGCAGCCGTTCTCTTACGGCGCGGTACAGGTGCGCGTGGCCGAAGCATTCTGCCTGCTGCCGGTGTTTGGGGCCGAATACATTGTGGGCGTTACCCTGGGCTGCCTGCTGGCAAACCTGCTGGGTTCCACCATGGTGGATGTGGTGTTTGGCACCGCCGCCACCCTGATTGCCTGCCTTGCCACCTATGCCCTGCGCAATGTGCGCTGGAAAGGGCTGGCAATTCCGGCGTCTTTCCCTCCTGTTATCGCCAATGCACTGATCGTTGGCGCGTTTGAAATCACTGTGTTCTTCTCGGATTCTGCCCCCACGGCCACCATGGCGGTATTCAACGCCGTTGCTGTTGGCGTTGGTGAGATCATCAGCTGCTGTGTGCTGGGTGTTGCCCTGGTCAAGCTGATCGAGAGCAACGAATCCCTGAACAAAATTTTTGCAGAATAATAACCGCTTTCCCTGTATTCATTAAAAGGAGCTGCCATGAAACCGAGCCTTGTTTTATGGGACTGGAACGGCACCCTGCTGGATGATGTTGCCCTTTGTGTGGACGCGCTCAACCGTCTGCTCCGCATCTATCATTACCCGCAGCAATACAGCCTTGCCCAGTACCGTGAGATTTTTGGCTTCCCGATTGAAGATTATTATATTCGCGCAGGGTTCGATTTTTCCAAAAACTCCTACAAAGAGCTTGCCGATGATTACATGCAGGATTACCTGGCCCGCGCCGGGGCCTGCCCGCTGGCAGAAAGTGCTGTGCCCGCCCTTTCCCTTTTGAAAGGTGCCGGGGTGCAGCAGGTCATTCTTTCGGCTTCCAACTTGCCGGTTTTGGAACAGCAGGTCACGGAGCGCGGAGTGCGCCCCTACTTTGACCGCCTGCTGGGGTTGGATAATATTTACGCCCGCAGCAAAGTGGAAGTCGGCCTGGCTTATCTGACTGAACTGAAGCAGCGCGGTGCCGTACCGGCGCAGGCTATTATGATCGGGGATTCTGTCCACGATTTTGAGGTTGCCCAGGCGCTGGGCGTGCGGTGTGTGCTGCAAACCGCTGGGCATCAGAGCGCACAGCAGTTGCGTGCCACCGGTGCCCCCGTTGTGCCGGATGTTTTGGCCGCTGCGCAGTATTGCCTGAACGAACTGTAACAAGTTTTGGGATAGGAGATCATAACGAATGACGGATAGCGTAAAAGGCGCTCTGCTGACAATGTTCGGCGGCATGTGCTGGGGTGTTTCCGGCTGCGTGGGGCAGTATCTGTTTACCCGCCAGGGCATGGATTCCACCTGGCTGGTGCCCATCCGGCTGTTTTTGGCCGGTGTGATTCTGTGCATTTATTACGGTGTGCGCAACTGGCGCCAACTGGTGAACCCCTGGCGCAGCTGGCGCAACGCGCGCGACCTTGTGATCTATGGCCTGGCTGGCGTCAGCTTTTGCCAGTTCACCTACTTTTTGACCATCCAGCTTTCCAGCGCCGGTGTGGGCACCATTTTGCAGGATCTTTCCCCCGTGCTGATTCTGCTGGTGGTCTGCATCCAGCAAAAGCGTGCGCCGCGGCTGTTTGAGGTGTTCTCCATTGTGCTGGCGCTGGGTGGTGTATTTATGCTGACCACCCACGGCAGCCTGACCAACATGGCGGTTTCGCCCGCTGCGCTGGTCGTTGGTATTATCAGCGCGTTCTGCGTTGTTATTTACACCATATGGCCCAAAAACCTGCAAAAACAGTACCCCACACCCATGCTGCAGGGTTGGGCATTCCTGATGGGCGGCACCTTCTTTGCGCTGGTGTTCCGCCCGTGGCGGATGAACTACGTACCCAACGCGGCCGGCATTGCCGGTATTGCGGCGGTCGTGCTCATCGGCAACGTGCTGGCGTTCAGCTGTTACATGAGCGGCGTCAAGTACATTGGGCCGCAGAAATCCAGCCTGTTCAGCTTTGCGGAACCGGTTACGGCGGCCATCATCAGCACGCTGGTGCTCGGTTCCCCCTTTACCGTGTGGGACGCCATCGGCTTTGTTTGCATCTTTTTGATGCTGGTGCTGCTGTTCATCAGCAACGAAAAGCAGGCCAAAAGCGCTGCAAGCGCATCATAACCGGCCAAGTTTCAACAAAAGCCGCTGAAACAGTTTAATATTTGCATTTTACACCCGCGCAGGTTTGACACAGTACCCTGCGCGGGTGTATTATATTAAAGTATAGCATTGTATCCAACAGGGGTTCCCCTGCTGATCCATTCGCCGCCATGCGGCAGAAATACAGGTGTTTACTTATGTCTTTTATGGAAAAACTGTTCGGTAATTTTTCCGACAAAGAGCTCAAGCGCATCAAACCCATTGCCAACAAGGTGCTGGAACTTGAGCCCGAAATGCAGAAACTTACTGACGAAGAATTACAGGCCAAAACCCCGTACCTGAAAGAAAAGCTGAAAAACGGGGCCAGCCTTGACGATATCCTGCCCGAAGCGTTCGCCGTCTGCCGCGAAGCGGACTGGCGTGTGCTGGGCCTGAAGCCCTACCCGGTGCAGATCATCGGCGGCATTGTGCTTCATCGTTCCTGCATTGCCGAGATGCAGACCGGTGAAGGCAAGACCCTGGTGGCCACCATGCCCGTTTACCTGAATGCCCTGACCGGCGAAGGCGTGCATGTTGTTACCGTCAACGATTACCTGGCCAAGCGCGACAGCGAATGGATGGGCAAGGTTTACCGCTTTCTTGGCTTGACGGTCGGCCTGGTTATCCATGACGTACAGCCGCAGGACCGCCGCAAGGCTTACCTGGCGGATGTTACTTACGGCACCAACAACGAGTTTGGCTTTGACTACCTGCGTGACAACATGGTGGTTTACAAGGCCAGCATGGTGCAGCGCGGCCATGCTTACGCCATCGTGGACGAGGTGGACTCCATCCTGATTGATGAAGCCCGTACCCCGCTGATCATCTCCGGCAAGGGCGAAGATTCCAGCGTGATGTACAAGCGCGCGGACGACTTTGCCAAAACGCTGAAAAAGTCTGTCATCGTTGAACTGGACGACAAAGTGGAAGCCGATGAACAGGTTGACGGTGATTACGTTGTGGACGAAAAGCACAAGACCTGCACCCTGACCGAAAGCGGCGTTAAGAAAGCCGAAGCATGGTTCAATGTTGAGAACCTGGCCGATGCCGACAACATGACCCTGCGCCACTATATTGACGGTGCCATCAAGGCCCGCGGTGTGATGCACCGTGATACCGACTATATCGTGAAAGACGGCGAGGTCATCATCGTTGATGAATTCACCGGCCGTCTGATGTATGGCCGCCGCTTCAATGACGGTCTGCACCAGGCCATTGAAGCCAAGGAAGGCGTGACCGTTGCTGCTGAGAGCAAGACTTTGGCCAGCATCACCTTCCAGAACTATTTCCGCATGTACAAAAAGCTGGGCGGCATGACCGGTACGGCTTCCACCGAAGCGGACGAGTTCAGCGAAATTTACGGCTTGCAGATCGTATCCATCCCCACCAACAAGCCCCGCGCCCGCAAGGACCTGCCGGACAGCGTGTACAAGACCATCAACGGCAAGTATAATGCCGTGATCGAGCAGGTTGCCGAATGCCACGCCAAGGGCCAGCCCGTTCTGGTTGGTACCGTCAGCGTGGAAAAGAGCGAGGCGCTTTCCAAGCTGCTGAAAAAGCGCGGCATTGAGCACAATGTGCTGAATGCAAAGCAGCATGAGCGCGAAGCCGAAATCGTTGCACAGGCCGGTAAGCAGGGCGCTGTGACCATCGCCACCAATATGGCTGGCCGCGGCACCGATATCATGCTGGGCGGCAACGTGACCTATATGGCAAAGGCCACCCTGCGCAAAGAGCTGACCCGCCAGATGAATGCCGACCTGGAAGTGCTGAAAGACGAATACGAGCACGCCAAAGCCCGCGCCAAGGCACAGGGTCTGCCCATCCCCCCTGCCCCGGACACAGCCTATGAAGCAAAAGTTGAAATGCTGATGACCGAGTGCGACGGCCATGCCGACACCCAGGATGCTGATATTCTGGCTGCCCGCAAGCGCTTTGACGAGCTGGTTGAAGAATATGAACCGGAAGTCAAGCGCGAAGCCGAGGCTGTGCGCGAAGCTGGCGGCCTGTTCATCATTGGCACTGAACGCCACGAAAGCCGCCGTATTGATAACCAGCTGCGCGGCCGTGCCGGCCGTCAGGGCGACCCCGGTGCATCCCGTTTCTTCCTGAGCCTGGAAGATGACCTGATGCGCATTTTCGGCGGTGAGCGCGTGCAGGGCCTGATGGATACCCTGGGCCTGGACGAGGACATGCCCATCGAGAACAAGCTGATCACCAATACGATCGAGAGCGCCCAGAAAAAGCTGGAAGCTTCCAACTTTGCCATCCGTAAGCAGGTGCTGCAGTATGACGATGTCATGAACCAGCAGCGCGAAATCATCTACAAGCAGCGTCAGATGGTGCTGGACGGCGAGGATATCTCCGACAAGCTGCACGAGATGATGAAGCAGTCCATCGACGAGACCTGCGAGTCCTTCCTGAGCGGCGAAACCGCCGACGATTGGGATTTTGCCGCCCTGCGCCGCCACTACCTGAACTGGCTGTGCCTGCCCACTGATTTCAACTACACTGCCGAGCAGCTGAATGATCTGAAGCGCGAGGATGTTGCCAAGGTGCTGTATGAGCGCGGCATGAGCATTCTGGAAAGCAAAGAGCAGAAGTACGGTGCCCCCATGATGCGCGAACTGGAGCGTATCTGTCTGCTGCGCAATGTTGACTCCAAGTGGATGGAGCACATTGACAACATGGACCAGCTGAAGCAGGGCATGAGCCTGCGCGGTTACGGCCAACGCGACCCCATTGTGGAATACCGCATTGAAGGCTTTGCCATGTTTGACGAGATGATCGCCACCATCCGCGAGGATGCCGTACACATGCTGCTGACCATTGAAGTGCGCCAGCAGAACCAGGAGCCGAAACGCGAACAGGTTGCCAAGCCCACCGGCGAAGGCGCACCGGCTCAGGCTGGTGCCAAGGGTGCCACCCCTGTGCGCGTGACCAAGATTGGTCGCAACGATCCCTGCCCCTGCGGCAGCGGCCTGAAATGGAAAAAATGCACCTGCAAAGAGTATCACCCTGACCTGTAATTGAACCTTTTCCACCGTGCGGCGCGGGGCTGACCCCTGCGCCGCACATTTTGATTTTATGATTGCTGCCTGCCCGGCTGCGGGCAGGCATAACGAGGTATTGTTATGAAAGCCAGAATCCAGCAGGAACCGCGCTGTGTGCTGCTGTGGCAGGTTGCCCCCGGCAGTGCCGAGCACGCCGCGGTGGAACACGCTGCACGCCTGAGCCGCCTGAAAGTCCGCCTTTTGACCGCCGCCGACCTGGGCACCACCATAGAAGCCCTTTGCACCGGGCGGCACACTGGCGGTGAAGCCGCCCCCGCCCCGGATGTACCGGAGCGCCCGGCCATGATTGTGAGCGGGCTGCGGCATGACAACGGCGATCTGGGCCAGTTTGTGGATGAAGTGCGCCGCGGCGGGGCGGTGATCCCGCTGCGCGCCATGGTAACCCCCACCAGCCGCGGCTGGACCCTTGCTGCCCTGCTGGCCGAACTGAACCGCGAGCATGAACACGTGGGAGGCCAGGCATGAAGCGCCGCCTGACCTGTGCGGTGCTGGCGCTCTGCCTGCTGCTGAGCGGCTGTGCGGCAACTGGAACCACCAGCCCCCAGCGCTACAGCATAACTTGGTGGGATGTGTTTGACACCGTTACTGTCATCAGCGGCTATGCCGACAGTGAAGCCGACTGGAACACCCAGATGACCGCCCTGCATGCAGACCTGCTGCGGTATAACCAGCTGTATGATATTTACAACCACTATGACGGCATGACCAACCTGGCGGATGTAAACGCCGGAGCCGCCGCTGCCCCCGTTGCCGTTGGGGATGAGATTATGAACCTGCTGACCTTCGCGCAGGAGATGTACCAGGCAACGGACGGTGCCTGCAATGCCGCTGCCGGGGCGGTGCTGCGCTACTGGCACGATGCCCGCACCGCCGCGGGCGATGGAGCCAAGGTAAGCGCCGATATCCTGCCCAAAACCGCCGATCTGCAGGCTGCGGCTGCCCACTGCAATATGGATGATTTGATTTTGAACCAGAATACCGGGACGGTGTATTTTGCAGACCCGGAATTGCAGCTGGACGTTGGCAGCATTGGCAAAGGCTATGCGGTGGAGCAATGCGCCCAGGCAGCCGAAGCCCGCGGCCTGACCAGCGCCCTGTTGAACGTGGGTGGCAATGTGCGCGCCATTGGCACCAAGCCCAACAGCGGGTCCTGGGTTGCCGGGGTCGATAACCCCTGGCCGGATCAGGACGGACAATACGCCACCGCACGCTATGTGGATACCGTGGAGCTGCAGCCGGGGCAAAGCCTTGTGATCAGCGGGGACTACCAGCGTTACTTTACCGTGGACGGTGTACGCTACCACCACCTGATCGACCTGACCACCCTGCAGCCTGCCCGCTACATGAACAGCGTTGCCATTGTAAGCAGTGACAGCGGCCTGGGGGATGCGCTTTCCACCGGTGTGTTCTGCATGCCGGTAGAAAAAGGGCAGGCTTTGATCGAGCAGCTGAACGATGTGGAAGCCCTGTGGATGCTGAGCGATGAAACCATGCTGCAAAGCAGCGGGTGGGGAAAGTGAACGGCATTATTCCCCTGTAGAAACCTTGGTTTTTTATACAAACAGGCAAGCGTTTCGTCCCCCGTGCCCTGACCTCATTGTTCCGTGGAGAATTTTCGCTTAATTTTAAGGCAATACCGCATAATTCTAAGTGCCGATACGGCGAGCGAGGTGCGGCAGATGCTAAGCCAAAAGCGCAGATAATACTGGATGTCTTATCGAGCATTTTGGCAACGCAGATGCCGTGCCGCAGCCGCCGGAGCGGTGCTTAAGCCGTAAGGCGGGAATTGTGCGGTGTTGCCTTAAAAGAACAAACAGAAAAATCCGTATCCTCCTGCCCTGCTTGGCATTCGGGATACGGATTTTTGTTATATTGCTGATTTCATGCACTGGGCATGTTATTTCTGTGCAAAAAAGTCTTTGACCACCTGCACCACGGCTGCGCGGTCGGCTTCGGTCAGACCATAGTACAGCGGCAGGCGGGTCAGGCGGTTGCTTTCCTTGGTGGTGTATTCATCCACACCGGCAAAGCGGCCGTATTGGATGCCCGCCGGGGCGCTGTGCAGCGGCACATAATGGAAAGCCGATGCCACACCGTGGGCTTTCAAATAAGCAATGAACGCGGTGCGCTGTTCCAGATCCCGCAGCTTGACATAGAACAAATGCCCGTTATGCACACAGCCTTCCGGCACGGTGGGCAGCTCCAATAGGCCTGCTTCAGCCAGCGGTGCCAGCTCCTGTGCGTAATAATCCCAGCTGTGGGTACGGTCTGTATTGATGGTATCGGCCTGTTCCAGCTGTGCCCACAGGTAAGCGGCATTCAGATCACTGGGCAGGTAGCTGGAGCCATAAGAAACCCAGGTATATTTATCTACCTGGCCGCGCAGAAAACTGGCGCGGTTGGTACCCTTTTCCCGCAGGATTTCGGCCTTGGTCACGGTTTCGGGGTCATTGATGACCAGCGCGCCCCCCTCCCCCATTGAGAAGTTCTTCGTCTCATGGAAAGAGTAGCAGCCAAAATCGCCGATGGTGCCCAGCGCCTTGCCTTTATAACTGGCCATCACGCCCTGGGCGGCATCTTCCACCACCTTCAGGTTATGGCGGCGGGCGATCTGCATAATGGTATCCATATCGCAGGCCACACCGGCATAGTGCATCA
The DNA here is from genome assembly GCA_004000625.1 of Candidatus Cibiobacter qucibialis. Lineage (GTDB taxonomy): Bacteria > Bacillota > Clostridia > Oscillospirales > Ruminococcaceae > Gemmiger > Gemmiger qucibialis. Next base: position 19,809 of record SAUS01000024.1, on the reverse strand, counting down.
CGCAGATGACTTTGGTTTTTTCGGTAATGGCGGGTTCAATTTTTGCTTCGTCAATGTTCATGGTGTCCGGGCGGATATCCACAAACACCAGCTTGGCCCCAGCTAAAACAAAGGCCGTTGCCGTGGAAGAAAATGTGTAGCTGGGCAGGATCACCTCATCACCGGGCTGGATGCCGCACAGCAGGGCAGCCATTTCCAGCGCGGTGGTACCGCTGGTGGTCAGCAGCACCTTGCCCGCATGGAACCGCTGTTCCATCCATTCATCACAGCGGCGGGTAAAAGGGCCATCGCCGCAGATCTTATTGTTGGCCATGGCCTGGCGCATATAGTCCAGCTCTGTACCAACCTGCGGGGGAATATTAAAAGGAATCATTGTTTTACTGTCAACTCGCAATCTATTGTAACCATCCGGCCGTTATCACTGGGCGCGGACAACATCACTTTCCGGCGTTTCGGGTTCAAAATTCAGCCGCTTTTCTTCCACCACCAGGGGGCGGTCCATAATACGGGCGTTCATTGCCATGATGTACTCGCCCAAAAATCCCAGAAAGGTCAGCTGCACACCACCCACAAAGAACACGGCAATAATCATCGGGGCATAACCCGCAGCAAAGGTATTCCAGTGGATCAGCTTTGCCACCAGGAACACAAGCCCCAGGATAAAGCTGACCGCCGCGCAGAAAAAGCCGAAGAACTCCGCCATCCGCATCCCAATCTTGGTGTAGCTGGTAAAGCTGAGCATGGCGGCATCAAACAGGCTGTACCAGTTGTTGTGGGTCTTGCCTGCCCGGCGCTTGGGCTGGGTGTATTCAATCTCCTTGCGCTCGGGGCCAAGCTCCGCCACAATCCCGCGCAAAAACGGGGTGGGGTCGTGCAAATCACGCAGGGTCTGGATAAAGCTTTTATCGTACAGGCCAAACCCGGTAAACTGCTCGATCATTTCCACATTGCTCATCTTTTTGATGGTTTTGTAGTAACAGTCCCGCAAAAAGTACATGACAGGGTTTTCCTGGCTGGTGGTCTTTTTGCCGATTACAATTTTGTAGCCTTTTTCCCATTCAGCCACAAACTTTGGAATCATCTCCACCGGGTCCTGGAAGTCCGCGCAGATGGTAATGGTGCAGTCCCCTGTGGTATGGATCATACCGTAATAGGGGCTGTTGAACTGACCAAAGTTCTTGCTGTTAAAAATGGCTTTGACCTTGGGGTCCTGCGCGCAGATGTCCGTAATGATCCGGCGGGTACGATCCTGGCTTTTATTATCAATAAAAAGGATCTCATAGTCATAATCCGGGCAGTCCTTCCGAATCTCATCCCGCACCGCCTCATAGATGGGGCGGGCGTTCTCCTCCTCGTTATAGGTAGGGATCATAACAGAGATGACTTTTTTCTTCTCGCTCATGCAGGCTTCATTCCTTTAAGTTTAGTCTTTGGCCCACTGCCGCAATAGCCGGGCAGACCCTTATCACTATACACTATTTTGCAAAATAGGTAAAGAACAATTTATTTTCGCAGTTTTGCGTTTCAAAGTTCAGGCTTACAGGGCGGTCCGCCAGGGTGTAGGGCTCATCGTTTTCCAGGCAGAAAGTCCCCTCTTTGGCAATGTGGCAGATGCCGCGGTAAATTTCCATGGCCGGGGTGCAGGCACCGATCAGCAGCGTTGCCGCCAGCAGAATGGTCATGGCATGCTGTGCAAGCGTACCGTCCCGCCATTTGGTGCCCACCAAGGCGATAAAGTACCGGGCACAGAGGGTCATCAGGATAAAGATAGCCGGGATGGACACCCGCATGCAGAAATCGCACCCCTGTCCCACCTTAAAGAACGGAATGATGAAGAGCGACACGGCGCAGGTATAAAACAGCCAGCTGCGGCGGTTCTGCCGCCAGAGCAGCAGCAGATAGATGCCGGCATCCAGCAGGTAAAATACCAGCATGCCTTTTTGCAGGCTGGTCAGAACGTTTTGGCCAAAAGTCTGCTGCGCTGCCTGGTTCCCGGCGACAGTTTCGCCCAGAACGCTGTAGCCAAAGGCGTTATTGGCCAAAAAATAACTGGCCGTAATGCTGAGCACCACAACCAGCACCAGCACATTGGCCGGGGAGAACGCCGATTGCAGCACGCCTTTTTGACGCTGTGCCAGCAGAACAATGCCGCGCACCACCATAAAAATAACCAGCCCCACAAATGGGAAGGGGCCACACATCAGGCAGGCCGTGCCCAGCAGCAGGTAGTTGCGGCAGTCTTTTTCCTGCAAAAAGCAGACGGTTGCCAGCCATGCCCCCACTGTCTGGTTGAACACCCAGAACAGGCAGGTCGTCAGGGAGCTGAACTGGAAATCATTCGTCCACCATTCCAGGTGCATAGCGTCATAGGCCAGCAGGTCCGGCAGTCGGCTGCTGTACAGCGCGCCCAGAATATCCATGCCGCTGAAGAAAATCAAAAACAGCAGGCCGATCCCCTGCTTTTTGCCGGTATCGGCACGCAGGTAGACCAACAAATTCAGCGCCGCCAGATAGGTGCCCAGCGCCGTCCACCCCCAAAGGGCCATACGGGCGAACATCCAGGCGGCATCCAACCCAAACAGGGCGTATACCGGTTTGGTCAGCGCCGCCGGGACCAGCCAGTGCCCGATATAATACACCAGCGCCGTATCCTTTTGCGGGTAATACACCGGCCAGCTGTTTGTGATCAGATCCCGGTAAATGGCGTTGCGGTAACCCCAGTCCGAGTTCTGGTAAAAAAAGCCCGTCTGACCGCCCAGGTAGCCCCACAACAGCATCAGGGCAAACAGCAGCACCAGCTTTGGCACCGAAAGCGTAATGCCCTGCTCTTCTTGCCCCACTTGCTTAACCTGCGGCGTTTTGCACACGGCATACCACCAGGCAAAGGCCAGCACGGCCAGGCCCACAACGGCAAACGGCGCGCGGAGATACCCCGCAAAAAACACCGCCAGCGGCGCGGTGAGATAGGATAAGGCAAACGGCTTTAACTTTTGGTAGGTCAACTGCATAAATACTGTCTGGCTCCTGTTCGTCCATGCGGGTCCTGCCCGCACGGACGGGGTTATTCCTTATTGGCTTAATTGGTTTGCTTTTGCGTTTTTGCCCACGCAATGGTGGCGCGGATGCCATCGACAAAGGCGGTGCGCGGCGCAAAGCCGGTATCCGCCGCAAGCTGGGTGATATCCGCCTGCAAAAACATGACCTGCTGCGGCCCGTAAGGGATTTTGCCCAGGTCAAGCGGCAGGGCCAGGTCGATGGCATCACGCAGGGTCTCAATATATTCCCGCAGGGGGCGGGCGGTGCCGCTGCCCACCGGGTACACGGCACCGCTGCGGCCATGGCAGGCCATGCGGTACAGTGCATCCGCAGCATCGGCGGAGTAAAGATAATCCCACTTCTGCTCCCCTGCCGTCAGGTCCGGGCACTGCCCGGCCAGCAGTTTTTGGATGGTGGCGGAGATCATCGTGTTGGGGCCGTCATGCGGGCCGTAAACCGAAAGGATACGCGCCCACACATGGTCCATGCCCAGGGCGGCGGCCTCGGTACGGCTCATCTGGCCTGCACACAGCTTGGCCATGCCGTACCCGTTTTCGGGGTTTGTGGGGGTATCGGCCCGCAGAACACCGTCCACACGGCCATACTCTGCCTGGCTGCCGGTACCAACAAACACACGGCAGCCCATTGCCGCCGCGGTGCGCACGGCATCAATGGTATAGCGGATATTCTCAATCTGAGCCGGCATATCATTGCGGCCTGCGCCAATGGTGTGCGCCCACGCCAGGTGGAAAAAGGCATCCGCCTGCACGGGCAGCCCGGCTGCGGCCATGCACTGCGGCAAATCCGCCAGGTTGGCGGCATCGCAGGCAACTACATACAGGTTTGCATCCTTGGGCAGCGCTACGGCCCGCGGGCTGCCGGGGCGGCAGACCGCCACCACGGTACACCCGGCCTGCAGCAGCCGGCTGCACAATGCTGTGCCCACGGCCCCGGTGGGGCCGGTTACGATTACGGTTTTAATGTTACGTTCTATCATCATTCACTGCTCCGGCACCAGGGGGATAAACATCTGCTTTTCCAGCTCTTCCCGCGGCAGGAACGGTGCCAGGTCCTCCAGCGGCGGGCTGACCAGTGTGCCGTCCGGCAGGCGCTTGGTGGCGCTCTTCGGCTCCCAGACCTGCTGGGTATCGGTAAAGATCTCGCAGAAAGTCGGGCCTTCTGCAGCAAGGGCGGCATCCACCACCTGTTTCATCTCAGCGTTGGAATGTGCGAAGGAATACGGGTAGCCGAACGCTTCGGCAATTTTGCGGAACTCCGGGAAGGACAGATCCCCGCTCTCCGGCCCAATGCCGATCTTGCAATGGTCTTTGAACAGGTTGTTCTGGGTCAGGCGGATGGAGTGGTAGCCGTTATTGTTGATGAGGAAAATCTTGATCGGCAGCTTATTTGTCAGGATGGTCTGCAATTCCTGCAGGTTCATCATGATAGAGCCATCGCCTTCCAGGCAGATGGTGGTACGGCGGCCGCCTGCAATGCAAGTACCAATGGCGGCGGGCAGGCCGTAACCCATGCTGGCAATGGCGCTGTTGTTGGCCATGCGGCTGCCTTTTTGGATGACATACGCCTGATTGCCCACCACGCAGCAGGCGCCGTTGGAAACTGCGGTCAGGCTGTTTTCCGGCAGGCGGGAACTGAGGTAGCGCACAAAGGCGTACACATTGGCGGTGGTGCCGTTTTCTTCCCACTGGCGCGGCAGCACGGCGGGGTAATCTTTTTTCCATCGCTGGCAGGTTGCCAGCCAGTCCGCTGCCTGACTGACAGGGGTCAGCGGCGCCGCGGCGGTATCCAGCTTTTGCAGAAAGTCCTTGGCATCCGCCCACACGGGGTACTCCACATGCAGGGTGTGCTTTTTCATCTCGGCGCGGTCAATATCCACCATGATGACTTCCGCCGCGCGGGCCCAGGTTTTCCAGTTATAGCCCACCTGGCGGATGGAAATGCGGGTGCCCACAGCCAGAATCAGGTCTGCGTTCTGGATGGCCCAGTTGCCAGGGCGGTCGCCCATATTACCGGCACGACCGCAGTAAAGCGGGTTTTCGTCCTCGATCAGGTCCACGGCGTTCCAGTAGGTCACAATGGGGATGTTCAGCTTTTCCGCCACGGCGCGGAACGCTGCGTACCCGCCGGAAAGTCGGATGCCGTATCCGGCGTGGAGCACCGGGCGCTTGGCGTTGCGGATCTTTTCCAGCACCATCTGCACGGTGGCATCGTCCACCGGGGGCGGCAACCGGGCATCGTCCTGCGCCGGGTCATAGCCGGGCAGGCTGTCGGTTTCAATGTAGCCGCCCTGATAGTTGACCGGGATATCGATCCACACCGGGCCGGGGCGACCGGTGGTTGCCAGGTGCCAGGCTTTTTCCAGCACATAGCGGATCTGGTTCGGGTCTTCCAGCATGGTGGCGTATTTGGTCATGTGGGCAACAGATTTGGTGATATCGTATTCCTGGTCGCCCACCGCGCGCAGGGGCAGGCCATCGGTAAACTGCGCGGCATAGCGGGCCGTAGTATCGTACCGAACCTGGCCGGAGATTACAAACATAGGGATAGAATCCAGCCAGCCGCCCACCACACCGGTCAGGGCGTTGGTGCCGCCGGGGCCGGTGGTAACGCACAGGGCGGCAATTTTGTTATCAATGCGGGCGTATGCTTCCGCCGCAATGGCGCTTGCCTGCTCGTGATGGTTATAGGTAACATGCAGCGCCGGGTGGTGGCCCAGTGCATCATTCAGATGCATGGCGCCGCCGCCCACCACGCTGAACACATCCGTAACGCCATGCGCCGCAAGAAAATCGGCCACATAATCGGCCAGACGCTGTTTCATTGGGGGTGTCCTCCTTTTATTTAATCCGTTCAAGCTGCGGCTGAACCATTACAAAATACAAAGTTCTGGAATCCTGCGGGGCATCGACCCGCTTGCCGCTGTAGCTAATATCGATTGTACTTTCACCAAAAGGAATATCCACGGTATAGCGGATTTTCATGTTTTCCTGGCTGACCACAAAGGTCTGGCTACTGTCACCGAAGGTAATGGTAATGCTGGGGCGGTCAGAAATATCAAAGAAATAATCCCCCACTGTAAAGGTAAAGGTGTACCTTTCCGTATTCAGCTGCGGGTTTACCAGTTTGATCTCTGCACTTTTCTTGCACCAGTAAAACGGCAGCTCTTTGTTGGAGTTTTCAGGAGTATAATATTCTGTGTTATAAATGCCATCCCCCAGCTGCATGGTAATAGACGGCGCATTATACAGCACCCACACGCCATAGAAAACGGCAAGGGAAACTGCCAATGCCCCCAGTGAAGCGCCGAAAGTAACCAGCGTGCTGCGTGCAGCTTTTTTATCTAGTTTTGATTGTTCAGGCTTTTTGGTTTTCAGCGCTGTCAACACACAATTTACTGCCTGTACAACGCCCCAGATGATAGCTGTCAGCATTGCCAACTGTACAATGGTGTTGCGAATATAAGAGTTACGCTCTTCAAAGATTGGAAGCGGCAGATTAAATACCATCAAAACCGCAAAAGGCAATACATTTTGACGTGTCATCACCTTTTCCTGTGCAAGAAAATACGCCAGTGGAATCAGCGCCATGCAGTAAATATAGTTGCCCTGGCTTTGGTACATCATAGCCACGGTAATCAGCAGCAACGCCTGCCATTCCTGGCGGCAGAGCAGAGCACACACAACCAGTACCGCCGCCACAGCAAAGGCTGCTGCAAAAAAAGATACCGTTGCATTGCTGGTTCCGGCAATCAGGTCCACCAGATGCGCCCCATGTGCGAACATGCTGTTGATGCCATTGCCTGCCCAAGGTGTTTTACTTTTACTTCCAAAAGAGAACAAAATCTTCAGCCAAAGCTGCAAGCCGTACACGCCCTCCTGGAAGGCAAACACCGGGAGCACCAACGCTGCAATGCCATAAAACACCGTGCGGATTGCTGCTTTGAAATCCCGGTTTCTTAAAAGCATAACACCTAAGAATGCGGGATAAATTTTAAGTCCGGCTGCTACTGCCAGTGCAACCAATGCCAGTTCCCGCACCCATGCGCGCTTTGAACGGTGATACATGACGAAAAAAAGCGAAAGCCCCGCCGCCAGCAAAATAATATTGCCGCGGTCTACCGCATTAAGCACACCAAAGCTGAACAAGGCAAAAAACGTACTGGCCCTGGCCCACTGGGCATTTTGCATCACGTCACGGAGCAAAACCGCCAGCAAAAGAACCGCCAGCACCACAAAAAAGACGTATAGCAAAAAGCACGACTGTGTTGTGCGTAAATCAGCTTCTGTGCCGCGCATGGCAACTGACGCCTCAAAGTCATAGGTCCAGTTATCAGATACCGAAGCAGGCACCAGTAAAAACAGGGCATAAAAGAACAAATTTGCCAAGGGCGGATACAGTGTGTCAAACACCGCATACGGCTGGCGTCCACGAACATATTCAATGCTATGGAAAAAATCCATGCCGACATCCAGTGTATCATGGTATAAAAAGTACGAAAGAAAATCACCATGGGTAACATACAGCGTTACCATAACCACAATGGCACACACTGCGCTGAGTACACAGTACAGCTTGGCCGTTTTTTTCCAGAACGGATTGCTCCCTCTTTCTTTTTTACCAAAAAGGTCTTTTCCCCGTTTCGTGTTATTCTCTTTCAGCACGCGCTGGCTGTTGCATTCATTCTGGCCATAATTCAGTCCCAGCTGCACCGATTTGTTATCTTCCGGCAACAGCTGATCTAATCCAATGCTGATACCAGATTTATTCTCGTTATTTGTTGTCATGTTGTCCATACACAGCCTTGCCCTATTTCTGTTCCCGGTTATGTATCAGATATTCCCTGGTTTCCCATATTTTTTACCGATATATTTTGCAGTCTTATTTTCAACAATAAAGCACCGCCAACCAACCTCGTTGAGTCGGATGATGGTTAGGGATCCCGATACCGCACTTTTCCGTGCCGGATAAGCTCCACATCGTTGACGGGAAACATTTTGTTGTTTATCTTTCCTTAAATGTCCACAACTTGTTGATGATAAAATTCAGCGGAATCGTGACCAGCAAATTTACAATCGGCGCAATCGTTTTGCTGACGCTGAAGAACGTAACCTCTATCCAAAGCAAAACATTAGAAAGGATCGACGTGCCGCCGTAGCTGACATATGTTTTTCCAAGGCGTTTCAGTTTACTGCGCCAATCGTTTGCATTCCCGGTAAACACAAACTTATCGTTCCAAAAAAAGGCATTGGCAATGCTCAGAATTGTTCCCAGAACGCTGCCTACCATATACAGGTCTGGGCTGATCCACAAAAAGATATAATACACCGCCATCGATACCGCCGTGTTGCTTACGCCAACAAGGCCAAACTTGATAAACTGTGCAAGCAGCGCAACAAATTCCTTTTTGCTTTTTGCTCCCAACAGTGCCAACAATTTCTGCATGGATCCCGTTCCTTTATTATTCTTTATAAGCAATCAAAAAAGCAAAGCCTGTATTGATAATTTACCGCAGTGCAGCAGCCATTTTTTTCTTATCAGCACGGCTTTGCTTTTTCTTATTGATTCATCTTATCAGCGCTTTTTACTGGTTCACCGCTTCAATAATGATCTTCGCCATATAGTCGATCATCTCATCGGTCATGCCGGGGTACACACCGACCCAGAAGGTGTTGTTCATGATAAAATCAGTGTTGGTCAGCTCCCCTGCCACGCGGTAGGCGTCGGTGCCGCGGATCTGGTCAAAGCAAGGGTGCTTGATCAGGTTGCCGCTGAACAACAGGCGGGTCTGGACATTGTGGTCCTCAATATAGCGGGTCACGGCGTTGCGATCCAGGCCGGATTCCGGCTTGACCGAAATCAGGAAGCCGAACCAGGACGGGCGGCTGTTGGCGGCCGGTTCCGGCAGGATCAGCTTATCGGCAGCCGGTTCCAGGGCTGCGCGCAGGCGGTCCCAGTTATGGCGGCGGCGCTCGATAAAGCTGGGGAACTTTTTCAGCTGTTCGCAGCCGATGGCGGCCTGCATATCGGTCACTTTCAGGTTATAGCCAAAGTGGCTGTAAACGTACTTGTGGTCATAGCCTGCGGGCAGTTCGCCATACTGACCGTCAAAGCGGTGGCCGCAGAAGTTATCATGGCCGGACGGGCAGATGCAGTCGCGGCCCCAGTCGCGGTAGCTCTTGATCAGGCGGTTCAGCAGCGGGCTGTTTGTATACACGCAGCCGCCCTCGCCCATCGTCATGTGGTGCGGCGGGTAGAAGCTGGAGGTGCCGATATCGCCCCAGGTTCCGGTAAAGCGGGTTTCGCCGTTGATGGTGTACTGGGTGCCCAGGGCATCGCAGTTATCCTCCACCAGCCAGAGGTTATGGGCATCGCAGAAGGCTTTGACGGTGGACAGGTCAAACGGGTTGCCCAGGGTATGGGCGATCATGACTGCCTTGGTCTTGGGGGAAAGAGCGGCTTCCAGCTTGGTCACATCAATGTTGTACTGCGGCACGGTCACATCCACAAACACCGGCACAGCGCCATACTGCAGCGCCGGGGTGACAGTGGTGGGGAACCCGCATGCCACAGTGATGATCTCATCGCCCTTTTTGATCTGGCGGTCGCCCAGTTCCGGGGCGGTGAGCGCCATAAAGGCAATCAGGTTGGCGGAGGAGCCGGAGTTGACCAGGTTGGCGAACTTTACGCCGATCCACTTGGCAAACTCTTTTTCAAATTCATCCGCAAAGCGACCGGTGGTCAGCCAGAAATCCAGCGTTGCATCGGTCAGGGCGCACATTTCTTTTTCATCAAACACGCGGGATGCATAAGTAACGCGGTCGCCGGGCTTGAAATCCGCCTTTTTCTCCTTAAAGTCATGGTAATATTCTGCCACCAGCGCCTTGATCTGCTCGCGGGCTTCGGCCTCATTGCTCCAATTTGCCATCGTCTGCTCCCTTACTCACTCAAAAATTCCTTGATCTCTTTGTCCATCTCCGCCGGGATATTCCCGCCGGAAAGCCATACCTTGCTGAACGCAACGGTCTTTTGCATACATTCCGCCATATGCCAGCGCGGTTTCCAGCCGAAGGTGGATTTCAATTTGCTGCAATCCAGCTTCAAAAAGTTTGCTTCATGCGGGGCGTTTGCCTCAGCGCGGTTTTCCCATGCGGCGCCATCGCCCCACGCCCGGCAGAACAGGTCTACCAGGGTGCCGGTCGTCACACAGTCGCAGTCATCCGGGCCGACATTATAATAGCCGGCGTACCGGTTATCCTCATATTGGCGCTGGGCGATCAGCAGGTACGCCGCCAGCGGTTCCAGCACATGCTGGTATGGGCGGGTGGAATACGGGTTGCGCACACCGATGCTCTCCCCTTTTGCCATGGCACGCACACAGTCTGGGATGATGCGGTCATTGGCAAAATCGCCGCCGCCAATCACATTACCCGCGCGGGCGGTGGAGATGGCCACGCTGCCATCCGCAAAAAAGCTGTTTTTATAGCTGTGGGTCACCAGCTCCGAGCAGCTTTTGCTGTTGGAGTAGGGGTCGAAGCCGTCCAACGGTTCGTTTTCGCGGTAGCCCCAGCACCATTCATTATTCTGGTACACCTTATCCGTTGTTACGTTCAGCACAGAGCGCGGCGGAGTTTGGGCGGTGCGCACGCATTCCAACAGGTTCACGGTGCCCATCACATTGGTTTCATAGGTATAGCGCGGGTCCTTGTAGCTGTCCCGCACAATGGGCTGGGCCGCCAGGTGCAGCACAATTTCCGGCTGGGCGGCATCAAAGGCCGCTTTCAGGGCGGCAAAATTGCGGATATCACCGATCACGCTGGTCATTTTGCCTTCCAGCCCTGCCAGAGAGAAGAGGTTGGGGGTTGTGGGCGGTTCCAGGCTGTAACCCGTTACCACCGCACCGACCCCCACCAGCATGCGGCAGAGCCAGCTGCCCTTAAAACCGGTATGTCCGGTTACAAACACGCGTTTACCGCGGTAAAATTCCAAGTTCATTGTTGGTTCCACACTTCCCAGGGCGCACAGCCGGACGCCCACATTTTTTCCAGCATACTTTTTTCGCGCTCGGTATCCATGCACTGCCAGAATCCGCGGTGCACATAGCTCATCAGCTGGCCTTTGGCTGCCAGCTCGCGCAGCGGGGCCTGCTCAAAAATGGTATCATCACCGCTGATGGTATCAAACACTTCCGGTTCCAGCACCATATAGCCCGCGTTGATGATAGCCCCATCGTTGATGCTCTTTTCGCGGAAGGCCTGTACAGTGTTATCCTGGCCGATATCCAGCACGCCTTTCTGCTGTTCCTGCACAACGGCGGTCAGGGTGGCTAGCTTGCCATGCTGCTTATGGAACTTGACCAGTTCGGCAATGTTCACATCACAAACGCCATCACCATAGGTCATCATAAAGGTTTCGTTGCCGATATATTTCTGCACCCGCTTGATGCGGCCGCCCGTCATCGTGTTCAGGCCGGTATCCACCACCGCCACGCGCCACGGCTCGGCGTGCTGGTCATGCACGATCATCTTGTTGCCCTGGGTGAAGTCAAAGGTCACATCACTGGTATGCAGGAAATAATCCGCAAACCACTCCTTGATCATATGCTGCTTGTACCCGGCGCAGATCACAAAATCATTGAAGCCATAGTAAGAATACTCTTTCATGATATGCCACAAAATGGGCATACCGCCGATTTCGATCATCGGTTTTGGCTTGAACTTACTTTCTTCCGAAATGCGCGTGCCATAGCCGCCGGCAAGAATTACAACTTTCATATTTTTCACTCCCGTAAGCCTGCAGCGGAACCCTGCTTGCAGTCCCGCAAAAACTGTCCGTCCCACCAGCATTTCAACCGCCGGACAGTTTGGTACACACCCAGCCTATTTTTTATTACTATGATAGTATATCATTTTCACGTATTCAGTGCAACCGTTCCAGGAAATTTATCCCACCTAGTAGGCTTGCTTTTTATTCCGTGTTTTGCTCTTTGTTATCACATTTTAACGCCGCTTCTGTTGCCGCTGTGCAAACAATATTCTTTACGTTTTTTCGTGCGTATTATGCCCCCGCGGGGCGGCCCACTTTACATTAGTAGGCAAAACAGGTATAATAGTTTAGTTAATCTGTGATATTGCGCCATTTTGCCATATTGCGGGTGCAGGCGGTCTTATTTTATCCTTGCTGCCTGTGGATTTTTTGCGGCACGCCGTGCGTTGTGCGGTACCGCTCCTATTAGGTCTGGAGGTTGCGCTCATGGGGCTGCAAAGCCTGCAATACTGTGCATTTTTGGTGGTTGTGGCTGCCGTTTACCTGCATTTGCCGGTGCGCATGCAGCCGGTGTTTCTGCTGGGAGCTTCGTGGGTGTTTTATGCGCTGGCCATGCCGGCCATGCTGCCGGTCACCATTGCACTGGCGGTGTTCACCTACCTGTGCGGCCGCGGCCTTGCCTGGCGGGGCGGCGCACACAAAACCGCCTTTTTGCGCCTTGGCGTGATCGGTATGCTGGGCATTCTGGCCTTTTTTAAGTATAACGGCCTGTTGGGCGGGGTACTGCACGGCTGGCGCGCGGTGGCCATGCCGCTGGGCATCAGCTTTACCAGTTTTGCCGCAATCGCCTACCTGATCGACGCCACCCGCGGCGACTGCGAGGTGGAAACCAGCTTTATCCGACTGGCGCTGTTCCTCAACTTTTTTGCCACCGTCACCCAGGGGCCCATCTGCCGCGCTGGTGCGCTGCTGCCGCAGTTGAGCGCCGAGCACCGCTTTGATGCTGCCCGCACGGTGCGCGCTTTGCGGCTATATGCGCTGGGGCTGTTCAAATACATTGCCGTGGCGGATGTGCTGAACATGGTGGTGGATACGGTTTTCCCCCACTATGCGGATTACAGCGCCCCCATGCTGATTTTGACCGCGGTGATGTACACTTTTTATCTGTATTTCAGCTTTTCCGGCTATTCCGAGATTTCCCGTGCCACCGGCCTTGTGCTGGGGCTGGACCTGCCGGAAAACTTTAAGACCCCGTTTTACGCCACCAACTTTTCCGGCTTCTGGAGCCGCTGGCACATCTCGTTTTCTTCCTGGCTGCAGGATTATCTCTTTATGCCGCTGGCCTGGGCAGATCTTGGCCGCTTTGGCCGCCTGCCCACCGAGCTGTGCGTGTTCTGCGTGTTCTTTGCTTCCGGCTTCTGGCACGGCAGCACCGCGCCATTCATCATCTGGGGTCTGCTGCAGGCGGTTTACCGCGTGGGCGAAGAGCTGCTGCACCGCCGCTTTGGCAAACCCAAAAAGCGCGGCACCCCGGCCCGTGTGCTGTGGGGCAAGCGGGTTGTGGTGTTTGTTTTGTGGACCATCAGCATGGTGTTCTTCCGCGTGGGGTCCGGCAACCTTTCCGGCATGGCCGAAAACCTGGGCGTTGGCGATGCTTTCGTCTACCTGGGCCGCTGCCTGATGAACAGCTGGTCCCCCGCCCGCTTTGCCGGGGAGCTGTACAGCACAGCGTATACCGGCTTTTACGCCAATACCATTATGGTAGCGGCTTATTGGGCGTTCGCTGCGCTGGCGCTGGCGCTTGGCATCTGGCTGGATCACCGGCGCAATTTTGCCTGCAAAAACAAACCGGCTGAGGTTGCCCTGGCAAGCGCCAAGCACCGCAATGCGCTGTATGTTGTTTTGATCGTTTTTATCCTGGTGGGGTACATCATGCAGAGCGGCGGCTTTAACGCCAACGCGTTCGGCCCCTATGCAGGGTTTTAATCTTATGGAAAAAAGGAGATTTCCGGCGTGAAGCATATCATCAAAAAATTGGCGCTGCTGTTCGTGCCGGTCTATCTGTGGTTTGCCTTTTTTGTGGCGTTTGAGCCAAACAATTATTTTGGCATCAAAAAAACAGCCTCTTCCAGCCAGCCGGTGGCCCGTGTGCGCGCCTATGAGCAGAGCCCCGGCACCAACCTGATCATCGGGGACAGCCGCCTGGCCCACTTTGATATGGACCTTGTGGATTCCCTGACCGGGCAAAGCTGGCAGAACCTGGCCTTTGGCGGTGCTTCCCTGAAGGAATGTGTGGACCTTGCCAACTATGTGCTGGATTCCGGCAACCAGGTGGACCGCATTCTGTTTGAGCTTTCGTTCTACACCTTAAACAGCAGCTATAACACCGACCGTTTTTCGGCGCTGGAAGCTACCCTGCGCAACCCGCTGGCCTACTGTCTGAACCTGGAATACAACGTGAACGCCCTGACCGTGTTTATGGACACCGTAAAGGGCACGCCGGACACCATTGAATCCGGCGACTGGACCGCGGCGGATTACCTGGATGATGCCGGGAACACGATTCCGCTGCACAAAAAGCTGTATGAGTACCCGGCGCTGATCACCACCCGCTGCCAGAACTGGACACTGAACGAAACCGAGCTGGCGGAGTTTTTGGCTATGGCCCAGCGCTGCGCAGACCGCGGCGTGGAGCTGACCATTGTGCTGCCCCCCATGGCCGCCAATGTGCGCACCGAGGTATGCGATGCCTTTGGCATTACCGCCGTGATGCAGGACGAAGTTCTGCCGCTGTTGGAAAAGCAGAATTTTACCGTGCTGAATTACGAATGGGGCACCAGCTGCATTACCGATGATGACACCCAGTTTTTTGACGGGTTCCACCTGGACGAAAAATACGGCCTGCCGGACTGGACAGCCGAACTGTTTGATGATATGCAGCGCTGATGCTGCCCCACCCCAAAAAGGAGGTCCCCTGTGGCACTGGACTTTTTGATTTTGTACGAACACACCGTTCGGGAATATGAGAGCGATCTTTTGCTCAAATTGGAGCTGGAGCGCCGCGGCTACACCGTGCGCATCCGCCAGCTGCTGGATGCCAAAGATCTGCGCCTGTTTGGCAAAGACAAGCCGGAAGTTCTGGTTGCCAGCTGCATGTATGACAACGAAGCCATCAACAGCCATGTGTACAACAACATTGGCAGATGCAACAAGATCGTCAACCTGCACTGGGAGCAGATGCTCTCCGACACGCAGGAGGAGGGCGATTGGTTCAACATGAACGGCAACGCCAAGCGCTGCGTGCAGACTTGCTGGGGCCAGCGCACTGCCCAGCGGTTACAGGCCCATGGCATGGATGCCAAGAACACCCCCGTGACCGGCGCTGTGATGATGGACTTTCTGCAGCCGGAGTTCAAGGGCTACTTTAAGGATAAGGAAACCCTGTGCAAGGAATTCGGCCTTGACCCCGCCAAACAGCTGCACCTGTACATTTCCAGCTTTGGCTATGCCAGCATGACCGACCAGGAAGTGGCCGAGCTTTCCAAAATGGCGGGAACGGATTTTTCCGGCTTTGCCCGCACCAACCGCGTTTCGATGGAAAAAACGCTGGCCTGGTTTGACCGCTACCTGGGTGACCACCCGGAGGTGGAACTGGTATACCGCCGCCACCCCAGCGAATGGAAATGCAAAGCCCTGGACGAGCTGGCCGCCAAACGCCCCAACTTCCATGTGATTTTTGCGGATTCCGTCAAGCAGTGGATTGTGGCGGCGGATTCCATCTCCATCTGGATGAGCACCGCTGTGGCCGAAGTATACATGGCGGGCAAAAGCTGCCATATCCTGCGCCCGGTGCCCATCGAGCACGAGTATGACCCCGTCATCTACAAGGATGCTCACTATGTGACTAGCTACCCGGAGTTTGCCGCTGCCATGGCGCAGCCGAACCCGCCGTTCCCCATTGCACGGGATGTGATTGAGGGCTATTTTGACCCCTCCCCTGCCCCGGCCTACAAGCGGATGGCCGACCTGCTGGAGGAAGTGTACAAAAATCCCCCGCGGGATGAACCGATGGGGCCCGGCTTTACGCCGCACTTCAACCTACTCAAGTTCTGCGCACTGGCGGGGGTACACATGCTGTACCGCCACAAGTGGGAACCCAAACGGGTGTTTGCCTTCTGCCCGCCGCTGGCCAACTTTGCCCAGCGCATTTACGGTTATGTGGACAAAGCCTATATCCCGCCGGAGGAGATCCAGCGCATGGAAGCGCGCATCCGGCCATATGTAAAATAAAGTTGTTTTTCCGGCGCGCTGCGGTGCGCCCGCTGCAAATGGGAGCCTGCCATGTCTGAACCGAAAAAAACTGAAAGCTTTGCCGGAAATGTGATGAAATACTCCATTGCCACCTACCTTGGCTTTGGCATTTCCGGCGCAGCGCTTATCATCAAGGGCGTCCTGCCCGCCGAAAGCTACGCCGTTCCTGCTTCCTTCATGGCATACACCATGTCGCTGATGAATGTGGGCATGCTTGGGCTGGACCAAAGCCTGCTGCGCTTTTACCACGAACCGCCTGCCGGTTCCACCGGGCGCAGCATGTTTGCCGCGTGTACCCGGCTTTCGGTGCTGGTCATGCTGCTGGTGGGCGGCATCGGCAGTATCTTTTTCGCCAAGCCGCTGGCGGCGGCCTTTGGCCTTGGGGCCAACGGTGCCGGGCTGGTGCCGTTTTTGTTCCTGAACGCTGCTCTGTACATGCTGGTGCGTTACCTCAACGTGCTGCTCCGGCTGGAAAACAATGTGCGCGCCTACACCACCGAAACGCTGTGGATGCAGGCCTGCCTGAACCTGATCTACCTGCTGCCCGGCTTTGTTACCCAGGACGCCCGCGCTTTTGTGCTGGGTGCGGTGTGCAGCTTTGCGGGGGTCGCAGTGTTCTATTGGCGGCGGGCTTCTAAAGGTCAAACGAAAGAGGCCCCTGTGCGCGGCCTGCGCCCCTATGCCCACATTTACCGGGCGGCACTGCCTTACGGCATTGTGTTGGCACCTGCGGCCATCCTGATCCCGCTGTACCGCGCCATCTGCCTTTCTTTTTTAGGCAATTACGCCCCCGCGGCGGAGCAGGGTTCGTTTGATTTCGCCTACACCCTGGCCCAGCTTGTCACCACCATTCAGGCCGGTTTTTCCACCTACTGGGGCCCCTATGTCTACGCGCATTACCGCACCGAGCAGGAGCGCATTGGCCGCATCCATGATCTGCTAAACCTGCTGATCTTCGGCTTTTTCTGTCTGCTGGTCATGTTTGAGGATATCATCTTCATCATCTTCCCGGCCAAATCGGCCTGCCTGCCCTACTTTCCGCTGATGATGCTGGCCGTGGTGTTCTCCATCCTGTGCGAAGGCACGGTGTACGGCAACACCATTGCCCGCAAGCCGTTCCAGGATACGATTGGAACCGCCGTGGGCGTTGCGGCCAACATTGCCGTGTGCGCCGTGCTGGTGCCGCGTTTTGGCGTAATGGGTGCCGCGGTCGGCCTGGTAGCGGCCAATGCAACGATGTTTTTGTACCGCACTGTGACCGGGCAGTATTACTACCGCACCATCCCCAGCTTCAGCCGGACGATCTGCGGCTTTTTGCTGGCGGTGGGTGTGGCCGTGATCGGCGTGGTGTTCGCCCACAATTTTATCATCAAGTTTGTTTTAACTGCAGCAATCCTGTTTATTTACTGTAACATTTACCGTGCCCAGCTGTACAAGCTGTGGCAGATCTTTATGGGCTTTGTGCGGCGGTATCTGCTGCACAGCCAAGCATAACTACTGCAAAGGAAAGGTTGTATATCAAGATGAAGCATTGCGGCACACAAGAGTTGACCACCGAGCGGCTGGTCCTGCGTCGTATGACAACCGACGACTGCGAAATGATGTTTGGCAACTGGGCCAATGACCCGGAAGTGACCCGCTACCTGCGCTGGGAGCCCCACCGTGACTGGGTGGTAACGATGGCATATCTGAACGAGATCGTCAAACAATATGACCGCCCGGATTTTTATGATTGGGGCATCTGCGATAAAGTGACCGGTGTGCTGATGGGCAGCATCAGCATTGCCCCCGCCGAATCCTGTGAGCGTGAAAAGCCCTATGCCTGGAAAAACGTGAAAACCGAGCTGCTGGGCGGCATGTATGAGATCGGTTACACCTTGGGCAAAAAGTGGTGGAACCAGGGCTATGCCACCGAAGCCGCCGCTGCCGTGCGCGATTACTGGTTTGGCATGGTAGGTGCGCCCTGGCTGGCCGGGTTCCACGCCAGCCAGAATGTGGCAAGCAGCCGCGTGTTGGCCAAGACCGGCTTCCATTATGACCACGATACCGTTCTGCACCGCTTTGACGGCACCGAGGTGCCCTGCCTGGCCTGGTACCTGCTGAACCCCGGCAGCCAGAAATCCGATGAACCGGCAGCCGCTGCCCCCGCTGTACAGGCAGAACCAACGGAACCAGCGGAGAATGCCGAGACAACCGTCTGACATTCACTCCCCTGCCCCATACTTTTGCTGACCTGGCCGAATACGGCCAGAAAGGATCCCTATGGACGAAATGAAGGACCCCATCACCCTGGACTTTACCGCTACCCAGGCCCCGGCAGAGGACGCCCCTGTTGGGCAGAAGGCTCTGGACAGCGAGCGCCCGCCGGTGCGCGTTGTGCTGCTGGCGCTGGACCAGGGCAAGTTTGACGCCCAGCGCAGCCTGGATGAGCTTGCCGCCCTGGCGGAAGCCAACGGCATGCAGGCCGTTGCTACCGTGTGCCAGAAGCGCAGCACCCCCGAAGCCGCCACCCTTCTGGGGGAGGGCAAAGTGGAGGAAGCGCGCCTGGTATGCCTGAATACCGATGCCGAGGCCGCCATCTTTGACGGCGAGCTGACCGGCAGCCAGATCCGCAACCTGAGCGCGGCTTTGCAGGTGGAAGTGCTGGACCGCACGATGCTGATTTTGGAAATCTTCCGTGCGCGCGCCACCACCAACGAGGGCAAGCTGCAAACTGAGCTGGCCACCCTGAAATACCGCATGCCGCGCCTGCAGGGCCTTGGCGAGGTGCTGAGCCGCCAGGGCGGCGGTGGCGGCGGCGGTGGCGGTGCCCGCCGCGGTGCCGGTGAAACCAAGCTGGAGCTGGACCGCCGCTACCTGCGCAGCCGCATTGAAAAGCTGGAAAGCCGCCTGAAAGAGCTGGAAAAGCGCCGTGGTGAAACCCGCCGCGCCCGCCAGAAAAACGGTGTTCCGGTCATCTCATTGGTGGGCTACACCAACGTGGGCAAAAGCAGCCTGACCAACGCTTTGTGCGGCGCAGAAATTTTTGAAGCCGACATGCTGTTTGCCACGCTGGATCCCACCGCCCGCAAATGCACGCTGCCCAGCGGGTTACAAGTGATCCTGGTGGATACAGTCGGCTTTGTCAGCCGCCTGCCGCATGATTTGGTGGATGCTTTTAAGAGCACACTGGAAGAAGCTGCCTGCTCTGACATCATCTTGAAAATTGCCGACGCCAGCGACAGCGAAGCCGCCGAGCAGCTGAGCGTGACCGATGAAGTGTTGAACGACCTGGGCTGCGGGGATATCCCGCAGGTGACGGTCTACAACAAGTGCGACCGCACCGGTGTTGCCCCCTATGACCCGGATGTGCTGCTGGTAAGCGCCAAAACCGGCTACGGGCTGGACAGCCTGCTGGCCAAGATTGACGAGATTCTGGCACACCGTGTGCGCACCATTGAGGTACTGCTGCCCTATGACAAGCTGGCCCTGGCCGATGTGTTCCGCACCCGCGGCAGCGTTCTGGCTGAAGAATACCGCGAAAACGGCGTGTATTACAGGGCAACCGTAAAGGTGGATGACCTGCACCGGTTTGAAGCGTACCTGCTGTAAGCGCAGCTGTTCGCTTTGTGCAAGATAACAAAGGCAATACCGCATAATTCTAAGTGCCGATACGGCGAGCGAGGTGCGGCAGATGCC
>SAUS01000023.1 GCA_004000625.1 Candidatus Cibiobacter qucibialis | reverse complement strand
TGCAAAGTAAGACTCAAGGAAGGCTCCGGTGCCAAAAGCGCCGGAGCCTTCCTCAGCCTGTCAAAAACCACAAAATCACCCCCGCTTCTGATATTCTGATATAATGAAAGAAACGGGGGCGTAAAGCATGCCTTAAATAATTTGCGCCCGTGCCAGCATCTTCTATATTTTGAAATTTGGCAGACTTTGCAAAAACATCGTTCTTGCGGAGTGTCAGAGAATAGCCGCTGACACGGTAATAATTGTTCCGCAGCAGAAAATCCTTTGCTTTGGCTTCATCCTTGATAGTAAGGCCGCGTGAACGAAGAATCTCGATTTGTTCGTCTATCGTTTTGAAGTCCTTGTCTGCTATGAAAGATCTCCTTTATAAGCAAAACGCCCCCAAGTGTGCATACGCTATGCGCACTTGGGGGGAGTTGTTATCATTATAATAGCAAATCAAGGACAAAATGTCAATGAGCAGAGTGTGAATTTTCGATTTTTCGTAAAAATTTTCAAGAAGGGCTTTTTACAGCTTGATTTTCTGTCATGCGGAAAGTAGACTGGTGCTGTGGAGGTATGAGAGCAGCTATGGCAAAGATGGGACGGCCAAAATCCGAAAATGCAAAAAAGAAAACCTTGAGCATTCGGGTGGAGGATGCCCTGTATGAACGTATCTGCACTTATGCCGAACAACATCAACTGACGGTAACAGAAGTTGTCCTGCAGGGGCTGGACAAAGTTTTGTCCGATCCTGAATAAAGTATCATGCCCTTCTTCTTTTAGGAAGGAGAACTGATATGGCAACGACACGAAAAGACCTGCGGGGACGTACCCTGCGAAAAGGCAAGATGCAGCGCAGTTCCGACAAACGGTATGCGTACTCTTACACAGACCCACTGGGAAGGCGCAAGTACATCTATGCAAACGACCTTGTAACTCTTCGAGAAAAGGAGGCTCAGCTCACCAAAGACCAGATGGATGGTCTGGACATTTACGTTTCAGGCAAAGCAACTGTAAACTTTGTGTTTGACCGCTACATGAGCCTGAAAACCAATCTCAGACAAACGACCCAAAGCAACTATCTTTATATGTATGACCGCTTTATCCGCGAGACCTTTGGCAAAAAGAAAATTGCGGAGATCAAGTATTCCGATGTGCTTCAGTTCTACAATTATCTGCTGGACAAGCAAGGCTTGCAGACAAACACCTTGGAAAGCATTCATACATTGCTGCACCCCACGTTCCAGCTTGCGGTCCGGGATGAGATTGCCCGCAAAAATCCGACTGACGGCGTAATGGCAGAGGTGAAGAAAAGCACCAAGCAGACCACGGGTGTCCGTCATGCTCTCACGATTCCGCAGCAGCGGGCTTTCATGGAGCATATCGCCAACCATCCGGTTTACTGCCACTGGTGGCCGCTGTTTGCGGTGCTACTGGGAACGGGTTGTCGAATCGGAGAAGCCCTTGGACTATGCTGGGATGATTTGGACTACGACCACCGCACCATCAGCATCAATCACAGTTTGGTCTACTACCCGGTG
This sequence comes from Candidatus Cibiobacter qucibialis, assembly GCA_004000625.1. Taxonomy (GTDB): domain Bacteria; phylum Bacillota; class Clostridia; order Oscillospirales; family Ruminococcaceae; genus Gemmiger; species Gemmiger qucibialis. Next base: position 33,135 of record SAUS01000023.1, on the reverse strand, counting down.
GGCGAAAGCCGCAATTCGGTTCTGCACATCTCAAAGCCTAAAACGGAAGCAGGCGTTCGGACGATTCCGATGTTTGATATCGTAAAGGATGCCTTTGAAATGCTGCATGAAGAACAGAAAGAATCCGGCTGGAACGATGTGGAAATTAATGGAATGTCTGGCTTCATCTTCTGCAATCGCTTCGGCAATGTTCCGAATCCGCAGTCTGTGAATCGTACTATCAAGCGCATCATTACAGACTACAACGCAAGCGAAGCTGTGGAAGCGAAAAAGCAGCACCGGGAAGCCGGTCTGCTGCCGGATTTCTCGGCACACCATCTGCGTCACACTTTCTGCACAAGGCTTTGCGAACAAGAAACCAACCTGAAGGTTATCCAGTCGGTTATGGGGCATAAGGACATCCAGACAACCATGGATATTTATGCCGAAGCGACCGAGGAGAAAAAACAGGAATCTTTTGAGCGTCTGGCTGCAACACTGGATATTTTTTGAATCATCAAAGAAGGGCTCTTACCGAGCGTTTCGTCTGACAGCAAAATTCTTCCAAGGACAGCAAATTGACAGCAAAAACACGAGAATGACGGCGAATTACGAAGGATTGTGAATACCGGGTACACAGACAAAAAGTGCTTTGTGAAGCGTTACGAAGCATTGCAAGTTGATTTCGGAAAACATCCCCACGATGAAGCCCATCGACTAAAAAGCATTGATTCCACGCCTTTTATCAACCCGGTTTGGCTGATTTGACACCACATTGACACCAAACTTGCAGAAAAGGCTTTACAAAAATAGCAGAGAGTTATCCTCTTACGGGGGATGGCTCTCTGCTTTTTAGTCCAGTTGTGCATTTCTATACATAGTATGGAGAAAGTTCTATCTCCCTCTGTTAAATTCTCCCATAAATTGACGCAGGCGGCTTATCGGTGGTATAATTTACAATAGTTATAAATAGAATTGTGCCCTGCATAGGGCAGAACAGAGAGGTGAGGAACGATGGAACGTGCGGATATTGCAATTATCGGCACCGGCCCGGCGGGCGTTTCGGCGGCCATTACGGCAAAGGTACGTGGCAAAACAGTGCTGCTGTTTGGCAGCCGGGAGCTGAGCAGCAAGCTGACCAAGGCCCATAAAATCCAGAACTACCCCGGTTTGCCGGATATTGATGGTGCCCAGCTGGCCCAGGCGTTCAAAAAGCACCTGGATGTGCTGGAAATCCCAATCACAGAGAAGCAGGTCACGGCGGTGTATGCCATGGGCGGCTATTTTGGCATCCAGACGCCGGATGCCATGTTGGAAGCATCCAGCGTGATCCTGGCGGGCGGTGTGGTGATGGGCAAACCGTTCCCGAAAGAGGATGAGCTGCTAGGCCGCGGTGTGAGCTACTGTGCAACCTGCGATGCGCATTTTTACCCCGGAAAAACCGTTGCAGTCCTGGGATACAACGCAGAATCCTGCCGGGAAGCGAACTTTTTGGCAGAAACTGCGGGCAGGCTGCTGTATTTCCCTGTTGTGCCCCACAAGGTTGCTGTGAACGACCATGTGCAGGTCATTAATGAGCGTCCCATTGCCATTTTGGGCCAGACCCATGCCGAAGGCGTGCAGACGGAGCAGAATACCTATGCGGTGGATGGTGTGTTTGTATTGCGGGATGCTGTTGCACCGGACAAGTTGGTGCCGGGGCTTGCCGTGGAGGGGGCACATGTAAGGGTGGATGCCAACATGGCAACCAACCTGTCGGGCTGCTTTGCCTGCGGCGATCTGGCGGGGAAGCCGTACCAGTACATCAAGGCGGCGGGGCAGGGCAATGTTGCAGCCCTGTCGGCTGTGGAATGGCTGGCAAAACAAAAGAAGTAAGCGTGTATTGTGCGGCACATGATTGCGGATTCGGTGTCCGACAGCAGGCTTAAGGCGTTAAAAACGGCACTTTATCCTGTGGAGAACATAGGAGCGCACAATGTGCGCCCCTATATTCTCTGTAAGGGGAAAAGTGGTACAATAATTTTTAGCGCTTCGAAGCTACTGACAGGGGCACCATATAAGGGGAGGAAAGCGATGAAGAAGAAAAAAAGAATCGCCCTTGCGCTTGCGGCGGCACTGATGATGGTGCTGCTGTTGGCTGCGTGCAGCGACAAAACCATCCGTTTGGGTGTGGCCGGCACCGGCGGCGTGTACCAGGTATTTGGTGAGGATTACGCCGCCCTGCAGGCCCAGAACGGCGGTCGGAAGTTGGAAGTGCGTGAAACCGCCGGTTCGGCGGCAAGCCTGCGGCTGTTGTCCAGCGGGTACCTGCAGATGGCGGTGGTACAGGCGGATATGGCCCAGGATGCTTACAACCAAACCGGCGCTTTTGCGGAATCTGAGGTAGAAAATAACTTCAGCACCGTGGCGGTACTGTATCAGGAAGAATGCCATATTGTTGTGCGGGCAGATTCCGGCATCAACACCGTGGAGGAGCTGCAAGGCAAGACCGTCAGCATTGGCGAGGAAGAATCCGGCACGGAGCAGAACGCCAAACAGATTCTGGCGGCTTATGGCCTGGACGAAAAGCTGGTCAAGGAGGTCAACCTGAACTACACCGATGCGGCCAAGCAGCTGCAAAGCGGTGAGATCGACGCGCTGTTCTGTACGTCCGGCGTAAAGACCGCGATGATTGAAGAACTGGCCAACAGCTGCGGCATTGCCTTGCTGCCGGTGGATGGCAGCGCAGCGGCCCGTCTGCTGGCCGCTTATCCGGCGTACAGCCAGGGCGTGATCCCGGCGGGCAGCTACAATGGCCAGGACCAGGATGTGCCGACCATTGGGGTCAAGGCCGTGCTGCTGGCAAGTGATGAACTTTCGGAAAACACCGTAAAAGCATTGACCAAGACGCTGTATGACGGGGTGGATACCCTGCAGGCAGAGCTTGGCCTCCCCTTGGAGCTGGGCCCCGCGGATAAAATTGGGGTGCCGGTCCACGCCGGTGCGGCGGCGTATTATCAGGAGAACGGCATGGCAGCAGGGGAGGACGCAGCATGATCATAGAGCTGGATATGTACCAGACCCTTGCCATTGCGGTCGTGGTACTGATGTTGGGAAAGTTTTTGCGTAAAAAATGCAGCCTGCTGGAAAAGTTCTGCATCCCTGCGCCCGTTGTGGGCGGCGTGCTGTTTGCCGTGTTCACCTGCGTGTGCTATGTGACCGGCATTGTGGAGTTTACATTTGATGATATCCTGAAAGAAGTCTGCATGGTATTCTTCTTTACCTCGGTCGGCTTCCAGGCAAACCTGAAGGTGCTCAAAAGCGGCGGCAAATCCATGCTGGTGTTTCTGAGCCTGGTTATTGCGCTGATTCTGGCCCAGAACTTTTTGGCGGTGGGGCTGTCCAACGTGATGCGGATCAGCCCGCTGGTGGGCCTTTGCACCGGTTCCATTTCGATGGTTGGCGGCCACGGCACAGCGGGCGCTTTTGGCCCTGTGCTGGAGGACTTTGGCATTTCCGGTGCAACCACGCTGTGCACCGCTGCGGCAACCTATGGCCTGATTGCAGGCAGCATGATCGGCGGACCCATTGGCCGCCGCCTGATTGAAAAGCACAAGCTGCTGGATACCGTGGTGCAGGAGGACGACAGCCTGCTGGTGGAAGAAGAAATCAAGCACGAACGCCACGCCAGCATGTATCCTTCCGCGGTGTTCCAGCTGATCATCGCCATCGGCATTGGAACCGTTGTTTCCAAGCTGCTCTCGCTGACCGGCATGACCTTCCCAATTTATATCGGTGCCATGATTGCGGCCGCCTGTATGCGCAATATCGGCGAGTATACCGGAAAAATCACCATCTATATGGGCGAGATCAACGATATCGGCGGTATCAGCCTTTCGCTGTTTCTGGGTATCGCCATGATTACCCTGAAATTGTGGCAGCTGGCCGAACTGGCCCTGCCGCTGCTGATCCTGCTGGCTGGCCAGACGCTGCTGATGTTTGTGTTTGCCTACTTTATTGTGTTCCGCGTGATGGGCCATGATTATGACGCTGCGGTGATATCTTCCGGCGTGTGCGGCTTTGGCATGGGCGCAACCCCCAACGCCATGGCCAATATGCAGGCCCTGTGCGAAAAATATGCACCCTCAGTTAAGGCATATCTGCTGATCCCCCTGGTCGGCAGTTTGTTTGCGGATTTTATCAACAGCCTTGTTACCACATTTTTTATCAACTTTATTTGAACCACGCTGTACAAAGCAGTGCACGGCATGAAAAAGCATCAAGAGGTGACTTGGAGGAGACATCTGTATGTTTTGGAAATGGAGTAAGAAAAAGGAACCGGTTTATCATGTTGGCAATGAAGATGTTGCTGTACCGGAAGTACATACCGGCAAGGTAGCACATGAGCAGGCCGCTCAACAGGATACCGGGGAGAAAGAAAACATCCACTACGAAAACGTGGCCATCCCAGAGGTGCATATCCCCCACAAAAAGAAAAAGTAATACGCCAAAACAAAACCGCCGCCGGGCCGTAAGAACTGCTTTCATGCCCGCCCGGCGGCGGTTTTTTGTGTATGAATAACCCTGATATTTTGAGCGGCACCCCGCGCCGCGATCCACCAAAAGTATTCTTTACTAATTATTATTTAAGGGTTCAGGTGTTCTCTGCCAGCCATTGGTGCATGTGTTCCCGCATCAGGGCAAAGGCAGTGGCGGTTTCGGGATTGTGTGTCTTAAAGTCCATCAGCTTCCACAGCCAGCCCTGGTCTGCCACGATGCAGCGGCTTTCGGGGTAAACCAGTTCATAAACCAGAGAGGAATGCCCCACCGCGTGGTCCGCTGGGTGCTGCTTTATGCTGCGCAGTACGGCGTGGTGCTCATAAAAAGCCTGCTGCACGGCAGGGGTAACAGGGGAGGCCAGCAGTTCTGCGGTGGTTACATTATAAATATCCTCCAGCGGGGTTTCCACATTGACCCGCAGGATGTCAATTTTATCGGCATCGCGCAGGATGTTGCAGTACATTACGGTGCGCTCGTCCAGGCCGTCCGGCAGACGGTAGGCGCTGTGCCATTCCACGGCGGTACGCAGCATGGCATCCTCGGAATCATCGTCCAGGTAATCCCGGATATGCCCCTGCTCGAACAATACCTGCACCCCGGCGCGGGCGTGGTCAATGCTCTTGCTGTCATCAAAGGTGCCAAAACGGCGCAGCTGTTCAAAGCGGCCGACATCGTGCAGCATGCCGCATAGCCAGGCCAGATCCAGCGCAGTGCCCTCCAGCGCAATGCTGCGGCCAATCTGCTCACACAGGGCGGCCACACGGTAAGTGTGGTGGATTTTCAGGCTTACTTTGGGGTCCTGCGCATCATAGGGTCTGATATAGGCGGCAAAAGCATCCAGAACCTTTTGGCGGTCAACAGTCACGATATCCATCTCCTGATTGGTTTTGATTCTGCTGTGATTATAGCACAAATCCGTGGGCACAGCGCCGCAAACCGCAAAAAGCAGCAAAATCGTATACTGCGCACAAAAACATAATCCTCTTTGGGTGTAAATCTATACAAAAGTGCAGTTTTTCCTTGACAAAAAGGCCGTGCGGCTTTACTATTAAGATATTAACCAAACAGTTGCCCGGCCAGCGCAGGAATGCACGGTGCGGGTGCCTGACGGAAAGGGAACATACGCTTATGAACAGCAAGGGTGAGGAGAACCGCAGCGTGCGGCTGACCCGCAAGCGCTTGTCCGATGCATTGATCACGCTGCTGATGCAAAAACCGGTGCGGGAAATCACCGTGCGGGAGCTGACCGAACTGGCTAACGTCAGCCGGGGAACTTTCTATTTCCATTATACCGATATTTATGACCTGATGGACCATGTGGAGCGGGAACAAATCCACACGCTGGAGCTTTTGATGGATGATATCCTGCCGCGGCTGGAAGAAGATTCCACCCCGGAAGCTTTGAGGGCGCTGTTCAGTTATCTGGACGAAAACGATGGTATTTGCAGTGTATTGCTGGGCACAAATGGGGATACTGCATTTGTGCACCGGCTGAAAGGCGTGATTGAAGAAAGTTGTCTTGGCTACCTGCGCCCGCGGGAGAAAGAAACCCAGCTGCAGCGCTATATGGTGGCATTTGCCGTTCAGGGGTGCTTTGGCAATATTGACCTGTGGCTGCAAAACGGTAAGCCTGAAACGGTAGATGAAATGGCAGATATCACATGGCAGGCTGTGCGCGCTGTGCGTGCGGCGGCTGCGCCGTGATAAATTAAGGCATAAATCCGGCTTTGCTGCGCCCTGCGTAGCGGGCCATGAGCAGAAGGAGATTTTTATATGGGACTGTTTGATATGTTCAAAAAGAAGGATGCCGCACCGTCCTTCCCGGTTGTGCTGGCAGCGGATGCAGCTGGTGCTTTTGTCAAGATGGAAGATATCCCGGACGAGGTGTTTGCACAGGGCATTCTGGGCCAGTGCTGCGGTATTGACCCTTCGGAGGGCAAGGTGTACGCCCCCTGTGACGGCGAGATCACCCAGGCACCGGATACCCTGCATGCCTTTGGCATTACCACCCCCGGCGGCGTGGAAGTGCTGATCCATGTGGGCGTAGATACCGTGGAAATGAAGGGCGACGGCTTTGAATCCAAGGTCAAGCTGGGCAGCAAAGTCACCAAGGGCCAGCTGCTGCTGACGATGGACCTGGATAAGATCAAGGCAGCGGGCCACCCGGCGGTGGTTATCACCGTTGTTACCAACACCGATGATTTTGCCAGCGTGGATGTGGTTGCTTCCGGCAATGTCAACCCCGGCGATGACATGATGAAGGTGAACAAGTAATCCGGCAGATTTGAGAAATACAGGCGGCACAGGCTTTGGGCTTGTGCCGCTTTTGGGCTTTTGGGCTTTTTGATGCGCGGCTCTTCCCATTGGGGCAAAACTATGGTAAGATACAGATAGATACACCGCCGACAACCCGGCGGAACAGGAAGGAACGATAACATGAGCGCAATTCTTGCAGTATGTGGTACGGCGTTCTGTGCCATGGTCAGCGATGGCCGCATGGTGGAAGAACCAATCACAGACGGCAAAATCAAGGTGCTGACGGATGCACTGCCCAAAGTGCGCAAGCTGAACCGCAACGTGCTGGTCGGCTTTGCAGGGGATGCTGTGGCAGCAGCCCAGATCATCAATAAATTGGATGAATACGATGTGCAGTATATGACGCTGGAAAAGGCGGTCAAGGTATTGCAGCAGGCAGCCCAGCAAACGCCCTGTGCCCCAGTTGGGGTGCGGCTGCTGGTGGGCGGCCGCGGCCGCAAGGGGGATTTCCAACTGGTGATGCTGGCCAGCACGGAGGATTATGCCCCGCAGACCCAGCCAGCCAGGGACGGTGCCTATCTGATCGAAGGCGCTTGTTCCCATACCGAGGTTGCCCCATATCTGGAGCAGTACGTCAAGCCCGAAGCCGCCAGATGGCATACGCTGGACGATATTGCCAAAACACTGGATGGCTGCATTGCCAAATTGGCCGAAGCGGATCAGACGGTGAATACCAAATATTTTCGCGAACTTGTAATGTGATAAATGGGATTGCCACTGCAGACGACCCTGCTCCCTTCAAGGATACAATAAAAAGGAGAAATCAAGCCATGAAAATTGCACTGATCAATGAAAACAGCCAGGCCGCCAAGAACGCCCTGATCGAAGCCACCCTGCGCAAGGTTGTGGAGCCGATGGGCCATGAGGTTGTCAACTATGGTATGTACGCAGCCGATGATGCCGCCCAGCTGACCTATGTGCAGAACGGCATTCTGGCAGCGGTGCTGCTGAACGCCGGCGCAGCGGATTATGTTATCACCGGCTGCGGCACCGGCGAGGGTGCCATGCTGGCGCTGAACAGCTTCCCCGGCGTGATCTGCGGCCATGTGGAAGATCCCGTGGATGCCTATACCTTTGCTCATGTGAACGATGGCAATGCTGTTGCCCTGCCGTTTGCCAAAGGCTTTGGCTGGGGCGGCGAGCTGAACCTGGAATATGTGTTTGAAAAACTGTTCGGCTTTGGCCATGGTCAGGGCTACCCGAAGGAGCGCGTTGTGCCCGAACAGCGCAACAAGAAGATCCTGGACGGCGTGCGTTCCGTGGCGTTCCGTGACCTGTGCGATATCCTGAAAGATCTGGATCGCGATCTGGTCAAGGGCGCTTTTGCCGGGGAGCATTTTGCCGAGCATTTCTTTGCAGACTGCAAGGATGAAAAGATCGCTGCAACCGTAAAGGAACTGATGGCATAATCAGCCAAAACAGCTTTTACTGGGACTGTCTTTGCACGGGGAACCGTGCAGGGGCAGCCCCTTTTTAATTGCTGCATTCAAAAATGATGTGCAGCGGGCGTGTGCAGCGAGGTGAAAATACACAAAAAAGCGGTGAAAACTGGGCTGTGAAACCTGTAAAACCGGAAAATGTCTCGAACTTACAGCATAATTCACAAATAGATAACAGATTATTTGTGCATAACTGATATGATAGAGCCGTCAAGAAAGAAAACTTGACGGTGCTGCAATAGAGGGCGGCACCTGCACCGCAGCCGGGAAAGCTGCCGTGCCGAGAGGAATATATCAGTTATGAAAAAATTTATGGAACGTATGGCTCAGATCGCTTACAGCATTAACCTGGTCAATGGCTTTGACACGGAAGTTGAAGTTTTTGCCTGCGCTGAAAATTGCTGAGCTGGCCAAAGCAAGCCCCTGCATCCGATTGGGTGCGGGGGCTTTTTTGTGCTATGTTGCCCCCAAAATTCCTGCGGCAGAAATTATCAGCCCGCGGACATTATTTTTTTATATAGAACACACAAAAGGGGTTGACTAACCCGCGGTGGAATGGTAAAGTTTAAATGGTTTCATAGCGCTTTTGCAGCAAAACATGGAACCATGATGATAAAAATCCAACACAAAAGGCAGGTGGTTAAGCATGGAGATTCCCGGTAGTCCTGTGAACCGATGTAAAACTGAATATAATGGCAACCGTTGTTTCGGTGCAGAGGTGCAGGCGGTGGCTCTATGCAGAGCCACTTGCTGTTTGTGCGCGCATTTTTAGCGCACGGCACGCTTGCTTCATTTTGAAAGATTTCACCCTCCTTGTGCGTCTGCGTTGAAACAACGGCTGCACAGGGAGGATTTTTTATGGCAAACAACACCATTGCTGTGCTGCGCCAGATGCTGGCCAGCCTTGACGATGCCAAAAAGTACCAGAGCCTGCGTGATGTCATGTCTACCATGAACGCGCCGGATCTTGCCGCCGTGTTTGAGGACCTGCCCGAAGAAAAAATGCCGGTGCTGTTCCGTCTGTGCCCTAAGGACCTGGCGGCCGATGTGTTTGCGGAGCTTAGCCCCGAAACGCAGGAAGCGCTGATCCGCGGCCTGACTGACCGCGAGCTGAAGAGCGTGGTGGAGGAGCTGTGCGTGGACGATGCCACCGACCTTGTGGAGGAAATGCCTGCCAGCGTGGTCAAGCGTATCCTGGCCCAGGCAGAGCCGGACACCCGCAAGATGATCAACGAACTGCTCAAATACCCGGAAGATTCCGCCGGCGGCGTTATGACGACCGAGTTCATGGAGCTTGCCCCCGATTGGACCGTGCGCAGCGCCATGGATGCCATCCGCCAGAACGGCATTGATAAGGAAACCATCAACAACTGTTACGTTACCCGCAAGGACCGTACCCTGGTTGGCGTGGTCAGCCTGCGTGCCCTGGTGCTGGAAAAGAACGAGCAGCGCCCGGTTGAAGAGCTGATGAACCCCAATGTGGTCAGCGTTGTAACCAGCACTGACCGTGAGGATGCCGCCCAGCTGATTGAAAAGTACGGCTACCTGGCTTTGCCGGTGGTGGATAAAGAGAACCGCCTGGTTGGTATCCTGACGGTTGATGACGCTATCAGTATTTTGCAGGATGAGGCCAGCGAAGACATCGCGAAGATGAACGCTATGACCCCCAGCGATAAGCCATATTTCAAGCAGTCCATGCGGGATGTTTACAAAAGCCGTATCCCCTGGCTGCTGTTCCTGATGCTCAGCGCAACCTTCTCCAGCCTGGTGATCCGCGGGTATGAAAGCGCGCTGGCCGCCGTTACTGTGCTGACCGCCTATATCCCCATGCTGACCGATGCGGGCGGCAACGCGGGCAGCCAGAGTACCTCCACCATCATCCGCAGCATGGCGGTGGGCGATATTACCCCCCACGATCTGCCGCGTATTATCTGGCGTGAATGCCGCGTGGCCCTGATGTGCGGCGTGACGCTGGCCGTGTGCAACTTTTTCAAAATGCTGCTGCTGGACCGCATCGCGGCTCCGGTGGCGCTGGTCGTCTGCGTCACCCTGATCTTTACCGTGCTGCTTTCCCAGTTGATCGGCGTATTGCTGCCGGTGATTGCGGAAAAGTTCAAGATCGACCCGGCGGTCATGGCTTCGCCCCTGATCACTACCATCGTGGATACCACCACGCTGTTGATCTACTTCAACGTGGCCAAGATGGTGTTGCATATCTGATGCAGAGTTTTTGAACACAAAGTCGAACAACTGTTAATTGTACCATGCCGCAAGGCATGGTATAATTTTTTGTAGAAGATAATTTGGAAAGAAACAATAGATGCCCACTGCACGGCCCGGCAGCTGCCGGTGCTGCATTATTATGCTACTATATAAAAGGAAGGAATATGCTTTATGAATATTCAGGGGTTTTATACCGGCAGGGAGTTTGACGCGGATACCTTTTTTGGTGCGCACCCCTATGAGGGCGGGACCCACTTTGCTGTGTGGGCACCGTCTGCACGGGATGTAAAGGTTATCACCAGCGGCCTGAGCGATGGCAGCTGGGCAGAATGGCAGATGCACCGCAGCTATTCCGGCTGCTGGGAGGCAGACGCTGCCGGGGTAACGCGCGGCACCTGCTACCAATACCGTGTGTGTGGTGCAGATGGCAGTGTGGTGGACCACTGCGACCCTTACGGTACGGCCATGACACTGCGCCCCGATGGCCGCAGCATTGTGTGGGGCGCACCCACCTGCCAGTGGACGGATTCCGCCTGGATGGCAAAGCGCAGCAAGAACTTTGATGCTCCGCTGAACATTTACGAAGCACAGGCAGGCAGCTGGCGCTGCAAGGAAGATGGTACCCCCTATACTTATTCTGAACTGGCCAAACAGTTGCCCGCCTACCTGAAAGAAAACGGCTACACCCACCTGGAGCTGATGCCGCTGAGCGAATACCCCTTTGACGGCAGCTGGGGCTACCAGACCACCGGCTTTTTTGCCCCCACCAGCCGTTACGGCACGCCGGACGAGCTGTGTACCCTGATCGATGCCTGCCACGCGGCGGACATTGGCGTGATCTTTGACTTTGTGCCGGTCCACTTCGCTGTGGATGAGTACGGCCTGAAACGCTTTGACGGCACCGCTTTGTACGAATACCCCGCCGCAGCGGTGGGGGAGAGCGAATGGGGCAGCTGCAATTTCATGCACTCCCGCGGCGAAATCCGCTGCTTTTTGCAGTCGGCCGCTGATTACTGGCTGCGCACCTTCCACGCAGACGGCCTGCGCATGGATGCCGTCAGCCGCCTGATCTACTGGCAGGGCGACCCCGCCCGCGGTGTGAACGGCTCTACCCTGGAATTCTTGAAGAATATGAACCAGGGGTTGCAGCAGCGCCACCCCACCGCCATGCTGATTGCCGAGGATTCCACCAACTTTGAAAAAGTGACCGCCCCCGTGGAATACGGCGGCCTGGGCTTTGACTACAAGTGGGACCTTGGCTGGATGAACGATACGCTGGACTACTTCAAAAAAACACCGGAAGAACGCAAATCCAACCTGGGCAAGCTGACTTTCTCGATGATGTATTTCTGGCGGGAGCATTACATCCTGCCGTTCAGCCATGATGAAAATGTTCATGGCAAGGCGACCATCCTGCAAAAGATGTACGGCGAGTATGAGGATAAGTTCCCCCAGGGGCGTGCGCTCTATCTGTATATGGCAATTCACCCCGGCAAGATGTTAGACTTTATGGGCAACGAGTTTGGCCAGCTGCGGGAATACGATGAAAGCCGCGAGCAGGACTGGCTGCTGCTGGATTACCCCATCCACGAGGCCTTCGCCAACTACCGCCGCACCCTGAACGAACTGTACCGGAAATATGATGCGTTCTGGAGCGGAGAATACAACCCGGACCATTTCCTGTGGCTGGACTGCGACCACCCGGAACTGGATGCCTGCGCCATCCTGCGCAAAGGGCAGGAAGCCACCGTGTTTGCGGCGTTCAACTTTGGTGATACCGAGCTGAAAGACTATGAGCTGACCCTGCCCGGCAAGGGCAAGATCACCCCGCTGCTGAACAGCGATTGGAACTGCTTTGGCGGCAGGACCGCCCGCCCCAAAGCCCTGCGCAGCAAAACAACCACCGGCAGCGTAAAGCTGACACTTGCGCCCTACAGCGCCCAGCTGTACCGCTTTGAACCGGCAGTGGAAAAAGAAACAAAGGCAACACCACACAATTCCCGCCTTACGGCTTAAGCACCGCTCCGGCGGCTGCGGCACGGCATCTGCGTTGCCAAAATGCTCGATAAGACATCCAGTATTATCTGCGCTTTTGGCTTAGCATCTGCCGCACCTCGCTCGCCGTATCGGCACTTAGAATTATGCGGTATTGCCCAAAGTAAAACTGGGGTGTATCAGAAAAGTCGAAAATATCGTCTGTTTCTACAAACGCAGCCGGATTTTGCGTTAAAAAGCCTTGGAAGCCACAAAGGATTCCTGCGGCTCTATGCCTTAAATCCTGCTTGTGCTTGCGAAATATCCGTTATTTCCTTTGTTTTCAGATATACCTTAACAAAATCCAAAATGGCACCCGGCACAAATTTTTGAGTTTGTGTCGGGTTTATTTTGCCAGAACGTTATTTTTGCCTGCGATTACTTGCCTGTTTGGGATGAATGTGGTAAACTGATACGGTTAATGCAAGAAAAAACACTTGGATGCGGAAAGTGGAAAGGGGTAAAATGGATTGTTGAAACAAATGACAGCGCTGCTGCTGGCAGCGGCTTTTGCCTGCGGGGCGGCACTCCCGGCAATGGCGGAACAGGCCACGCCGGAAACCGCAGCCCAGCCCGACCCCACAGAATGGGCAGACGAAGCACAGGATGTGACCGAAGCAGAAGAAGCACCGGTGTATCAGCAGGCTGATGCGCAGGAAGTGGCAACGGGGGAAACCGCAGTATCACTGACCGTTACGGCAGCAGACTGCACGGCACAGTTTATTGATGAAGCGTACCGCCTCTTTTTGCCCGTCAATACGGACATGGCAGCTCTTACGATTGAAACTGGTGCCGAGCTGGCCGCCGCGGATGCAGAGGGACTGACTGTGGACGGAACCACTGTCAGCGGCGATTTTACCAACATCGAAACCCTGAACCTGACCTTTACGGATGGCAAAGCGGCGCGGGTGGAACTGTACAAATCCCAGCTGCCCAGCGTATCCTTTACCCTGAACGGTGTGACCCTGGATGAAATCCAGGCTGGCTCCAAGGATGTCAAATACAAGGGCAACAGCGTGACGATCAGCCAGGCAGGCGGGAGCGACCTGACCGATACCAATGTTGAGTTCAAGGGCCGCGGCAACACTACCTGGAAGCTGGATAAGCGTCCCTACCAGTTCAAGCTCAGCAGCAAAGCCAAGGTATTGGGCATGGATAAAGCCAAAACCTGGCTGCTGATCGCCAACCGGCAGGATACTTCCATGATGCGCAACAAGGCAGTGTATGACCTTGCCAACGCCATGAGCGAATGGGCTCCGGATGGCCGCTGGGTGGATGTGTGGATCGATGGCAGCTATCAGGGCTGCTACCTGCTGTGCGAAAAAGTGCAGGTGGGCACCAACCGCGTGGAACTGGAGCAGGAGGATGGCATCCTGGCTGAAGCGGACAACATTTATTATAATGGTGAAGAGTACTGGTTTACCGGCAACCAGAGCGGCACCCACTTTACTTTAAAGGATTCCGCCGCCGATGACTTGGACGAGCAGGACTCTGCCACCCTGAAAGCCTGGTCCGGCTTTGAAACGGCGCTGGATGAATTTGAAGATGTGCTGTACGCATCCGATAAAGATTGGAACATCATCAGCTCCAAAATTGATGTGCAGAGCTTTGCGGATTATTACCTCATTTCGGAATGGGTCGAAAACTGGGATACCTTCAAAAGCAGTACCTTCTGCTACCGGGACGGTGCCGACGATGTGCTGCATATGGGCCCCGTGTGGGACTATGACTCCGCCCTGAACAATGAAGATGAAAGCTATGGCGTCAGCGATCCACATGCCGACTATGCCATGAACATTCAGGACCAGCAGCGCGGGGAAATCTCGCTGACCTGGTTTACTGAGCTGATGAAATGCCAGCCGTTCCGTGAAGTAGTGCAGGAGCGCTACCAGCACACCATGCGCCCTCTGCTGGAAAATTGGAGCGAAACCTGCAACGATTACCGCAGCGCGCTGGAAAACTCCGCCAAGATGGAATTTGTCCGCTGGGATCTGAAAGATCAGCCCGGCACCGCGCGTGCGGATGAGAGCGGCACCTGGCAGCAGGATGTTGACAAACTGCAGGATTGGATCGCCCAGCGCACGGCGTATATGACAAAGCGGTTTGACGATGAATTTGTCCGCCGAGGCAACCAGGCTGACAGTATGACCCTTGGCGGCTTGAACGATAACGCCGTTAAACTGGGGGCAGGGCAGAACAAAAAGTATACCTTCCGCCTGACCCCTGCCAGCGCCTGCAATACCGTGCGGGTGACGGTGGATGACCCTACAGTTGCGAAAGCTGAAATTGGTACTTACGCAGGGACTTTTGTGGTGACTGGCGTGCAGAACGGGGAAACGACCTTGACGGTTTGGGCGGGCGCTGCTTCCGCTACCGTGAATGTCATAATCGACGATGAGACACGCAACGGCTGGTATGAAGAAAACGGCAAACACTACTGGTATGTGGATGGCGAACGCCAGGGCTTGCAGAAAGGTGGCCTGGAGTTCACCGACCCCGATACCGGCTGCCGCTACTGGCTGGACCCGGACGATAGCGGAGCCCGCGCGGAAAACCGCAAGGTGCAGCTGGATGAAGACCGGCTCTGCTACTTTGATGAAAATGGCTGCATGGCATTTGGCGAATGTCTGGAGCACGGCGGCTGGTACTATTACGATGAAAAGACCGGTGCCCAGTGCCGCGGGCCTGTGGTGCTGCCGGATGGCCGCCAGGTGTTTTACAGCCTGACCAACGGCAAAATGCTGTATGGTAAGCAGACGATCTGCGGAACATCCTTTACCTTTAATACGGTGAATGGCAGCCGCAGCAGCGGCCCGGATGGCCTGTTCTGGCTGGAATGGGGCGGCAAGCGCTACTGGTTTGAAAGCTGGAAACGCCAGGGTTACAATCCATACGATTCCAGCTACCGCGGTAAAGAGATTTATGACCCCGCCAGCGATGCCTGGTATTGGCTGGATAATATCCAGAACGGCGCAATGGCAGCCAGTAAGGACGTTTATCAGGAATCCAACGGCGGCAAGTGGGTGCGTTACGATGAAAACGGCCACATGGTAAAAGGCTGGGATGTGAACGAAAACGGCACCTACTATTTTGACCAGATCACCGGCGCTATGGCCAAGGGTGCCTTGCTGCTGGATGATGTGCAGTACGGCTTTGACCCCATCATGGGAACCATGCTGGACTGCCAGTGGCTGCATACCGAAGTGGGCGACTACTGGTACGAGGGCGGTATTCGCCAGGGGACCGAGGGCCGCGGCAAGGAAATTTATGATCTTGCCAGCGACGCCTGGTATTGGCTGGATGCGGTGGACAACGGCAAAAAAGCCGTGAGCAAAGATGTTTACCAGGAATCCGATGGTGGCAAGTGGGTGCGCTATGATGCAGACGGCCACATGATCAAAGGCTGGGATACCCAGGGCGTGGACCGCTTCTACTTTGACCCCGTTACCGGCGCAATGGCGAAAGGCATTGTGATGATTGATGGCATCCGGTATTGGTTCGACAGCCGCACCGGCGCATTGATTGCACCGAAGTAAAGCGTATATAATATTATAAGGAAGATAAGGCAATACCGCATAATTCTAAGTGCCGATACGGCGAGCGAGGTGCGGCAGATGCTAAGCCAAAAGCGCAGATAATACTGGATGTCTTATCGAGCATTTTGGCAACGCAGATGCCGTGCCGCAGCCGCCGGAGCGGTGCTTAAGCCGTAAGGCGGGAATTGTGCGGTGTTGCCATAAGTTAAAGTCAGGGCTGTGCAGAAAAGCACGGCCCTGACTTTTTAGATGGTGGCTTGGCTGAGGTGGGATATTTGGCGGCAAGTGAGTTCCCGCGGGCCGATGCGAGCAACGGCCCCTACAAATGTTCTTTAGGTTGGCTGCTGAGAACCACAGCTTAAAGGAAAGTGGAGTTTTGCAACGAGATTTTATGCGAAATTTATCATAAAACGCTGGAACGGTCAAGACCGTTCTCTACAGAATATTTAGCTATGAGCAATAGACAATAAAATGTCCTGTGGGGCGGGATGCCTTCATCCCGCCGCGGAGAAACCTTGCTGCATGTTGCGAACGCTGCAAATAATTTGTAGGGGACGATGTTTGCATTGTCCCGAGGCGTTGTTCCTTATATATTAAATAGGAAAAAAATATAAACATGCCCTGATACAGGCTGTTTCTCTCCCGGAAAACTCTAACCGCTCCAAAAGATAACATTTCTTCGCCAAAAATCCCAACAACTCCAAGACAACAGAAAATGCACCATGCCAGGCAAAATATGCGTGAAACGACCCTTGCTTTTTGCGCAGGAACGTGTATAATATACCACGGTAGAAGATGATACCCCCAAAGAGGAAATGCCGGAAAGGGCCGGGATAATGAATTTCGGCAAAATGCAGAATTTTTCAAAAAATATTTTACGATTTGCTGAAAAAACACTTGCAATTTACGGTATATTGTGGTATCATACTTCTTGGCTGCGAACGGCTGGTGTAGAACGGGCGTTCGGCACCAGCCACGATATGCGTTGATGCGGGAGGTTGCCGCTGCTCCCATAGGGGCGAACGGGTTTTTCCGCGGAGTATGTCCGATCTTAGAACCGGGCGAAAGAATTACGAATGCGAAGGGATATGTACGGCGCTGCATTCTGCGGCACGGACCAATTTCCATAGTTTTTGCGATGTATTTCTCCGGGGGAACTGCGGTGCGCGGTTCACCGGATTTTCTGATGCGAAACTATTGAACACCCGGAAGCGTGTGTAATTTATCGGCCGCCTAAGGCAACACAAATTTTTAGGAGGCGAATCTAATGGCAGTCAAAGAAAAAATCAGAATCCGTTTGAAGAGCTATGATGCATCCCTGATCGATGCCGCTGCAGCAAAGATCGTGGAGACCGCAAAGCGCACTGGCGCTCGCGTGTCCGGCCCGATCCCCCTGCCGACCGACAAGGAAGTCGTCACCATCCTGCGCGCTGTTCATAAGTACAAGGACAGCCGTGAGCAGTTTGAGACCCGCACCCATAAGCGTCTGATCGACATTCTGAAGCCGTCCAACAAGACGGTCGAGGCTCTGATGAGCCTGCAGCTCCCCGCTGGCGTTGACATCGAGATCAAGCTCTGATGCAATCAGGCGGGAACCGGAACCCCGGCCCGAATGGCCGTGATCCATTAACCGCCGGACCCGCGTTCCCATGCTGAATGAATTCAGACACGATCCGCATAAAACGTTCATTAAGCGGAGAGGTCATGTTGGCGGACAACCCGCCGCCAACCAATAACCTTTACAGGAGGATTTACACAAATGCAAAAAGGTATCATTGGCAAGAAACTGGGCATGACCCAGCTGTTTGATGAAAACGGCAAGGTCGTTCCCGTAACCGTCATCGAAGCCGGCCCCTGCACCGTCGTGCAGAAGAAAACCGTCGAGTCCGACGGCTATGAGGCAGTCCAGCTTGGCTTTGGCGAAGTGAGCGCCAAGAAGGTCAACAAGGCGGCCAAAGGCCACTTCGACAAAGCAGACGTCGCTCCGAAGCGCACCCTTCGTGAGTTCCGTCTGGACGATATTTCCGGCATGAACGTCGGCGATATCCTCAAGGCTGACGTTTTCACTGCTGGCGATAAGGTCGACGTCATCGGCACCAGCAAAGGTAAGGGCTATCAGGGCGTTATCAAGCGCTTTGGCCAGCACCGCCTGCGCGAGAGCCACGGCACCGGCCCCGTTGCCCGCCATGCCGGCTCTAACGGCTCCACCTCCACCCCGTCCCGCGTGTTCAAGGGCAAGCGTCTGCCCGGCCACATGGGCGCTGTGCGCGTGACCGTTCAGAACCTGAGCATCGTTAAAGTCGATGCCGAAAACAACCTGATCGCCATCAAGGGCGCCATCCCCGGCCCGAAGGGTTCTGTGGTTTGCGTCAGTGACAGCGTCAAAGCGTAAAGGAGGAAAACACAATGGCTAAATTTGATGTCGTTGATATGAGCGGCAAGAAAGTTTCCACCGTTGAGCTTTCCGACGCCGTGTTCGGGATCACCCCGAACGAGAAGGCTGTCCACGAGGCAGTCGTCAACTTCCTGGCCAACCAGCGCCAGGGCACCCAGAACACCAAGATCCGCAAGGAAGTCCGCGGCGGCGGCAAAAAGCCTTGGCGCCAGAAGGGCACCGGCCACGCACGTCAGGGTTCTATCCGCGCTCCGCAGTGGACCCACGGTGGTGTTGCTCTCGGCCCCAAGCCGCGTGATTACTCTTACACCATCAACAAGAAGGTCAAGCGCCTGGCTCTGCTCAGCGCCCTGTCTGACAAGGCTGCCAACGGCAACCTGATCGTCGTTGACAAGATCGCTGCTGACGAGTTCAAGACCAAGACCGTTGTTGCTTTCCTGGCTGCTGTCGGCGCCGGCAAGAAGAACCTGATCCTCAACGATACCGCTGATGTCAAGTTCGTTGCTTCCGCTGCCAACATCCCCGGTGTCAAGACTGCTGTTGACGGTGTGAACACCTACGACGTTGTGAACGCCGACAAGCTGATCGTCAGCCTGGACGCCGCCAAGAAACTTGAGGAGGTATATGCGTGATGAAGTTCGCACAGGATATCGTTCTCGCCCCCGTCATCACCGAGAACTCCATGGCAGGCATTGCCGATAAGAAGTACACCTTCAAGGTTGCTACCAACGCCACCAAGGTTGAGATTGCTCAGGCAGTCGAAGAGCTGTTTGGCGTGAAGGTTGCTAAGGTCAACACCATCAGCGTCCGCGGCCGTTACCGCCGCCAGGGCATGCATGCTGGTTACACTGCCGCTTCCAAGAAGGCCATCGTTACCCTGAAGCCCGACTCCAAGGAGATCGAGTTCTTCAACAGCATGGTCTAATTGGTTGCCGCCCGGTAAACGCCGGGCGCATGGCCCCGCCGAGGGGCCACATATGGGGATATGACCCCGATAATAAGTCATAAGATCAAAAAGGAGTACCACAATGGCT
Source organism: Candidatus Cibiobacter qucibialis (assembly GCA_004000625.1). Taxonomy (GTDB): domain Bacteria; phylum Bacillota; class Clostridia; order Oscillospirales; family Ruminococcaceae; genus Gemmiger; species Gemmiger qucibialis. Next base: position 13,640 of record SAUS01000023.1, on the reverse strand, counting down.
ATCAAAAAGTACAAGCCGACTACCCCGGGCCGCCGCGGCATGACTGTTACTGACTACAGCGTGCTGAGCAAGGTTGCACCCGAGCGCAGCCTGCTGGAGCCCAACAAGAAGCATGCCGGCCGCAACAACACCGGCAAGATCACCGTTCGCCATCACGGCGGCGGCAACCGCACCAAGTACCGCGTGATCGATTTCAAGCGCAACAAGTTCGGCGTTCCCGCAACGGTCAAGACCCTTGAGTATGACCCGAACCGCTCCGCTTTCATCGCTCTCGTTGAGTACGAAGACGGCGCCAAGAGCTACATTCTGGCTCCGGACGGCCTGAAGGTTGGCGATAAGGTTATGGCTGGCCCCACCGCCGATATCAAGCCGGGCAACGCTCTGCCGTTTGAGAACATCCCCATCGGTACCATGATCCACAACATCGAGCTCTACCCGGGCAAGGGCGGCCAGCTGGTCCGCTCCGCTGGTGTTATGGCTCAGCTGATGGCTAAGGAGAACGGTTATGCACTGGTTCGCCTGCCTTCCGGCGAGATGCGCAACATCCCCGTTAACTGCATCGCCACCATCGGCGTTGTTTCCAACCTCGACCACGAGAACGTCAACCTGGGCAAGGCTGGCCGCAAGCGCCATATGGGCGTTCGCCCCGGCAGCCGTGGTTCCGTCATGAACCCCTGCGATCACCCGCACGGCGGTGGCGAAGGCCGCGCCCCGGTTGGTCACGACAGCCCGCGCACCCCGTGGGGCAAGCCGGCAATGGGTCTCAAGACTCGCAAACATCATGCTCGCTCCAACAAGTTCATTGTGAAGCGCGCCAACGGTTAAGGGAGGAAATAAGATATGTCTCGTAGCACCAAAAAGGGCCCTTACGTCGCGGATTCTCTGATGAAGAAAGTTGAAGCGATGAACGAGGCCGGTAAGAAGAGCGTCGTCAAGACCTGGAGCCGCTCCTCCACCATCTTCCCCGAATTCGTCGGCCACACCTTTGCTGTCCATGACGGCCGCAAGCATGTGCCCGTATACGTTACCGAGGATATGGTTGGCCACAAACTGGGTGAGTTTGCTCCCACCCGCAAGTTCACTGGCCACGGCGGCGGTAAGACCGTCGCCAAATAAGAGAGGAGGAACACAACATGGAAGCACGGGCAACGCTCCGTTACGCCCGCATCAGCCCCCGCAAGGTTTCTATCGTGATGGATCTCATCCGTAATAAGCCGCTGGCTGAAGCTCAGGCGATTCTGCAGTACACCCCGAAGGCCGCTTGTGAGCCCCTTCTCAAACTGGTGAACTCTGCTGCCGCTAACGCGGAAAACAATTTTGATATGGATCGCAACAACCTGTATGTTGCGGAATGCTATGTCTGCCCCGGCCCGACCCTGAAGCGCATTATGCCGCGCGCACAGGGCCGTGCATACCGCATCCTGAAGCGCACCAGCCACATGACTGTTGTGCTGAAAGAGAAAAACTAAGGAGGTAAACAAATGGGCCAGAAAGTTAATCCCCATGGCATGCGCGTGGGCGTTATTAAAGATTGGGACAGCCGCTGGTTTACCTCTAAGCAGGAATTCGGCGACACCCTCGTTGAGGATCACAAGATCCGCAAGACCCTGAAGAAGCAGCTGTACGCTGCTGGCGTTCCCAAGATCGAGATCGAGCGCACCGTGGACAGCCAGACCGGCACCCCCCGCGTTAAGGTCAACGTCTTCTGCGCCAAGCCGGGCATCGTTATCGGCAAGGGCGGCGCTGAGAGCGCAAAGATCGAAAAGCAGCTGGCTAAGCTGACCGGCAAGAACGTTAACCTGAACATTGTTGAGGTTAAGGGCACCACCACCAACGCTCAGCTGGTTGCTGAGGATGTTGCTTCCCAGCTGGAGCGCCGCATTGCGTTCCGCCGCGCTATGAAGCAGGTTATCCGCAATGCAATGCAGCCCCGCGGCGGCGTGCCTGCCAAGGGTATCAAGGTTACCTGCTCCGGCCGTCTGGCTGGCGCTGATATCGCCCGCGTTGAGAGCTACCATGAGGGCACCATCCCCCTGCAGACCCTGCGCGCTGATATCGACTATGGCTTCGCCGAGGCCAACACCACCTACGGCAAGGTCGGCGTCAAGGTTTGGATCTACAAAGGCGAGATCCTGAAGGGCGCCAAAGCCCCTGCTAAGAAGGAAGGAGGCAAACAGTAATGTTACTGCCGAAGCGTGTTAAATACCGCCGCGTTCAGCGTGGCCGCATGACCGGTAAGGCCATGCGTGGCAACACTGTCAACCAGGGCCAGTACGGTCTGGTTGCTCTGGAGCCGGCATGGATCACTTCCAACCAGATCGAAGCTGCTCGTGTTGCTATGACTCGTTATATCAAGCGTGGCGGCAAGGTCTGGATCAAGATCTTCCCCGATAAGCCCGTTACTGAAAAGCCGGCCGGCACCCGAATGGGTTCTGGTAAAGGCAGCCCGGAGTACTGGGTTGCTGTGGTTAAGCCGGGCCGCGTGCTGTTTGAGCTCGCCGACGTTGATGAGGCTACCGCTCGTGAGTCTCTGCGCCTGGCCAGCAACAAGCTGCCGATCCGCTGCAAATTTGTCAAGCGCGAAGAGCTTGACACCGTAAAGGAGGGTGACGCTGAATGAAAGCCAAGGAACTGCGTGAAATGACCGATGTCGAACTGAACAAGCAGCTCAAGGACCTGAAGGCCGAGCTCTTCAACCTGCGCTTTCAGCACGCCATCAACCAGCTGGATAACCCCGTTCGCATCGATGCTGTGAAGAAGGACATCGCCCGCGTGATGACCATCATGGCAGAGAAGAACGTTAAAAACGCGTAAGAGGGAGGGTAAAACATGGAACGTAATCTGAGAAAGACCCGTGTGGGCGTTGTCGTTTCCGACAAGATGGATAAGACCATCGTTGTTGCTGTTAAGGACAGCGTTCAGCACCCCCTCTACAAGAAGATCTTGAAGCGTACCAAGAAGTTCAAGGTTCATGACGAAAACAACGAAGCCGGCATCGGCGACCGCGTTGAGATCATGGAGACCCGCAAGATTTCCAAGGAAGTCAACTGGCGTCTCGTCAAGATCATCGAGAAAGCAAAATAATCAGCCTGGTACTTTGAAAGGAGGACCTGAAAGATGGTTCAGATGCAAACTTATCTCAAAGTGGCCGACAACACCGGTGCCAAGGAGTTAATGTGCTTCCGTGTACTGGGCGGTACCCGCAAGAGATACGCAAACATCGGCGACGTCGTGGTCTGCAGCGTGAAGAAGGCTGCTCCCGGCGGCACCGTTAAGAAGGGCGATGTGGTCAAGGCCGTTATCGTCCGTAGCAAGCAGGGCCTGCGCCGTGACGACGGTTCCTACATCCGTTTCGATGAGAACGCCGCCGTTATCGTTATGGCCGACAAGAGCCCCAAGGGCACCCGTATCTTTGGACCCGTCGCTCGCGAACTCCGCGACGCCGGCTACACCAAGATCCTGTCCCTGGCTCCCGAATCGCTGTAAGGAGGTTTTAGAATGAATAATCTTCATGTTAAAACCGGCGACAACGTGATGATCATCTCTGGCAAGGACAAGGGCAAGACCGGTAAGGTTCTGCAGACCAGCCCCAAAGAGGGTAAGGTCATTGTCGAAGGCCTGAACATGGTTACCAAGCACGTCAAGCCGCGCCGTCAGGGCGAGCAGGGCGGCATCGTTAAGGCCGAAGGCGCTATCTACGCCTGCAAGGTCATGCCCGTTTGCCCCAAATGCGGCAAGGCCACCCGTGTGGGCCATTCCGTTAAGGATGGCAAGAACGTCCGTATCTGCCGCAAGTGCGGTGCTGAACTGTAAGGGAGGAGTTAATTATGGCACGTTTGAAAGAACAGTATGTCAATGAGATCGCTCCGGCCCTGAACAAAAAGTTCGGCTACAAGAGCGTGATGCAGATTCCCAAGCTGGATAAGGTCATCATCAACGTGGCTGCCGGCGAGGCAAAAGAGAACGTCAAGGTTATCGATGCTATCGTCGCTGACCTGGGCCAGATCACCGGCCAGAAGGCCGTTGTCTGCAAGGCCAAGAAGAGCGTTGCAAACTTCAAACTGCGCCAGGGCATGCCCATCGGCGCAAAGGTCACCCTGCGTGGTGAGCGTATGTACGAGTTCGTTGACCGCCTGTTCAACGTTGCTTTGCCCCGTGTCCGCGACTTCCGCGGCATTAACGGCAACAGCTTCGACGGCCGCGGCAACTACGCCTTCGGTCTGAAGGAGCAGATCATCTTCCCGGAAATCGACTTTGATAAGGTCGATGCAGTCCGCGGCATGGATATCTGCTTCGTCACCACCGCTAAGACGGACGAGGAAGCCAAGGAGCTGCTGAAGGCTCTGGGCGCTCCGTTCGCCAACTGATCAGGGAGGAACAACGAATGGCAAAAACTTCTATGAAGATCAAGCAGCAGCGTCCTGCCAAGTTCTCCACCCGTGAATACAACCGTTGCAAGATTTGCGGCCGTCCGCATGCTTACCTGCGTAAGTATGGCGTCTGCCGTATCTGCTTCCGCGAGTTGGCCTATAAGGGCGAGATCCCCGGCGTCAAGAAGGCGTCCTGGTAATCTGCTTTCTTCACTGTAAGGGAGCGTTTGCTCCCATAACGAAACATCAACAACAAATTTATCACAACCTAAGGAGGTTAGTGGCATGCAAATCACCGATCCTATCGCGGACCTGCTCACTCGCATCCGCAACGCCAGCACTGCCAAACACCCTTCCGTGGACGTTCCTGCTTCCAACCTGAAGAAGGCAATCTGCCAGATCCTGGTTGATGAGGGCTACATCAAGGGTATGAAAGTCACCGACGACGGCAAGCAGGGTGTTATCACCCTGACCCTCAAGTATCAGGAAAATGGTGCTCCGGTCATCGACGGCCTGAAGCGCGTTTCCAAGCCGGGTCTGCGCATTTACACCAACTGCGAAGATATGCCCAAGGTCATGAAGGGCCTGGGCACCGCAATCATCTCCACTTCCAAGGGCGTCATGACTGACAAGGCTGCTCGCGCAGCTCATGTCGGCGGTGAAGTGCTCGCCTTTGTGTGGTAAGAAAGGGGCATAAGACAATGTCGAGAATTGGAAGAAAACCCATCGTCATTCCCGCGGGCGTGGAAGTGAAGGTCGACGAGGCCGATCACGCCATCACCGTGAAGGGCCCCAAGGGTACCCTGCATTCCAAATTCCATCCCCTGATGACCGTTAAGGTCGAGGGCAATGAGATTTTGGTTACCCGCCCCAATGACGAGAAGGAGGCACGTAGTCTCCATGGCCTGACCCGCACCAACATCCACAACATGGTTGTCGGTGTTACCGAAGGCTTCCGCAAGGACCTGGAGATCCAGGGCGTTGGCTACCGCTGCGCAAAGCAGGGCAGCAAGCTGGTCCTGACCCTGGGCTTCTCTCACCCGGTTGAGGTTGCAGAAACCGAGACCATCAAGATCGAAGTCAAGGATGCTCTGCATTTCAGCATCCTGGGCAGCGACAAGCAGGAAGTCGGCCAGTTTGCGGCCGAAGTCCGCAGCAAGCGCCCGCCTGAGCCGTACAAAGGCAAGGGCATCCGCTATGTCGGCGAGTTTGTCATCCGTAAGGAAGGCAAAGCCGGCAAGGGCAAATAATAGGAGGGGAGAAACATTATGGTCAATAAGGCTGATAAGAACGAAGCTCGTCTTCGCCGTCACCGCCGCGTCCGCGGCAAGATCAGCGGCACTGCCGAGCGTCCTCGTCTGGATGTTTTCCGCTCTGCCAAGCACATCTACTGCCAGGTGATCGACGATGAAGCTGGTGTTACGCTGGCTTCCGCCTCCACCCTGGAAAAGGACTTTGAGGACTACGGCGGCAACTGCGACGCTGCCAAGAAGGTTGGCGAGCGCATCGCCAAGAAGTGCCTTGAAAAAGGCATTACCGAAGTGGTCTATGACCGCGGCGGTTTCGTATACCACGGCCGTGTTAAGGCACTTGCTGAAGGTGCCCGTGAAGCCGGCCTGAAACTGTAAGGAGGGAGAAGATACAATGGCCATGCAGAGAAACAGAGAACAAGATGACGGCATGATCACCAAGGTCGTCTCCATCAACCGCGTTTCCAAGACCGTCAAGGGCGGCCGCGTTATGAAGTTCGCTGCCCTGATCGTTGTTGGCGACGGCAAGGGCAACATCGGTTACGGCGTTGGCAAGTCCGGCGAAGTTCCCGAGGCCATCCGCAAGGGTGAAGGCGCCGCTAAGAAGAACATGCACAAGGTTGCCATGAAGGGCACCACCATCCCCCACGAGATCGTTGGCGTGTATGGTGCAGGCCGCGTTCTGATGCGTCCCGCTGCCCCCGGTACCGGCGTTATCGCCGGCGGCCCGGTCCGTGCTGTTCTGGAATGCGCTGGCATCAAGGACATTCGTACCAAGAGCCTGCGTTCCAATAACCCCATCAACGTTACCGCTGCCACTTTTGCTGGTCTGTGCGGCCTGACCGACGCCGAGAGCGTCGCAGCCAAGCGCGGCAAGACTGTTGCGGAAATCCTGGGCTAAGGAGGGCGCTACAATGGAAAAAGTTACGATTCGTCTGGCCAAGAGCCTGATCGGCCGCGGCAAAGAGCAGATCGCCGTTGCGCACTCCCTGGGCCTGAACCGCCCCGGTGAGGTTACCGAGCAGCCTGACAACGCAGCTACCCAGGGTAAGATCGCTAAGATCGCCCACCTGGTTGTTGTGACCAAGGCATAACGCAAGGAGGTGCAAGCATGAAGCTTCATGAACTGAACGCGCCCGCAGGTGCCCGCAAGGCTGTGACCCGTAAGGGCCGCGGCGCTGGCTCCGGCAACGGCAAGACCGCCGGCTACGGCCACAAGGGCCAGAAGGCTCGCAGCGGCGTCAAGAAGGCAGGCTTTGAAGGCGGCCAGATGCCCCTGCAGCGTCGCCTGCCCAAGCGCGGTTTCAATAACATTTTCGCCACCAAGTATGTCACCATTAAGGTGTCTGACCTCGAAAAGTTCGAGGCTGGTGCAACCGTCGATGCACAGGCTCTTCTGGATGCCGGCATCATCTCCAAGACGCTGGATGGCGTCAAGGTCCTGGGCAATGGTGAGCTGACCAAGGCAGTTAATGTCAAGGTTGCAGCTTACACTGCTTCGGCCAAGGAAAAGATTGAGAAAGCAGGCGGGAAGGCTGAGGTGATCTAAGGTGTTCGAAACGTTTCGCAACGCCTGGAAGACCGAAGATCTGCGTAAGCGCCTTCTGTACACGCTTTTGATCCTGATTCTTTTCCGTCTTGGCTGCGCAATTCCGGTACCTTATATCACCAGCAGTGCACTGGAATCCATGTTCACCACCGGTAGCATGCTGACTTACCTCAACATGATGTCCGGCGGTGCCATGAGCCGCTGCACGATCTTTGCGCTGGGTGTTCAGCCCTATATCAACGCAACGATCATTATTCAGCTGCTCTGTGTTGCGATCCCTTATCTGGAGAATCTCTCCAAAGAGGGTGAGGAGGGCCGTCAAAAGCTCACCAAGATCAGCAACTACACCGGTGCGGCAATCGCGCTGCTGTTGAGCATCGCTTACTACTTTATCATCCGCCGCATGGGCGCGCTGAAGTACACCGATGGCTTTGCCGGTATCTTCTCCGGTATCGTTATCGTGGCCTGCTTCACCGCCGGTGCTCAGTTTGTCACATGGATGGGCAATCAGATCGACGCAAAGGGTATTGGCAACGGCCTGTCCCTGATGATCTTTGCCGGTATCGTGGCTGACTGGTCCCGCGTGGGCTCTTCCTTCCAGGATATGCTCACCCGTGCACAGGCTGGTGCTTCCGGTTACTACATTATGATCCCCGCCATGGTCATTCTGGCCCTTGTTGCTGTGGTCTTTGTAGTGATCCTGACCAACGCTGAGCGCCGCATTCCGGTGCAGTACGCAAAGCGCGTGGTTGGCCGCAAAATGTACGGCGGTCAGGCCAGCTATATTCCCATCAAAGTGAACATGAGCGGCGTTATGCCCATCATCTTCGCTTCTACCCTGTGCGGTCTGCCCAATATGATTGGCAGCTTCCTGAATCTGGACGCTACCAAGCATCCGTACTGGACAGCATTCTTCCGCGTTTTTAACTACAACAGTGTTCTATATCTCGTTGTTTATGTTCTGCTGATTGTGGCTTTCAACTACTTCTATGTTGCAATCCAGTACAATCCGGTAGACATCAGCAACCAGCTGCGCAAGAACAACGGCACCATCCCCGGCATTCGTCCGGGCAAGCCGACCAGCGATTTCATCACCAAGACCCTGAGCAAGATCACTTTGATCGGCGCTGTGTTCCTGGCAATCGTTGCGGCTGTGCCGATGATCATCGGCGATCTGACCGGCGTTTCCATCCAGCTGGGTGGTACCAGCCTGCTCATTATCGTCGGCGTGGCACTGGATACGGCCCGTTCTCTGGAAGGCTACATGACGGCGCGCCATCACAAAGGCTTTTTGGAGTAATTGACCAGCTCCGCCAGAGGCGACTGGTCACTGGTGGAGCTTGAATGGAAAGGGGAACACCTATGAAACTGATCCTGTTGGGCGCCCCTGGCGCCGGCAAAGGCACCAATGCCGAGATCCTGTCCGATAAGCTGAACATCCCCACCATTTCCACCGGCAACATCCTGCGTGCCGCCGTTAAGGACGGTACCCCGATGGGGCTGAAAGCAAAGAGTTTTATGGACGCGGGTGCGCTCGTTCCTGATGAAGTCATCCTTGGCATCATCAAGGAGCGCCTGACCGCTTCCGACTGTGCGAACGGTTTTATCTTGGATGGTGTGCCGCGCACCATCGCTCAGGCCGAAGCGCTTGAGCAGCTTGGTATCGAGATCGATAAGGTCGTCAACCTGCTGGTTGAGGATTCCACGATCGAAGCGCGCATGGCAGGCCGCCGTGTGTGCGCCAAGTGCGGTGCCAGCTACCACATCAAGAATAAACCCAGCAAGGTGGAAGGCGTGTGCGACCGCTGCGGCGGCGAGCTGGTGATCCGCAAGGATGACCGCCCTGAAACCGTGCGTGACCGTCTGGTAACGTATCATCAGCAAACCGAGCCGCTGGTAGATTTTTACCGTAAGCGCGGCAAGCTGGTTGATATTCCGGACCAGGGCTCGATTGAAGCAACCAACGCCTACATCCTGAAGCAGTTGGAGGCGTAAGCGTTCCATGATTCAGATTAAAAATGCTGCCGAACTCGAAAAAATGCGCAAAGCTGCTGCAATCAGCGCAGCTGCATTGAAAGCAGGCGGCGAAGCAATCGAACCGGGTATAACCACGGCAGAGATTGACAAAATTATTTACGACTTTATCGTGCGCCATGGTGCAAGACCGAACTTCCTTCATCTGTACGGTTTTCCCGCCACGGCATGTATCAGCGTGAATGACACCGTCATCCACGGCATCCCCTCCCGCGATCAGAAGATCCGCCCCGGCGATATCGTTTCGATTGACACCGGCTGCAAGATTGATGGTTTTAACGGTGATAACGCCTGTACCTTTGCCTGCGGCAAGCTCGACTTGGAAGCCCAGCGCCTGCTGGATGTGACCAAAGAGAGTCTGCACCTTGGCATTGCTGCCGCGCAGGCAGGTGCAAGAGTGGGGGATATCGGCCACGCAGTGCAAAGCTACGTGGAGGAGAACGGTTTCTCCGTTGTGCGTGAATATGTTGGCCACGGCGTTGGCAAGGAGCTGCACGAAGACCCCGAAATTCCCAATTATGGGCACGCGGGCCGTGGGCAGCGCCTGATGCCGGGCATGTGCATCGCGATTGAACCGATGATCTGCCAATATAAATGCGCGGTAAAGACCTTGAAAGATGGATGGACGGTCAAGACCTGTGATGGCGGCCTTGCTGCTCACTTTGAGCACACGCTGGCGATCACATCCAACGGGCCGGAAGTCCTGACCCACGGCTGGGAGGAACCCGGATGGACTTTGTGAAAGGCCAACTGGTACGCTCCAAGGCGGGACGGGATAAAACCCGCACCTATGCCGTTCTGGATGTGGAGGGTGAAATACTGGCCCTGGCCGATGGCAGCCACCGCACGGTGGCAAACCCGAAGCGCAAAAAGAGCCGGCACGTTGCCCCCACCGCAACCGTTCTTGGCAACGAGCTTCTGAAAAGCGATCAACCGATCAGTGACGCGATCAAGGCATATGATGCTGAACATCCGTTCTGAATGAACCTTCAAGGAGGCAATCAGCTTGTCTAAAGAAGATGTCATCGAAGTAGAAGGCGTCGTCCGCGAGGCTATGCCCAACACTGTGTTCAAGGTCGAGCTGCTCAACAAAGAGGGCAAGCCCAATGGCCATACGGTGCTGGCACACATCTCCGGCAAATTGCGGACCAATTTTATCCGCATCCTGCCTGGCGATAAAGTCACCATGGAGATGTCCCCCTACGACCTGACCAAAGCCCGAATCACCTGGCGCTCCAAATAAGTGCCTTGTGTTTATAGAAGGAGGTTAACATCATGAAGGTAAAACCTTCCGTGAAACCCATCTGCGAGAAGTGCAAGGTCATCAAGCGCAAAGGCCGCGTGATGATCATCTGCGCCAATCCGAAGCATAAGCAGCGTCAGGGCTAAAGGTCCGGGGTTAAAACCCTGGAAACCGTACCCAAAACGCTTGGGGGCCAAGTGCGTAGATTCCCGGCGCAGGCCCCGACTAGGACATGGGATGTTACTAATGGAGGTGCTTTATGGCACGTATTGCTGGTGTTGATCTGCCTCGCGAGAAGCGGATCGAGGTTGGTCTGACTTATGTTTATGGTATCGGTCAGAGCACTGCTGACGAGATTCTCGCCGGCACCGGAATCAACCCTGATACCCGCGTCAAGGATCTGTCTGCTGACGATGAAGCTAAGATCCGTGACTACATTGACAAAAACAATATCATCGTTGAGGGCGATCTCCGCCGGAACGTCGCGCTGGACATTAAGCGTCTGACCGAAATCCAGTGCTTCCGTGGCGTACGTCATCGCAAGAGCCTGCCTTGCCGCGGCCAGCGCACCAAGACCAATGCCCGTACCTGCAAAGGTCCGAAGCGCACTGTTGCTAACAAGAAGAAGTAAGGAGGAACTGAAATGGCTGCTACGAAAGCTAGTGCGGCTCGTAATACCCGCACCAAAAAGAAAGAGCGCAAGAATATTGCTGCTGGCACTGCTCATATCCAGAGCACGTTTAACAACACCATCGTCACCATTACCGATACCCAGGGCAACACCGTTTCCTGGTGCAGCACGGGCGCTCTGAATTTCCGCGGTTCCCGCAAGAGCACTCCTTACGCTGCTCAGTCTGCTGCTGAAACCGCTGCAAAGGTTGCAATGGAACACGGCATGAAGACTGTTGAAGTCTACGTTAAGGGCCCTGGCTCCGGACGTGAAAGCGCAATCCGTGCCCTGCAGGCTACCGGCCTGGAGGTCACCATGATCCGCGATGTCACCCCGATCCCCCACAACGGCTGCCGCCCGCCCAAGCGCCGCCGTATTTGATTGAAGGAGGAAACTGAATTATGGCTAAAAATACTCAGCCGATCGCAAAGCGCTGCAAGGCTCTCGGCATTTCTCCTGCAGTCATGGGCTATGCCAAGAAGAACACCACCCGCAATTCCAACGGCAACTTCCGCAAGAAGAAGTCTGAATACGCCACCCAGATGCAGGAGAAGCAGAAGCTGAAGTTTATCTACGGCGTTCTGGAAAAGCAGTTCTCCAACTACTTTGAAGAAGCTTCCCGCCGTCAGGGCCAGGCTGGTGAAAACCTGCTCCAGTTGCTGGAATGCCGTCTGGACAACGTGGTCTTCCGTCTGGGCTACGCTTCCACCCGCCGCGATGCCCGTCAGCTCGTTTCTCACAACCACTTCACCGTTAATGGCAAGCGCGTTAACATCCCCTCTTACCAGGTGAAGGCCGGCGACGTGATCGACGTTGTTGAAGGCAGCCGCAAGATTGAAAAGTTTGCCAAGCTGACCGGCGCTGATGCTGCTGTTGTTGCTCTGCCTTCCTGGCTGAGCCGCGAAACCGGCAGCCTGAAGGGTGTTGTCACCAAGCTGCCTGAGCGCAGTGATATCGACTTCGACGTTCAGGAACACCTCATCGTCGAGTTGTACTCCAAGTAAGCTCTCTTTTTTCATTACCGCTATTTACTACGAACCTGCGCGCCAGGTATTGGCCGCAGGCTGATCAAGGAGGGTTTTTATGATGGAGATTGAACGCCCCAAGATCGAGATGGCCAACCTTTCGCCGGATGGCCGTTATGGTAAGTTCGTTGTTGAGCCGCTGGAACGCGGTTTCGGCACCACGCTGGGCAACAGCCTGCGTCGTGTGCTGCTCTCCAGCCTGCCCGGTGTGGCAGTTACCAGCGTCAAGATCGACGGTGTCGTGCATGAGTTCTCTGTTATTGAGGGCGTGCGCGAGGACGTGACTGAAATCGTGCTGAACCTCAAGGGAATTGCCGCCAAGATCTATGGCGACGGCCCCAAGACCGTCCGCGTTGAAGCTGTTGGCCCGTGCGAAGTCACGGCCGGCACCATCAAGCAGGGCGATGACCTTGAGATCCTGAACCCGGAATGGCACATTGCCACCTTGGGCGATGGCGCTAAGCTGGTTATGGAGCTGACCTTTGATAAAGGCCGCGGCTATGTTCCCGCTGAGCGCAACAAGCAGGCGCTGATTGAGAAAAACGATATCAGCACCCTGCCGGTGGACAGCATTTATACCCCGGTGCTCAAGTGCAACTACACGGTGGAAAACACCCGTGTTGGCCAGATCACCGACTATGATAAGCTGACCATTGAGGTTTGGACCGACGGCACCACCAGTGCACAGGAGGCTTTGAGCCTTTCTGCACGCGTGCTGACCGAGCACCTGAACCTGTTTGTGAACCTGTGCGATGAAGCCGCTGAGACCGAAATCATGGTCGAAAACGACGAAAAGGGCAAGGAAAAGGCCCTTGAGATGACGATTGAAGAGCTGGACCTGAGCGTCCGTTCCTTCAACTGCCTCAAGCGTGCCGGCATTAACACCGTGGGCGACCTTGTGAACAAGAGCGAGGACGACATGATGAAGGTGCGCAACCTTGGCCGCAAGAGCCTCGAGGAAGTCATGGCAAAGCTGGACAGCCTGGGCTTTACGCTTACCAAAGACGAAGACAACTGATTTGTAAAGGAGTGAAACGGAATGCCCGGTACTAGAAAGCTCGGCCGCGCTACCGATAGCCGCAACGCCATGCTGCGTGCGATGGTCACTTACCTGTTTGAGAACGGCAAGATTGAAACCACCGTTACCCGCGCTAAGGAAGTTCGCGCTATGGCCGAAAAGATGGTCACCCTCGGCAAGAGCGGCGACCTGCATACCAAGCGCCAGATCTTCAGCTACATCACCAAAGAGGATGTTGCCAAGAAGGTTATGGACGTTTATGCACCCAAGTACGCTGACCGCAATGGTGGTTACACCCGTATTATCAAGACTGGTATGCGCCGCGGTGACGCTGCCGAAATGGCCATTATCGAATTGGTCTGATCGACAGATAGCATGAATTAAGAACAGCGCCTGCTGAATAAGCGGGCGCTGTTTTTGTTTAAGGGCAATACCGCATAATTCTAAGTGCCGATACGGCGAGCGAGGTGCGGCAGATGCC